>JAEXCN010000276.1 GCA_023402175.1 Pseudomonadota bacterium | reverse complement strand
GGAGCAGCAGGTCCGCACGGCGATCCCCGTCTACGTCGAGTACGACGGCGAGGAGCAGCTCGTCCGAGTGATCGTCCGTTACAAGGGCTTCGGCATGACGGAGTGGAAGTCCGCCGAGCTCAAGAAGATGGGCGAAAAGGGCTGGGGCGGCCTCATCCCGTGCGCCGACGTCCAGCAGGGCACGACGCAGTACTACATCCAGGGCTTCGACCCGAGCAACGACCCGGTCGCGACCGGAGGCGATCGCACCAACCCGTACAAGGTGCCGGTCAAGACCGAGAAGGTCGATGAGCCGCCGCACCTGCCGAACGAAGCGGCTCCGACGCAGTGCCAGGACACCGGCGACTGCCCGCCGAACTTCCCCGGCTGCAAGAAGGGCGAAGGAGCCGCGGGGAAGATCGAGGAGCCGAGCGGCAAAGAGGGCGGAGAGTTCTGCGAAGAGGACAGCGAGTGCAAGAGCAACAAGTGCCTCTCGGACAACAAGTGCGCCGAGTACACGAAGGGCAAGAAGGGCCCGAAGCTCTGGGTCGGCCTCGCCGGCGCGCTCGACTACACGTTCGTCCCGAGCGCGGATGACGTCTGCAGGCTGCGGACGCCCGAGGCGACGCCGATCAACGACCAGAACTTCTACTGCACGCGGAGCGACGGCAGCGACTATCCGTCGCGTAACCCGACGGCCCGTGCGGAGAACGACTCGATCGTGCCTTCGAACGAGCGCGGGTCGGACAAGGTCACCGGCGGAGGCGCGCTCGGCAACGTCCGCCTGATGCTCACGCTCGACTACGCGGTGCAACCGAACGTCCTGGTCGGCGCACGGCTCGGTCTCGTGCTCAACAGCTACACCGGCAATGACGCCGAAATCGACGGCAATCGCTTCGCGGTTCCGATCCACCTCGAGCTCCGCGCCACGTACGTCTTCGGCAAGGATGCCCTCTTCAAGAAGGGCTTCGCTCCGTACGCAATGGGCGGCCTCGGCATCGGCCAGTTCGAGACCCGCATCCCGGTGCAGGTGATCGAGCGCAAGCCGACGGAGAACCCGCCGTTCGAGAAGCGCGACGTCGACGCGTGGCACATCGCCGGTCCCGCGTTCCTCACGGTCGGCGGCGGCGGGCGCTACGCGCTCAGCCAGCGGTTCGCGGTCATGTTCGGCCTTCGCGCCAACCTCGCCTTCCTGAACGCGTTCGCGCCGAGCATCGGCCCCGAGATCGGCGGCCAGTTCGGCTTCTGATCGGGCGCTCGCGCCGATCGCGATGACGCACCGAGCCCTGTCGGACGCGGCGCGGAGGATCCGTCCTCCGGTGTTCGCAGGGCTCGAGGAGCGGCTCGCACGCCTCGCCGCACGCGGCGATGAGCTCATCCCGCTTCACATCGGCGATACGCATCTGCCGCCGCCCGAAGGCGCGCGACGTGTGCTCGCGGACCTCGATCCCGAGGACGTCACGCTCCATCGCTACGGTCCGACGGTCGGCCTCGCACAGCTTCGCGAAGCGATCGCGTGCGTCCTGTCGCGACGCGGGATCGACGTGGATCCCACGAACGAGGTCCTCGTCGGCAACGGCGGCACGCACGCGCTCTTCTGCGCGGCGCGCGTGGTCCTCGATCCCGGCGACGAGGTCATCCTCGCAGCGCCCTATTGGCCGCTCGCGCCCGGCATCTTCACGGCGTGTGGCGCATTGCCCGTCGAGGCGCCGCTCACGCAGCGGCTCTACGAAGATCCCTCGCTCGATCCCGCCGCGCTGCTCGCGAGCGTGCTCGGCCCGCGCACGAAGGCCGTCTACTTCATCTCGCCGAACAACCCCGACGGCAAGGTGCTGACGAAGGCGCAGCTCGAACGCATCGCGGCGTTCGCGCGAGAGCACGATCTCTGGATCTTCGCCGACGAGGTCTACGCGGACATCGTCTTCGCGAACGGCGACGAGAGCACGGCGCCGTCGATCGTCTCGGTCGATCCGACGATTCGCGATCGCACCATCGCGCTCCACTCGCTCTCGAAGAGCCACGCGCTCGCGGGGCTTCGCGTCGGGTTCGTCACAGCTCCAGGCGACGTCGTTTCGGCGGCGCGCCGCGTCTCGACGCACACCGCGTTCAATGTCTCGGTCGCGATGCAGCGCGCGGCTGCCTCCGCGCTCGGCGACGCGACGTTCCCGTCGGCAGCTCGGAGCGCGTATCGCGAAGCGCGTGACGCCGCCCTCGCGGCCTTCCAGGATGCGCCGATCCGTTTCCACGTCGCCGAGGGCGCGACCTATCTCTTCCTCGATTTCTCGCCGGCGATCGCCGAGCGAGGTGGAGACCGTCCGCTCCTCGCGATCCTAGAGCGAGCGGTGGACCGTGGTGTCCTCCTGGCCCCCGGAGACGCGTTCGGCGCCGAGTACGCGAGCTCGTTCGCGCGCCTCTGTTTCACGAGCGTGCCGCCCGCGCGCGTCGTTGCCGGGATCGAGCGCCTCGAAGAGGCCGTCGAAGCGTACCTCCACGATCGGCCCTGACGGATCCGTCGTCGAGGGGCTCGTCTCGTGTGAATGCGCTGTGGCTGCCGCCGCGCGCGCCTCGGCGAAAGGTGCAATCGACGCGGGCACGGCGGCGGCATCCACGAGCGACCCGGTGGCCTGCGCGTGCAGGAACGCGACGAACGCGACCGATGCAGGGACGACCAAGGAGCTGCGAGGCCACATGGCGAACAGCCGCCGTTGCGATGGCCATGCCGGCGCAGCGGGTCCCTTTTTCTCCGTGGGTTCAGAGCGGCCGACGAGCTCGAATGGACAGTTTGGCGCGCGTTCGCGGCCGGGGATCGCCGGCCCGTGACAAGCTGACAAGCGCTGTTGGTTTCGCGGCGTCGTCGCGGTAGAAGCTGGCTCAGCCATGCGCCATCGCCTCCTGCTCTCGTTCGCGCCCGTCCTCACGATCGCCCTCGCGGCTGCATGTGGCGGCGAGACGCCTCCGCCGAGCGCTCCCTGCCCGAAGTGCGAGGAGCCGGGGACGACGCCGACGACGACGGCCCCGCAGGTCGCGACGGCCGCGACGCCGGAGGAGGCGAAGAAGTTCATCGAGCAGGTCGACAAGGACCTCCGCCGCCTGTGGGTCGCGCGCGATCGCGCCGGCTGGGTGAATCAGAACTTCATCACGGACGACACCGAGGCGCTCGCCGCGTCCGGCGAAGAGGCGACGGCCGCGTACGTCACCGACGCGATCCAGAAGGCGCGCCGCTTCGACGGGGTGAAGGGCATCGATCCGGTCGTCGCTCGGCAGCTCCTCCTCCTCAAGCTCGCGCAGATCGTGCCCGCGCCGTCGAACGCCGACGAGCGTCGCGAGCTCGCCGAGCTCCAGAGCAGCATGACGGCGACCTACGGCAAGGGCGAATACTGCCCGCCCGCGGGCTCGCCGCTCGCGAAGGCAAGTGCCGCTGGCGGCGACAACAAGCAGGCCGGTGCGGGCAAGAAGTGCCTCAAGCTCGACGACCTCTCTCGCATCCTGAAGAAGAGCCGGAGCTACGACGAGCTCGTCGAGGCGTGGAAGGGGTGGCACGCGATCGCCCCCGTGATGAAGAACAAGTACACGCGCTACGCGGAGCTCGGGAACAAGGGCGCCAAGGAGATCGGGTTCGCGGACATGGGCGCGCTCTGGCGCTCGGGTTACGACATGAGCCCGCAGGAGTTCGAGGCGGACATCGAGCGTCTCTGGCAGGACGTGAAGCCGCTCTACGACGACCTCCATTGCTACACGCGCAAGAAGCTCCGCGCGAAGTACGGCAAGGACAAGGTCCAGGAGAAGGCGCCGATCCCGGCGCAGCTGCTCGGCAACATGTGGGCGCAGCAGTGGGACGGGATCTACGACGTCCTCGAGCCCTATCCGGGGCAGGGGTCGCTCGACGTCGACAAGAAGCTCGTCGCGAAGAAGTTCGACGCTCAGAAGATGGTCCGCCTCGGTGAAGGGTTCTTCACCTCGCTCGGCCTCGATTCGTTGCCGAAGTCGTTCTGGGAGCGCTCGCTCTTCACGCGTCCGAAGGACCGCGAGGTCGTGTGCCACGCGAGCGCGTGGGACGTGTCGTGGAACGACGACCTCCGCATCAAGATGTGCATCGAGCCGACCGAGGAGGATCTCATCACGATCCACCACGAGCTCGGGCACGACTACTACTTCCACTACTATTACAAGCTCCCGATCCTCTTCCAGCAGGGCGCCAACGACGGCTTCCACGAGGGCATCGGCGACACGCTCGCTCTGTCCGTCACGCCCGACTACCTGAAGAGCCTCGGCCTCCTCGACGCGGTGCCGAAGGGCGACAAGGGCCGGATCAACTTCCAGATGAAGATGGCGCTCGACAAGGTCGCCTTCCTCCCGTTCGGCCTTCTCATCGACAAGTGGCGCTGGGACGTGTTCTCCGGCAAGACGCCGAAGTCGAAGTACAACGAAGCGTGGTGGGCGCTCCGCACGAAGTACCAGGGCGTCGCGCCGCCCGTGGCGCGCACCGAGGCCGACTTCGATCCGGGCGCGAAGTACCACGTGCCGGCCTCGACTCCGTACGTGCGTTACTTCCTCGCGCGCATCTATCAGTTCCAGTTCCACCGCGCGCTCTGCAAGGCGGCGGGTCACAAGGGCTCGCTCGACACCTGCAGCATCCACGGCAACAAGGAAGCGGGCGCGAAGCTGCGCGCGATGCTCGAGCTCGGTCAGAGCAAGCCGTGGCCGGAGGCGCTCGCGGTGCTCTCGGGTGAGACGAAGGCCGACGCGTCGGCGCTCGTCGAATACTTCGCTCCGCTCCGCGCGTGGCTCCAGGACCAGAACAAGGGCGAGCAGTGCGGGTGGTGATCGCCGCGCAGCCGCCGCGTCGGCGCGGCTGATCGCACGCACATCGGCGCTCGAGCCCAGCCGTCGCGGCGCTACGGCCGAGGGAACGACGATCCACCACCTCGAGCCGTGAGCGCGCGCTCGCTCACGGCTCGACCTCCTCGGGCGAGCGACCTGGGTCATCGGCGAACCTTCCGCCGAGAAGGTGCTTCGCTATTCTTGGAGGACGTGGCTCAGGGCGCTCCGTCCCATCTGCCGTCACCGGTCGCGATCGGTGACGTCATCGACAAGTATCGCGTCGAGCGCGTGATCGGTGTCGGTGCGATGGGGCTCGTCGCTGCCGCCCGCCACGTGGCGCTCGATCAGGTCGTCGCGATCAAGTTCCTCGTCGAGCACCGGTTCGGCTCGCGGGAGGAGTCGATTGCGCGCTTCCTGAACGAGGCCCGCGCCGCGGCGCGCATCGAGTCGGATCACGTCTGCCGCGTCTCCGACGTCGGGATGCTCCCGACCGGGATGCCGTACATGATCATGGAGCACCTCCAGGGCAACGACCTCGAGGAAGAGATCGCGATGCGCGGTCAGCTCGATGTCGTCGAGGGCGTCGACTACGTGCTCCAGGCGCTCGATGCGATCTCCGCCGCGCACCGGCTCGGGATCGTGCATCGCGATCTGAAGCCGGCGAACCTGTTCCTCGCGCTCCGTCCCGACGGCTCACGCCGCGTGAAGGTGCTCGACTTCGGCATCTCGAAGGCGACGGCGAGCGGCAAGCGGCGCTTCACGAACGAGACGAAGAGCCTCGGCACGCCGGCGTACATGGCGCCGGAGCAGATCCGGGATCCGATGAACGTCGACCACCGCGCCGACATCTGGGCGCTCGGGGCGATCCTCTACGAGGTGATCACCGGGGAGATGGCGTTCGCCGGCGCGAACGTGAAAGAGGTCCTCGACCGCGTGCTCGACGAAGACCCTTGCCCGATCCCGGCGCTCCGTCGTGACGTGCCGCGGGAGCTCGTCGCGATCGTCTCTCGGGCGCTCGCGCGTGACAGAGCGGTGCGCTGGACGACGGCAGCGACGTTCGCGCGCGCGCTCGCGCCGTTCGGATCGATCGGCGTGCTGAGTGGCCTCGCGAGCATCCAGCGCGAGGTCGGCTCGCTCTCGGCGATCGCTCCCTTCCGCACGTCTGCTCCACACCTCCCGAGGCACATGACGCCGCCGCCGTTCACTCCTCACGCGCCGCACGTGCCCGTGCCGAGCGTCGAGGCCGTGGTCGCGACGATCCCGCCCGAGCGACAGACGCTGCCCGACCCGGGCGAGCTCGGTCGCCGTCAGTTCGTGGTCCAGAACTGGGCAGCGCTGCAGACACGAAAGCGGAAGGCTCGTGCCGTCGTCCTCGCGATGGCCTCCGCGCTCCTCTGCGCGTCCGCGGCGGCGCTCGTCCTCTACGCACGCGCGCGGTCAGGCCTCGCGGATCCCCCGCGGCTCGGCGCGCCTCCTGCGGCCACGGAGCTCGTGTCCGCGAACGATGCGCCGCCTTCGCCGGAGACGACGATCGTCCCCGCACCGACGCTCGCGCCGCCAATGGTGAGCGTTTCCAAGAACGTGTATCCCGCAGCCAGTTACGTGCATCCTGCAGCGAGCGCGGGGAGGCCGTCGCGCACCTCGCCTCGCCGGTAGGACTACGACATCCGCGGATTGTCTGTCCCCCGGACGAGTGACAGGGGCGAAAATTGCGGCATTATCCGGGACTTTTCCGCGTATTCGACCCGGTCGCGCGCGTCACGAACAAAACGTGATCTGCCAATCGTTCCGAGCGTAAGATAACCGCCATGAACCAACCCCCCGGTGGCAACTATCCCCCCGGTTATCCGCCCGCTGGCGGCTATCCCGGCCAGCAGCCTCAGCACGGAGGCTACGGGCAGCCGCAGCAGCCCGGTTACGGTCAACCAGGTCAGCCCCAGCACGGCGGTTTCGGCCAGCCGCAGCAGGGCGGATACGGGCAGCCGCCTGGCGCACAGCCTGGCTACGGTCAGCCGCAGCAGGGCGGCTACGGACAGCCGCAGCCTGGTGCACAGCCGGGTTACGGCCAGCCGCCGGCACAGCAGCCCGGAGGTTATGGTCAGCCGCCGGGCGGACAGCCTGGTTACGGACAGCCGGGGGCGCCTGGTGGTTACGGACAGCCGGGTGGCGGTCAGCCGGGTTACGGTCAGCCGCAGTCGCCTCCGGGTGCTCCTGCTGGTTACGGTCAGCCTGGCGGTCAGCCGGGTTACGGTCAGGCGCCGGGTGGTCAGCCGGGTTATGGGCAGCAGCAGCCTCCGGGCGGTGGCTTCGGCGCTCAGATGCAGGGTGCGTTCGGCCAGATGCAGCAGGGCATGCAGGGCATGCCGGGCATGGGCTACGCGGGCGCGGCGCCGGGCGGAGCGAAGCCGACCAAGCGCAACGCATTCGTCGTCGGTATCGTTCCGGTCATCGCCATCGTCGGCATGAATATCGTCTTCACGATTCTCGCGACGGTGCTCGAATCGGCGATCGTCGCCTCCATCGGCAATCTCTTCATCCTCGTGCCCGCAATCTGGATGTTGCTGAACGCGCTGAAGGGGCTCGACGAGATGCGGAATGCTGCAAACAATCCAGCATTCCCGCGCTGGCCTATGTTCGTCCCGATTTACCAGCTGATTTACTGGTTCGCGATGGTCCCCAAGGAGGTCCAGAAGGCGAAGCAGATGCGCGGCATGCAGCCGACGTCGCGGAACGGAATCCTCTATCTGATTTTCCCGGTCTTCGCGCTTCAGTCGGATCTCAACGACATGGCGGGCTGAGCCGCCCTCCAACCGAAGCAGGCGCGGCGCGCGTCGGCCCACCCGTAGGAAGGTGTGGGCCCGACCCGCGCCGCGGTGCTTTGTCCGGATGCGTGAGCTGCTGATAGGCTAGGTCTCGTCGTGTCAGACGCCGCGACGGCTACTGCGGACCAGGCGCCGCTCATCATCGGGCGTTATGCCCTGTTCGATGCGCTCGCATCGGGCGGCATGGCAACGGTCCATCTTGGCCGTCTGCTAGGCGCCGAAGGCTTCGGTCGCACCGTCGCCGTGAAGCGGCTGCACTCGCACTACACGACGGATCAGGACTTCATCACGATGTTCATGGACGAGGCGCGCATCGTCGCGCGCATTCGCCATCCGAACGTCGTCCCGATGGTCGACGTCATCGAGTCGAGCAAGGGCCTGTTCCTCGTCATGGAGTATGTCCACGGGGAGGCGTTCTCGAAGCTGCTTCGCACGTGCCGCACGACGAGCGAGCCGGTCCCGACGAAGGTCGCGACCGCGATCATGCACGGCGTGCTCCTCGGTCTTCATGCAGCGCACGAGACGAAGGGCGTGAACGGCGAGCTGCTCGATGTCGTGCATCGAGACGTCTCACCACAGAACATCATCGTCGGCGCAGACGGCGTCGCGCGCGTCCTCGACTTCGGTGTCGCGAAGGCGGCCGGTCGTGCGCAGATCACGCGCGAGGGACAGATCAAAGGCAAGCTCGCGTACATGGCGCCCGAGCAGATCCGCGGGAAGGTGGATCGCCGAGCGGACATCTTCGCGGCCGCGGTCGTCCTCTGGGAGGCGCTCACGGGGCGGCGTCTGCACGACGGGGCGAAGGACGTCGAGATCGTCACGCGCGTCGTGAAGGGGGACTTCAAGAATCCGAGCGAGGTGCGCTCCGATCTCCCCGCCAACCTCGACGCGATCGTGATGCAGGGCCTCGCGATCGACGTCGCGAGCCGCTACCAGACCGCTCGCGAGATGGCGATCGATCTCGAGCGAAAGATCGGTCTCGCGAGCCCGAGCGAGGTCGGCGAGTGGGTCGAGCGACTCGCGAGCGACGCGCTCCGCGAACGGGCCGAGCTCGTCCTCGCGATGGAGAAGGTCTCGGGCACGCTCGCGCCGGCGGAGTCGGTGCCGCCGGCGGCGAGCCCCGACGCGTTCTCGGACGTGCCGATGCCGGAGCTGAGCGCGCTCCTGCATGGCGATGCCGGTCGGCCATCGAGCGGCAACTTCGCGACGGACACTGGGTTCTCGAGCACGGGCACGCCGCTCGGTACCGAGATGCCTGCGGAGATGGTGCCGCCTAGGCGCGACATGGCTCCGGTCGTCGCGCTGGTGAGCTTCTGCGGGGCGCTTGCGCTCGTCGGTGCGGCGCTCGGCGGCTACTCGCTCTATGCGCGGAGGACGGCGCCCGCGCCGGCGATGTCATCGGCGCCGACCGCACGCGCGTCGGCGCCTCCGCTCGGGAGCGTACAGCCGAGGATCGAGCCCCCGCCGACGGAAGCGCCGAGCGCCGCGCCGGAGCCGACGAGCGCGAGTCCGACGAGCGCGAGTCCGACGAGCGCGCCCGAGGCCGACGATGCGGGAGCCGGCGCAGGGCCCGCAGCCACAC
>JAEXCN010000262.1 GCA_023402175.1 Pseudomonadota bacterium | reverse complement strand
TCTATCTGGTCGGCAGCGTCGACGCCATCTTCCACACCACCGGCATGCATGGGGAAACGGCGACGTTCACCAACATGCCGCTCCCTGGTGGCGGGCTCAGGGGAATGGGGATCAATACCGTCTGGGGAACATCCGCCTCCGACGTTCACCTGGGCACGAGCTACTATTCCTACTATGATGACGAAGGCAACAGCTACCAGGGGAACCAGTTTGTCCTCACGCAGGGCGACGATGGGACCCCGGCATGGCAGTCGTCGACGGCGGGATCCCAGTGGAACACTCTCGTTCGGAGCATCTGGGGAGCGAGCCGCGAGGACTTCTGGGTCGCGGCAAGCCAGCCGGACATGAAAGGCCAGGAGGCCCTCATGTTTCACGCAAAAGCGAACGGCGGCAAAGTGGCCTTCAGCGAAGTCGACAGCCAATCGTCGAGTCCGCTCGAATCGATCCATGGCACGTCGGCGAAGGACGTCTGGGCCGTCGGAGCCGGCGGCGCCATTCGTCATATTACGGATACCGATACGCGCTGGCAGGTAGTGGCTTCCCCCACGACGAACACCCTTCATGCCGTCTGGGCGAGCGCGCCGGACGACGTCTGGGCGGTGGGCGACGACTTCACGATCATCCACTACGATGGTAAGGGCTTCACGCTCGTAGCCGCAGAGCTTCCGGCGGACCGCAGGCCGGCCCTCTACGGAATTTGGGGAAGTGGTCCGGACGATATCTGGGTCGTCGGCGACGCCGTCACTCTGCACTACACGGGGGCGAAGTCCTCCGGTGAAGGCCGATGAAGACGCAGAAGGTGAAGGTCATGGTGTCTTTGCGACGTGTCGTCCTCGCGTCTTCTGCCTGGAGCATTCTTGCGCTCTCGGTCGCCTCGTGCTCGGACGACGAACGTCCACGATCCCAACCGACCGACGTCGACGCCGACGTCGATGCGGGGCCGACGATACCGCCTTCCGATACAGGCGTGAGCGATTCCCCGGTTGACGCTTCCGACGAGGTCCCCGATGAGCCGGTCGTCTGCGACACCGAGCCGTGCCCAGTCGATATCGTCGCCGGTCGAAACCACTTTTGCGTTCTCATGAGCGACAAGACGCTGCGCTGCTGGGGAGACGATGGCGTCGGCCAGCTCGGCGCGGGCAAAGCGTTGGCGGACGATGACGGCCAGTCGCCCGTTCGTACGGTCCAGGGCGTGGCCAACGCCATGCAAATCAGCGCATCCGGAACGACGTCATGTGCGTTGCTCTCCTCCGGCGGGGTGAGTTGCTGGGGAGGAAACGACCAGGCGCAGCTTGGGCTCAGCGTGGAGCCGCCAGCGGCAGACGGCGATCGCCACCCAACGCCGTCGCCCGTCGCTCTGCCGGAGACGGGAGCCTCACGGGTCGACGTCGGCGTGCAGAGCGCGTGCGCGATCTTGGTCGACGGCGAAGTGTTCTGCTGGGGCGCCAACGACCAGGCGCAGCTGGGCCGTCCGGCGAGCGAGCCACTTGGCGGCCCTGCGAATGTAAAATCGTTGACGGGCAAGATTGCTCGGACGGCAGCGGGCACGCACACCGCCTTCGCCGTCGACGGCGTCGGCCGGATCCAGAGCTGGGGCGCGACGGCCGACTATGCCGGGATCATCGCCGGTCGCGAGTCTTCCCTGACTCCAGATCCTGTCCCCGCGGTTCTCGCCGTCGAAGGCGTGACGAGCCTCGCCGCCAGTGCGTGGCACTACGAGTACGTGGACGGCGTCGATCGGTCGCTCGCACACGCATGTGTGACCGCCCGGGGAAATGCCTATTGCTGGGGCGACAGCATGTACGGCGCAATGGGCTTCGGAGCTCCGTTCGTCTTCGTTCGTCCGACGCTGGTCCCCGTTCGGAGCAAGGCGCGTGCGCAACAAGTCGCTGTCTCGCTCGAGAATACCTGTCTTCGCATGAGCGACGGCTCGATTCAATGCGCCGGAGACGATGCGCGCAGGCAGCTGGGGCGCGGCGCCGACGGCGGGCTCTTCTCCGACGTCTTCACGCCGGCGACGGAGCTCAAGGAGCACGCGCTCCGTCTCGCGCTCTCCGACTCGACCACATGCGTCATCGTTCGTGGTGGCAAGGTCATGTGTTGGGGAGGCAACGCCCACGGCGAGCTGGCTCAGGGCTCGCCCGACGACGGTGCTCACCCGACGCCTGCCGCGGTGACGTTTTAGTGAGGCGATGATGTCGACTCGAAAAGGGGTTCGATACGCGGTTTGTCTCGGCCTCGTATCGTTCTCGTTTGCGACCATCGAGGCTTGTTCGAGTGATCGGGACGGGTTCGTTCCGCCGGATCGATTCGAGCCTGCTGCCGATGCCAACACCCCCGAGATCGCCTGTGGAGTCCATTGTTCACGGGATTTGAAAGCGGTAATGACGGGCTGCGACGGAGACGAGCAGGTCGTCGAGACGTGCAACGCCGACCAGGGATGCGGGCAGGGCCAATGCGTCCCCGCGTGCGAGGCCGCGCGACTCTCGAAGGGGAGCGTGGGCTGCGAGTTCTGGACGGTACCGCCCGACGCGCAGAAGGACGGCCGGGGCTCTTGCTTCGCGGCGATGGTGTCCAATACGTGGGATCGCGCCGTGACGATCTCGGCAGATTACGGAAGCTCGCCGCTCGATATCTCCCAATCCGTTTATACGGTCTCGTCGGGGAGCGAAGGTCAGATCTATACGCGTCTCGAGGGGCCGCTCCCCAAAGGGCAGGTCGCGATCGTCTTTCTGGCTGCGTCGCCGGACGCAGTCGAGAACGGCGGCGTTCTCTGCCCAAAGACGGTGACGCCCGCGCTCCCGCGCGATCCGATCAGGCACGGGACCAGTCGTACGGCCGCCTTCCGGCTCGTGACCGATGCCCCCGTCACGACGTATTCGATCTTCCCGTATGGCGGAGCGAGCTCGCACTTGCCCACCGCGACCTTGCTTCTTCCCGTCTCGTCCTGGGAAACGGACTACATCGCCGTGAGTCCGTACGACTTCGGGCATGTGAGCGAACGTACCCTTCAGCTCGTCGCGAGTCAGGACGACACCGTGGTGAGCATGAGGCCCAACACCGAGGTGCCGATGGGCAACGACGTCGAGGGAGCGACGACGGGCATCACCCAGCGCTGGACGCTGGCCCGCGGCGAGGTGCTCCAGTTCGCCCAAGCGTCCCTGACGGGAAGTCCGATCTCGGCGACCAAGCCGGTGGGGATGTTCGGCGGTTCGCGATGCGCCTACGTCCCTGGGGAAGCCACGGCGTGTGACATGCTCCAGCAGCAGATCCCCGCGCCCTCGCAATGGGGAAACGAATATGCACTCGTGCCCTATCCTTCGCGAGGATCGGACCCATCGAACTCGTTGCCGGAGTTCGTCTTCTACACCATCGTGAGCGTTGCTGACGGCACGGAGCTCACCTACGAGCCGTCACGCCCTGGTACGGCGCCCGAGCGACTCGATGCGGGTCAGTCTGCGTCGTTCAAGAGCAACGAACGGCTGGTGGTGCGCAGTCAGGATACGAAGCATCCGTTTTATGCAGCGGTCTACATGACGGGACAGGACTTCGGAGGGGGACTCGGCGGAGCGCCGTTCAAGACCGGCGATCCAGACTTCGTGAACCTACCGGCGTCCGACCAGTTCTTGGACAAGTACGTCTTCTTTGCAGACTACACTTATCCGGAGACAGGTCTCACGATCGTGCGTCGCAAGACGTCCCAGGGCTTCCGCCCTGTCGAGCTCGAGTGCGCCGGTGAGATCGAGGGGTTCCAGCCCCTCGGGACGAGCGGAGTGTTCGAGTTCGCCTGGGTCTCGCTCACCAGCAAGTCTGCCCCGGTGAAGTTCCCCAAGGGCGAATGCGGTTACGGTCGACAAGAAGCGAGAAGCGACGGCCCCTTCTCCGTCCACGTCTGGGGCGTCGCTGACTACGCCAGTTATGGATACGTCGCCGGCACAGGGCTACGACCCATCAACGATGTGCGGCCTGTCGTCTTGAAGTGAGCGCGAACACCGCGGCGTTGCTACAAGGCGCTGGGTTATCGCCGACCGCGGCGCGCGCTCAGGGATCCGTCGCGAAGGCCGGAACGACCGCGGCCTCCGCGCGCGCCGGGACCTTCGGTTCGATCGTGGGCGCGAGCAGCTTGTAGAGCACCGGCGTCACGATGCGCGCGAGGAGCGTCGAGCTGACGAGCCCGCCGAGGATGACGATCGCGAGCGGCGAGTAGAGACTCGAGCGCTCGAGGATGAGCGGGACTAGGCCTCCGATCGCGGTGAGCGTCGTGAGCAGGATGGGCACGAAGCGAGCCTCTCCTGCACGGCGCGTTGCCTCGTCGAGCGGCATGCCTTCTTCGCGGAGCTGGTTCGTCAGATCGACGAGGAGGATCGAGTTCTTCACCTCGATGCCCATCAGCGCGACGAAGCCGACGTTCGCCGTGAACGAGAGCGTGTTGCCGCTGATGAAGAGCGCGACCAGACCGCCGATGACACCGAGCGGAATGACGGAGGCGACGATCAACGTGCTCTTGAACGTCCGGAACTCCAGGACGAGCACGGCGAGCACACCGAAGATCGCGACGAGGATGGCGAGACCGAGCCCGCCGAAGCTCTCCTGCCGGTTCTCGAGCTCGCCGGCCGCCGTCATGCGGACGCCTTTCGGAAGCTCCTTGCTGCCGAGCGCGGCGAGCACCTGCTTCGTCAGGCGGTCCGTGTTGAACCCGTCCTTCACGTGAGCGGTGACGGTGACGCTGCGCTCCTTCGCGTAGTGACGGATCTTCGACGGTGACGGCTCCAGCACGGGCTCGGCGACCTGCGCGAGAGGCACCGGCGCTCCGCGCGACGTGGCGACGTAGAGATGCTCGAGCGTGGCGAGGCTCGGCGCATCTCCGCTCGACTGCCGGCGCGGAAGCGTCACGCGGATGTCGTAAGCCTCCTCACTGCCCGGCGCGCGGTACTTGCCCGCGGTGATGCCGCCGAGAGCGAGCCGCACTGCACGATCGACGTCGGGAACGGCGATGCCGAGCACGGCGGCCTTGTCGCGATCGATCTTGATGCGCAGATCGGTCCGCCGCTCGCGTGCGGGATTCCTGACGTCGCGTGTTCCCGGCGTGTCGCGAAGGACCTTCTCGACGTCGGCGGCGGCAGCTTCGAGCGCTTCTGAGTCTTCGCCGAGGAGCCGGATCGCGATCGGGGCGTCGACGGGCGGCCCGTTCTCGAACTCGACGAGCTCGATGCGAGCGCCGGCGTATTCGCGGAGCTCCTCACGAAGGGTCTCCATCAACCGTCCGGTCCTTGCTGCGTCGTGCGATGCGACCTCCGCGAAGACGTCGGCGACGTTGGCGCGCTCGTTCCTCGGCGAGACGTTGTAGTAGACCTGCGGGTGCCCCTTCCCGACCGTGACGGCCACCTGGCCGACCTCGGGATGACGCGCGAGCACGGACTCGACGAAGCGCGCAGCACGATCGGTCTCGGCAAGGGTCGCCCCTTCGGCGCCCTCGATCTGCACCATGAACTGCGGGACTCCGGCCTTCGGGAAGAGGCTGAACCCGATGCGCGGCACGAGCGCGATGCTTCCGACGAGGAGGAGCGCGGCGATGGCCAGCGTCGTCTTCGGGCGCCGAACGGCGCGCTCGAGGATCGGCGTGTACGTCCCTTCGATCACGCGCGTCATCGCGCGGAAGAAGATGTTGCCGTGCTGGTGCTCGGGACGGAGGAGGCGGCTCGAGAGGAACGGCACGATCGTGAGCGAGACGAGGAGCGAAGCGCCGATCGTGAACACCACCGCGACCGGCATGCTGCGAATGAACTGTCCGGGCGCGCCCGGCAGCGCGAGCAGTGGGAGGAACGCGAACACCAGCGTCGCCGTGCAGCCGAGGACGCTCACCGTGATCTGCCGCGTCGCCTTTACCGCCGCGTCACGCGGTGAGGCACCTTCGCGCAGGTGGCGCGTGATGTTCTCGACGACGACGACCGAGTCATCGACGAGCAGCCCGAGCGCGAGCACGAAGCCGACGATGCTGAGCTGGTTGATCGAAAAACCTGCCGTCCCGAGGAAGAAGAGGCCGATCGCGAGGCTGAGCGGGATCGACACCATCACGACGATCGACGCGCGCCACCCGAGCGGGAGCAGCGTGACGAGGACGAGCAGGATGGCGAGCCCGAAATCGCGCGTGAAGCCGTCGAGGCGGTGCGCGACGTTCTTCGACTGGTCGAATCCGCGCGCGAGATGGACGCTGGCCGGGAGCGTGCGCTCGAACGCTTCGAGCTCCGTCTCGACCGCCTTCTTCACCGCGAAGACGTTCTGGCCCTCGCGCTGGTTCGCGGCGACGAGGACCGCCCGCTTGCCGTCGAAACGCGCGATCGGCGACGACTCCACGTCGCGCAGCGCGACCTCGGCGACGTCCTGGACGCGGATCGAGCTTCCCCCGACCGAGCGCACGATCGTCGTACGGACCTCATCGACGCTCGCGTAGTCCCCGCTCGTCTTGACGTTGAAGCGACGCGTTCCTGTCTCGATGCTACCAGCGGGGATGTTCGTGCTCTCTGCGCCGATGGCGCCGAGCACCTCTTGCGGCGACACGCCGAGAGCGACCATCCGATCGAGGTCGAGGACGACTGTGACCTCCTGCTTCGGCAGACCGGCGACCTCGACCTCGGCGATTCCCGGCACGTTCTCGAGGCGGCGCCGAAGAGCGCGCGCGATCGCGTCGAGCTCGCCGTAGGGCGCGTCCGAGACGAGCGCCACCTCGATGATGTTCACCTTCGCGGCGTTGAACTGCTTCACGTCGAGCCTGACGAGCTCGGCAGGGAGCGTCGGACGCAACGCCGTCGTCTCGCGAAGGACCTCGTCGCGTTTGCGATCCGGATCCGATCCGGCGCGGAACTCGAGCCGGCTCACGGCGAGCCCGTCGTCGATCTCCGTCTGGAGCTTCTTCACGTCATCGAGCGCCTTGAGCTTCGTCTCGATGGGATCGGCGACGAGGCGCTCGACGTCGGTGGGCGTCGCACCGGGCAGGACGGCGACGATCGCGAACGTCGCCATAGGGAACGTGGGGTCTTCGGATTTCGGGATGGAGACGAGCGATTGGATCCCGAGCGCAACGAGCGCAACGAAGACGATCAGTGTGAACTGCCACCGGCGAACGGCGAACGCGCTGAGCATGAGACCTCGGGAAGGCGACGGAAGGGAGACGAGCGTGCGCGCGCTGCATCCTCGCGAGACGAAGCGTCGAGCGCGACGTCGTCTCAGGGAAGGACGCGGACCGGTGAGCCGTCTTCGAGCTGGGCAGAGCCAGCCTCGACGACCATTGCCTGCGGCTCGAGCGGAGCCGCTGCAAGCGCGGCGCGACCGTCGACGAGGAAGGCGACCTTCACCGGAACGCGGCGCGCCTTCTGCTGATCGACGACGAACACCGCGGCGTCCGCGCCACGACCATCGACGACGGCGCCGATCGGTACGATGCCGGCGACCTCCTCGACGTGGCGGATCTCGACCTTCGCCGTGAGCCCGGAGAGGAGCGCTTCGGAGGACTGCGCCGCATCGGTCTTCTTCCCGTTCGTCGTCGCCGGCTCGAGGCGGACCTCGACGTCGAAGGTTCCGGTGCCCGGCGTCGCGACGGTCGCAATCTGCGCCACCTTTCCGGTGAGAGGCATGTCCGGTCGCGCATCGAGGACGACGCGGGCTTCGTCGCCTTCTCGCACGCGAAGCACGTCACGATCGACGAGACCCACGCGTACGACAGCGCCCTTCGATCGACCGCTCACGTGGAACACGGGACGTCCCGGCGAGACGATCTCGCCCGGCTCAATCATCCTCCGATCGACGCGACCGTCGTCGGGAGCGACGATGACCGCGCGCTGGGCGTTGAACGAAGCGGCGTCGACAGCCGCATGCGAGAGCGCCACACCCGTCTCCGCGTTCTGGAGCTCGGCGACCGGCAATGCACCGGTCGCGTGCAGCCGGCGGACGCGATCGAGATCGCGCTCGGCCTTGGCGGCGCCCTCCTTCGCTTGCCGGAGCGCCGCGTCGACCTCGGTCGGGTCGAGGCGCGCGAGCACCTGCCCCTTCTTGACCCGCGCGCCTTCCTCGACGAGCACTGCGGTGACGACGCCGCCGACCTTGAACGAGAGATCCGCCTCGCTCTTCAGCCGCACGGTGCCGGTCCCGTGAATCGGGCGATCGACCGGCCCCGCAGCGACAGGCGCGAGGCGAACCGGCACGGCGGGCACGGACGCCGACTCCTCGGACGATCGTGGCGCTCGCTCCGCAGCCGCAGCATCGGGCGCCGCAGCCCGGCATCCGGTGCCGAGCGCGATGGCGGAGGCACCGAGCCCGCCAAGACACGAAGCGACGACCACCGCGCGAACCTTCTTCATCGCGAACCTCACCTTGACACTGTCTAGGCTCGCGTCTTGACACTGTCAAGGCTCGGCTAGACAGTGTCTAGCGAGAGCCTTAGGTGGATCGCGCCCGGCACACCGTCGGATCGGAGAGGCACCACCGAGCGCCGTATCTGCGCGAATTCACGAGCCAGCAAGCAGGTACGACATGTGCGTGCCGGTGCGCACCCGAGACAACTCCACTCTCGCTCTTCTTCCCCGAGGTCGCCGATGCGTACGAACCGACTCGCCCTTCTCGCTCTGCCCGCAATTTTCGTCTCCCTCACGGCTGCGTGCTCCACATCCGAGGACGCGGCGACGGGCACCGACATCGGCGAAGCGATCGAACGCAACGCGAAGATCGTCGACACGATCGGACCGAACGCGACGATCGAAGGTCAGTTCGATCCCCGCGTGCGCGCCTACGGCTACGTCGTCCCGCTCAAGGCAGGGGCGAAGATCACCGTCTCGCTCGAAGCGAAAGGCGGATCCGACGCGCGCCGCGACGACATGAATGCCGAGCTCGACACGCAGCTCGTCGTCAACGCGCCGTACGCGAACAAGACCTCACGCGGCGCGAAGATCGTCGCCAGCGACGACGGCCCGAACGGCGAGGCGCCCGCGCCTGCAGTCTCGTTCACCGCCGATCGCGATCAGAACTATCTCGTGACGTTCATGTCGAACGAGGACACCGGCACCGGCTCGTACAAGCTCTCGCTCAAGTGCGAGGGAACCGACTTCCAGTGCCAGCGGGCCAACTTCGACAAGCCGTGCACCCCCGGTCAGCTCTTCGTCCAAGGCGCGAAGATCGAGGGGAACACGAAGTGGGATCAGTGCGAGGTCGTCGTGCTCGAGAGCGCGACCGTCACGGAGGGCTCGACGCTCACGATCCAGCCCGGCGTGACCGTGAAGGGCAACTACATCGATCCGCAGAACCCGAACAGCGGCTTCGGCACGGTCTCGCTCAACGTCGAAGGACTCCTCCAGGCCGGCGGCACCAAGGAGGCACCGGTCGCGTTCACCTCGTTCAAGCAAGACCGCGGCTGGGGCGGCATCGTCATCAAGAGCAAGGGCAACTCGATGAAGAACGTCGTCATCGAGAAGGCCAACATCGCCGTCGACATCCCGAACGGAGGCAACATCGTCGTTACCGACTCGCTCATCGAGGGCGTGACGATGCAGAACCAGCGCAGCACTGCCGGCATCCGCGCGCAGCAGGACGTCGAGGCGACCTTCACCCGCGCGCTCGTGAAGGGCTTCCAGCGCGGCCTCCACCTCGCGAATGCTCAGAAGATGGTGATCGAGGACTCGGTCATCCGGAACAACCAGGTCGGCGTCCAGATCGACGGCGCGAATCCGCAGACGTCGTGTGGCTCCGCCCCGCAGCCGCCGCGCTGGCACGATCCGATCATCACGCACTCCGACATCGTCGAGAACGAGGCGCAGGGCGTGCTCATCAACGGCTCGGACGTGCTCGTGCAGATCTCGAAGTCGAACCTCGTGAACAACAAGCAGCAGGCGCTCCTCATCTACGGCGCCGCGCTCGCTCCGGAGTCGTTCTTCCGCGAGAACAACGTCTACGGCAACAACAACGACGCCGGTGAGGAGGTCTACACGGTGCACCGCCAGGGCGCGATCGACATCTCCCAGAACTACTGGAAGGAGATCAGCGATCCCGAGCTGTCGGCCAACTGGACGCGCCCGTGCAACGGCCAGATCACGTTCACCGGCTTCGCGCCGACGGTCATCCGCGACGCCGGCCCGCGTGATCAGGACTCGCTCGCGCCGAGCGTGAAGGAGGGCTGCTTCAAGCACGCTGCCGAGTGACGTCGGGCTGCTCCTGAGCCCGCACGGGCGGCACTCGCGAGGATCGTCAGGGTCCACACGAGCGCCGCCCGTCGTTCA
Organism: Pseudomonadota bacterium; assembly: GCA_023402175.1. GTDB lineage: Bacteria > Myxococcota_A > Polyangia > Polyangiales > Polyangiaceae > Labilithrix. Next base: position 7,179 of record JAEXCN010000262.1, on the reverse strand, counting down.
TTTCGATGCCGAGCGCTGACCTTGACGCTGTCAGGTCGTGGAGGCACGCTGGACGGCGATGGCCCACGCTCGCGGCAGTGCTCGCGCGAAGAAGCCGGCGACGGTCCCGGACGACGTCCGGGGGCGCGTGCTGGCCGCCGCGGTCAAGCTGATCGAGAAGGACGGCCTCGCTGCTCTCAGCATGCGCGAGGTCGCGCGTGCGGCCGGCGTAAGCCACCAGGCGCCGTACCACTACTTCGAGGATCGGGAATCCATCCTCGCCGCGATCGCCGAGGAGGGTTTCACCGTCCTCGCGCAGCGCCTCGAGAACGCCGTCGACAACACCGACGACGGCCCCACGGAGCGACTCGCGATGCTCGCTCGCGTGTACGTCGAGTTCGCGTGCGATCACCCGGCCCTCTTCCGTGTGATGTTCCGCCCTGACTTCGTGGATGCCGAGCGCTTCCCGACGATGCGCAGCTGCGGAGCACGGGCGTTCGACATGCTGCCGGTGGCCGTACAGGCGTGCATCGACGCAGGCCTTCCTCCCGAGCCCTCGGTGCAGTCCCTCATCGTGCTCTGCTGGTCGATGGCGCACGGCCTCGCCTGCCTTCTCCTCGACGGGCCGCTCGCGATGAAGCTCCCCGACGCGGTGAAAGAGCGCGATGCGCTCATCCGCGAGGTCGTCGACGCGATGAGCGCGCTCATCGAAGCTCGCATCGCGCAGGGGCGGAGCTCTGGCCGGCACCGCGCAGCGCCGAAAGGGCAGCGCTGACTGCGGACGCAGTCGCGATCGAGGATGGCGGCCGCGCGGTCGGCGTTTTAGCCTGTCGGGTCCGATGGCTCTTTCTGCCGAAACGTTCGTTGCCGAGCTCGATGCCGAGAACCAGACAGCGCTCGATCGCATCGCTGCGAGCGCCTGCGCCGGTGATCCCGGCCCCGATCTCGTCGTGCCCAAGCTGCTGAAGCTCGCGCTCAAGAACGAGCTCGAAGCGACCGAGTGCGCGGCCGCCTGGATCCCGACCACGAAGGAGGTCGCCGTGAAGCTCGCGCTCGCGCGGCAAGCAGGCGACGAGGCGAAGCACTACCGAATGATCCAGAAGCGCCTCGCGGAGCTCGGCGTCGACACGGCGGGCTTCGATCCGCTCGCCGGCGGACGGAGCCCGCTGCTCGAATGGCTCGTCGGGCTCGAAGGCACGGTCGCACGTGTTGCGGCCGGCCAGTTCACACGCGAGGCGCTCGCGCTCGTTCGAAACGCGGAGTTCATCCGATTCTGCCGTGCGCAAGGCGACGAGGCGACGGCACGTCTCTACGAGGAGACGATCCAGCCCGACGAGAGGCACCACCACGAGCTCGGCCGCCGCTTGCTTCTCGAGCTCGCCACCACCGACGAAGCGCAAGCCACCGCGCGCGACGCGAGCCGCCGTGTCCTCGCGATGGCTGAGGAGCTTCAGGAGATCGCACGCCTCAAGATGGGGATCACGCGTGCGCCGGGCTGCTGACGCCGTGCTCCGGCCCGCGTCGCCCGCCGATGCGGAGGACGCGGCCGCGATCATCGGCGGGGCGCTGGCCGGCTACGGACTTCCGTTCGAGCCTGACGGGCGGGACGCGGACGTCCACCTCTTCGGTTGCCGTCCCGATCACGATGACATCGTCGCGGAGATTGAAGGGCGGCCGGTCGGCGTCGCCAGCGTCGGGCCCCACGGCGAAGAAGGCGTCGCGTGGGTCTCGAAGGTGTTCGTCGCAAAGGAGGCACGCGGATTGGGCATCGGACGCGCTCTCCTCTCGGCTGCGCACGAGGCCGCACGCGCGCGCGGCTACCGCCGCGTCGGGCTCCGCACGCGGCTCGTGTTCCGCGAAGCGATCGCCCTTTACGAGTCGGAAGGTTATGCCGCGCTCGCACGGCATCCGTCGGTGCTCGAGTCCGGCGACGTCGTCTACTTCCGTGCGCTCTGAAGCTTGCCCGCGCGCTCTGAAGCTTGCCCGCACGCTCTTAAGCTCCTCACGGTTCAGGCTGCGGCCGTAGTCCGAGAACGGCTCCTCCCCGCCCTTCCTCGATGCGCGCGTAAGCGCTACCGCGACCTCATTTCCGGAGGACGACCTGTGCCTTCGTCGCCTTCTTCGCGGCCGGTCGCTTCGACGTAGCCTTCTTCGAACCAGCGCGCTTCGCGGCGGCCTTCTTCGGAGCCGTTTTCACGGGTGCCTTCTTCGCGGCCGACTTCTTCGCGGCTGGCTTCCGCGCGGTCGCCTTCGTCGCGGCCGGCCTCTTCGCGGACTTCTTCGGAGGCGGAGCGCTCGCCATCGCGTGAGCTTCCTTCAGCCAGGGCGAGAGCGCCTTGGGCTCCTCGAGCGCCGGCGGGACGAGGAGCCAGCTGCCCATCACTCTCGCGCCAGGCGACCATGGAGCCGCACCTTTCTGCGAGGCGAGCGCCCGGTACCGGTCCGCCGACGGAAGCTTCACCGCGATTCGCCCGGTCTTCCACACGAGCGCGAAGATCCGGCCGGACGAAGCAAAGAGCGCCTCGCACCCGAACATCTTCTTCTCGGTGACGCCGGGCAGGTCGGCGCTCGCGCTACGGAGGACTTCGAGGAGCTTCATCCGATCGGTCATGGCGTTGCACCAGGGCTTGGCGGCAGAGCGCAGAAACGGTATCCGATTTTCAGTAGCGAAACGCCGCGCAGCGTCGAAGAGCGCCGGAGAGCCCAATGAGCGACAGCATCGAATCTCGCCTCAAGGAAGACCGTCGTTTCCAGCCGTCCGAAGCCTTCTGCAAAGGCGCTCGCGTGCGCTCGCATGCGGAGTACACGGCGAAGTACCAGAAGTCGCTCGAAGAGCCGGAAGAGTTCTGGCGCGAGGAGACGTTCGACCTCGTCTTCCGGACGCCGTGGAAGTCGTTCTCCGAGTGGAAGCTGCCGAAGGCGCAGTTCTTCGTCGGCGCGACGCTCAACGTCACCGAGAGCTGCCTCGATCGACACCTCACGACGGAGAACCGCACGAAGGCGGCGATCGTCTGGGAAGGCGAGCCCGGCGATGTCCGAACGCTCACGTACTGGGAGCTCCATCACGAGGTCGTGCGCCTCGCCGCGATGCTGACCGACCTCGGCGTGAAGGCCGGCGACCGCGTTGCAATCTACATGGGGATGGTCCCCGAGACGGCAATGGCGATGCTCGCCTGCGCGCGCATCGGCGCGACGCACTCGGTCATCTTCGGCGGCTTCAGCGCCGACGCCCTCCGCGACCGCATCAACGATTGCCAGGCCAAGGTGCTCCTCACGCAGGACGGCGCATGGCGCCGCGGCAACATCGTTCCGCTGAAGCGGATGGCCGACGAGGCCCTCGAGAAGACGCCGTCGATCGAGAAGGTCGTCGTGCTGCGCCGGATGCGCCCCGAGCAGTGCCTGGTCTCGATGAAGGAGGGCCGCGATGTCTGGTGGGACGACGCGCTCGCGAAGACTCCCAGCGCCAAGGCCCTCGAGCTCGCGAAGAATCCGCCCGCCTTCGATGCCGAGCACCCGCTGTTCATCCTCTACACGTCAGGGTCGACCGGGAGGCCGAAGGGCGTCATGCATACGTCCGCCGGCTTCCTCGCCGGCGTGCACGTCACGTCGAAGTACGTCTTCGATCTCCGTCCGGGGGATCTCTACTGGTGCACCGCCGACGTCGGCTGGGTCACGGGCCACAGCTATCTCGTCTATGGACCGCTCTCCTGCGGCGCGAGCGTGATGATGTACGAGGGCGCGCCGAACGCGCCCGACTGGTCACGCTTCTGGCGCATCATCGAAAAGCACGGCGTCACCATCCTCTACACGGCGCCCACGGCGATCCGCGCGTTCATCCGCGCCGGTGACGAGTGGCCGGCCAAGCACGATCTCTCCTCGCTCCGCCTCCTCGGATCGGTCGGCGAGCCGATCAATCCCGAGGCGTGGACCTGGTACCACCGCGTGATCGGCGGAGGCCGCTGCCCGATCGTCGATACGTGGTGGCAGACCGAGACGGGCTCGATCATGCTGACGACCCTCCCCGGCGCTTGCTACTCGAAGCCCGGCTCGACCGGGCTGCCGTGCTTCGGCGTCGACATCGCAGTCGTGAAGGATCGCGGTGAGGAGTGCGCGCCGAACGAGGGCGGCAAGCTCGTGATCCGCCGCCCGTGGCCGGCGATGGCGCGCACGCTCTGGGGCGACGACGAGCGGTACCTGAAGACCTACTGGGACGTGATTCCGAACGTCTACTTCACGGGCGACGGCGCGCGACGCGACACGGACGGGTACTTCTGGGTCGTCGGTCGCATCGACGACGTCCTCAACGTCGCCGGCCATCGCATCGGCACCGCCGAGATCGAGAGCGCGCTCGTGAGCCATCCGGCCGTCGCCGAGGCCGCCGCCGTCGGACGTCCCGACGAGCTCAAAGGTCAGGCCCTCGTCGTGTTCGTCACCTTGAAGGCGGGACAGGACCCGAAGGATCTCAAGTCGAAGCTCACGAATCACATCGACAAGGAGATCGGAAAGTTCGCCCGCCCGGACGCGATCCGCTTCACCGACTCGTTGCCGAAGACGCGCTCGGGCAAGATCATGCGCCGGCTCCTCAAGGACATCGCGGCCGGCAACACCGAGACGAAAGGCGACACGTCGACGCTCGAAGACTTCAGCGTGCTCGCGAAGCTTCGCACCGACGAGGAGTGAGCGGCGAGCGCAGCGAGCGGCTCGCTCCGAGTCGCAAACCTGTCGCGGGCGCCGAACGGGGAGCGAAGCGACCCACTCGGCGTTCGCGAGACGAGGAGTAGCGAAACACGGCCCACACCCGCCTTCCCCCACACATGCCCACGGGGGAAGACATCCAAGAACTCCCTCGAAAATCGTACGGTTCACGCGGTCGCCGGAGGGGGGGAGCCGCCGAAGGCGCGCGTAAGAACGAAAGCCTGCGTGTCTCGGGCGCGCCCCCCGATCCACGCTATGCTGGGAGCCTCGCTCGGCGCCCACAGGCTCGTGAGGTGCTGGCCGACGTTCAGACGAATTCTTGGAGAGGAGTGCGGTGGCGGCGACGTACAGCTCGTTGGTCGGCCTTGCGGTCGGCGGCAAATACGAGATCCGTCGCGTGCTCGGCGCGGGCGGCATGGGCGTCGTCTGCGAGGCGGTGCATCTCGATCTCGGCAAGCGCGTCGCGGTCAAGCTGATCGACAAGTCGATGAAGGAGAGCGAGCTCATCGTCGCTCGCTTCCGTCGCGAGGCCCGTGCCGCCGGGCAGATCAACTCCGAGCACATCGTCGACGTGTTCGACGTCGGCGCGGACGCGCGCGTCGGCCTCTACATGGTCATGGAGCACCTCACGGGCGAGGACCTCCAGGGCCGTCTCGAGCGCGACAAGCGCATCGACGTGAAGACGGGCGTGATGATCGCGCACCAGATCGCGCGAGCCCTCGCAAAGGCCCACGAAGCCGGCGTCATCCATCGCGACCTGAAGCCCGCGAACGTCTACCTCACCCAGCGCGACAACGGGCAGATGCTCGTGAAGCTGCTCGACTTCGGAGTCTCGAAGCTCCTCGTGGATGGGCCCGGCAACGCGCGCATCACCGGCAGTGGCACGCCGATCGGGACGCCGCTCTACATGTCGCCCGAGCAGGCCGAAGGCCGGGACGACGTCGACGGCCGCGCGGACATCTGGTCGCTCGGCGCGGTCATGTACGAAGCGCTCGCCGGAGCGCCGCCGTTCGCCGATCGCGGCAGCTATCACGGCACGATCGTCGGGATCCTCACCTCGCGACCGAAGCTCCTGCAGGATGCCGCGCCGTGGGTTCCTCCGGAGCTCGCGAAGGTCGTCGACGCGATGCTCGTGCACGATCGCGACGCGCGCATCCCGGACGCTGCGACGGTGACACAGCGTCTGCTCGATGCGTTCCCGACGGTGCTTCCCGACGGTACGGGCAAACACACCGCGGTCATCGTCGCGCAAGCCGCCGCTCCCGTGGACGCCACGGGTGACACGGAGGTCTTCACCTCCGCATCCCTCCCGATCGCACGCGCGAGCCGACCGAGCGCGCCGACGAGCAATCGGCGCTCGAGCGATCGCGTGAGCGGTGCGCCGCGCAGCGATCAGGACTCCACGCGGACCATCGCCGAGTCGAGCGACGTGACGCGCACGGCGATGCCCACGCCCGCCGACGCGGGACGGGATCCGTCACGCATCGGTCCCGTCACGGGGGGCTCCGGTCCGAAGACGGCGCCCCTGCCGCCGTCCGATCCCGTACTCGAGCGCAGCTCGGGCCCGGCTCCGCGCCCATCGTCGTCGGCTGGCGGCGTCGCGCTTCCGGCGACGCCGGCCGTCATCGAGCCGCTCCCGGAGATCGAACCCGCGCCCTTGACCGAGCGCGACGATCAGCTCGCGCTCCGTGCCGAGCGCCGTCGCAGGATGACCCTTGCATCGATCGTCCTCGCGATCGTCGGCGTGGCCGTGGGCGGCTTTCTCGCCGGACAGCGCGTGCAACCGAACACGCCTCCGCCGCCTCCGCAAACGATCGCCGCGCTTCCAGCGACAGCGACGACGGCCGCACCGCCGATCACGCCGACGTCGACGACCACTGCGAGCGCAGCGGCGCCCGCTCCGAGCGTCGAGAGCACGGCGAGCGCCACGCCGACCGTGACGCCGGCGGATCTACCCGCACCGAGCGCGACGGCGCCGGTCCGTCACGTGAAGAAGCCGCGGCCGAAGGCACCGCCGCCGGTTCACCCGTCACCGAGCGACGAGACCACTTCGCCGAACGCAGCGCCTGCGCCTGCGCCGACGGAGGCGCCAGCCGAATCGCCGGCGACCGAGTAGCTCAGGGTGCATATCCATGATGGGCAACCGAGCCCGAGCCCGAGCCCGTGACCGAGCCCGAAATCAGCGACCCTCGAAGCTTCGAGCAACCTTCACGAGCATCGCCACGATGCGCTCGAGCATTTGCTTGCCAGCACCGTGTTCGCCGTCAGATATGAACTCGAGCCGTAGGTAGACGTCGACGAGCGCCGCTGACTCGGTCGCCGATCCTCGTGCAGCGTTTGTCGCCCTTCGAGAACTTGCCTGCACCTTCTGCGACGTTGAGGACGATGGAGATGGATGCACGCGTGAGCTGATCTGCAAGGTGCGATCTCCCCTTGGGAAGCGCCTGAATCACTCGTTCAGCAAGGACGAGGAACTCAAGGCCGAGTCGGTACACGTCGAGTTGT
>JAEXCN010000228.1 GCA_023402175.1 Pseudomonadota bacterium | reverse complement strand
CCCCTCCGTTGACGCCTCGCTGAACCCTCTGTCACCGTCAGGTTCATGAAGCTCTCGGTCACTACGGATATCGATCTCGAACCGAAGAGCGGCTACGTCACCTGGCTCGATGTCAAGGTGAGCGATGGCGTGCGGGACTATGGCTCCGCTCGCGTCGCGCTCGTCCACGTCGGTGAGATTGCCGACGCGGCGGGCGAAGTGTGGCCCGCTCTGCATGGGACTCGTCTCGAGCCCCTTCACGACGTCTACTTCGCGCAGGGTTGGTACAAGGACGACTACGCCGACGGCGCGGGGATCGACCTACTCTTCATCGATCACATCACGATCGCCGAGGAGCACCGGAGCAAGAACCTCGATCTCGCTCTCGTACGCCGCCTTTGCGATACCCTCGGCAGCGGCTGTCAGCTCGCAGTCGTAGCGTACGGCGATGCGGAACGAGCTGCTCACTGGGGCCGTCTCGGATTCGCGATCAGCACGCCGGGGCGCACCACCGGTCTCATGCACATGAAGCTCGGATACCGTCACGCCCAGGTCATCGATGCCACGGGCTCCGGCGACTACGAGGTCGTGTCGACCGCGGATGCCTACGTGCCGGCGCGGTCGGTCGCCAACTGATCTTCGTGTCCCCGCTCCGGGCCTCCGGAACATCTCAGAGCCGCGCGGGAACGCCCTCGCCAGCGACGCCGCCAGCGGTGCCGTTCTGATAGCGCTCCAGCTTTCTGTAGAGCGTTCGTCGATCGAAGCCGAGCACCTGCGCAGCGCGCGACTTGTTCCCTCCAACGAGCGACAGCACGCGGAGGATGTATCGCCTCTCCAGCTCGTCGATCGTGACGATCTCCTCGGGCTGATTCGCGGACACCACGAAGCGCTCCGGTCGGAAGCTCTTCACCTTCTCCGGTAGATCGTCGATCTCGATCCGTGAGCTGCGTGCGAGCGCGACGGCGCCGTCGATGCAGTTCTCGAGCTCGCGAACGTTCCCGGGCCACGAGTACGAGATCAACTTCTCCGCCGCCGCCGGCGACAGATCGATCTCGTGCTTGCCGTGACGCTCGGCGTAGATCTTCAAGAAATGCCGCGCGAGGTGGAGCACGTCGCCGCCACGTTCGCGCAGCGGGGGAACGTCGATCTTCACGACGTTGATTCGATAGAACAGGTCCTCACGGAACCTGCGCTCGTAGACTTCGTCTTCGAGCACCCGGTTCGTCGCCGCGATGACGCGCGCATCGAACGGGATCTCGCGGTTCGATCCGACGGGGCGGACCTTGCGCTCCTGGAGCGCGCGCAGCAGCTTCGGCTGCACCTCGAGCGGCAGCTCGCCGATCTCGTCGAGAAAGAGCGTACCGCCGTCGGCCTGCACGAACAGACCGGTGCGTTGCACCTTCGCGTCCGTGAACGCGCCGCGCTCGTGTCCGAACAGCTCGCTCTCGATCAGCGAAGCCGGGACGGCCGCGCAGTTGATCGCGACGAACGGGCCGTCCTTGCGCTTGCCACGATCGTGGATGGCGCGCGCGATGAGCTCCTTACCCGTGCCCGTCTCGCCGTGGATGAGGACGCCGGCTTCGCTGTCGGCGACGCGCTGTACGAGCGTGAAGACCCTGCGCATCGCGGCGCTCGCACCGACGACGCTCGGGATCGTGATCTCGTCGATCGCGACTTCGGTCCGGAGGCGCTTCACCTCGTCCGAAAGGCCCTTGTGCCGGAGCGCGCGCGTCGCTGCGACGGCGAGGAGCTTGGGATCGACCGGCTTCGTGATGAAGTCGTAGGCACCGACCCGCATCGCGCCGATCGCGGTCTCGAGGCTTCCCTGCCCCGTGATCACGACGACGGGGACGTTTGGACGCGTGCCGAGCACTCGCTCGCAGAGCTCGAGACCACCCATCTCGGGCATGCTGAGATCCGTGATCACGAGGTCGAAGTCGACCGCGCCTACCAGCTCCAGAGCCGCTTCTGCCGATGTGCACGTCGTGACGGAGAAGCCTTCCCGCTCGAGGCTCATCTTGAGCAGGTCACAAGTCTCTTGCTCGTCATCGACCGCGAGGACTCTGCGTTCGGTCATGGCGCGGGTGCCGCTGCAGGTTGCATGCCGCATCAGCTAACGGCTCCGATCCGAGGACCCGCGTACACGCGGTCCTCTCTCTTCAGCTTGCGCGAGAGGGCTTTATTGCGGGGAGAAACGATTGGTTCGTCGCGCGCCGCCGCACCGCGTGAGTCTGCGCGCATGATGCCTTTTGTCACGATGCGCGGCGGGGCCGCACGGTGGCTTTCCGAACGAACGAGGTTCGCCGTGCGCGCCCGGTTGTCTCGTTCCCCGTGAGTACATGGAGCGCCGCGACCGCGACGAGGGACGGGCGTCCTCAGCCCTCGCGCGACGAGAGCGCGGTCACGACGCCCGCGAGCATCGCCGATGCGGTCGGCCCGAGCGACCGCATGGCGTAGACGAACGCGGTGTTGACGATGCCGAAGGTGATGAACGTCTTCCGCAGAGCGGCGAATTGCGCGTCGAGGATCTCCTGCCGCTCGGACGCTTCGATCGCCGACGAACGCGCGGCCTCGAGCGTCTGCACGTCGAGCTCGCACTGACGCCGAAGCACGTCGTCGCACGTGAACATGATGCGGCGGTAGTCACGGAGCGCGGCCGGGATACGTCCCGGGAGCGCGGCGCCGAGTGCCTGCTGGATCGCGAGCGCGGAGCTCGGTGCCTTGGGGCATCCGCACTCCATTTCCCAGTGCTCCTTGAGCACCTTCACGAACGTCGGCTCGAGGCTCTCGTCACCGCGAACGCACGCCAGGTAGTGCTGCTGGGTCACGAGCTTCAGATGAAGCGCGAAGACGAGCAGCGACAGCGGCACGGCATTGGCGAGGATCGAGTCGAGGTCCGCGGGTCGCGAAATGGCCTTCGGCGGGACGGAGAAGCTCTGCGCGAATGCACGCTCGAACCCGCGGAAGAGCTCGTTGTGATCGAACGCGTCGAGACGAAGGAGCGGGATGAGCATGTCGCGCGCATCCACGTCCCGCGTCCCGTGAGAGCGGGCGGCATCGGCGAGGCACATCTCGAGCTGATCGAAGATGTGCAGGTAGCTCGCCGCCCGGATCTGGTTCATCCGCCGGCGGTCCTCCTCATCGAGCGCCCGGACCGCGGAGAGCCCGGCCAGCGCCTCGGGAAGGAACGCGCGGGACATGTCCAGCGTGTCTAGTGGCGGGGGCACGCTCGTGCCACTGCACGTCACGGGCCACTGATGGGGTCCAATGCAGGGTTCGTCCCCGCCCGCCGGCCTTGTTCGTGCAGCAAGCTGAGCGCTACGCTCGAGGAGCGTGGGATCGGCTTCCCTTCCGCCGGGTGGGATCGTCGAGGGTACGACCCTCGCGGGCAAGTACCGCATCCATCGCATCCTCGGAGCAGGCGGCATGTGCCTGGTCTACGAGGCGGAGCACATCCACCTTCGTCAGGCCGTCGCCCTCAAGCTGCTCAAGCCGGAGCTCACGGGGGATCCGACGGCGGTCGCCCGCTTCGCGCAGGAGGCGCAGGCTGCGGCAAAGCTGCGAAGCGCGAACGTCGCGCGCGTGTACGACGTCGACAAGCTCCCGGACGGACAGCCGTACATCACGATGGAGCTGCTCGTCGGGCACGACCTCGGCACGGAGCTGCAGCGCCGGTATGCGCTTCCGATGGATCTCGCCGTCGACTACGTGCGCCAGGCGGCAGCCGGCATCTCCGAGGCACACGCGCTCGGGATCGTGCACCGTGACCTGAAGCCGGAGAACCTCTTCTTGACCGAGCTCGGCGCGATGACCGAGCGGCGGCTGCTCAAGATCCTCGACTTCGGCATCGCGAAGAACATCCACGAGGGATCGCGCAAGCTCACCGCGCCGGACGCGGTGTTCGGGACCGTCGATTACATGTCCCCGGAGCAGATCCGGTCGGCTTCGACGGTCGATCATCGCACGGACATCTGGTCGCTCGGCGTGATCCTGTTCGAGCTCCTGACGGGGCGGACGCCGTATTCCGGCGATGCTCGGTCGATCATCGCGCAGATCGTCAGCGACCCGGTCATGCCGCCTTCACGCTACGTCCCGACGCTGCCGCCCGGGCTCGTCGCCGTCGTGATGAAGGCGCTCTCGAAGGATCCGGACACGCGTTTCCAGTCGGCCGAGGAGCTCCGGCGCGCACTCGCGCCGTTTGCCGAAGGCATCGAGCCCATCGCCAACGTGCTCGGGCGCCTCCCGCCGGCGAGCGTTCCTCGCCGCAACCTCGATGCGTCGCGACCTTCGATCGACGGCATCCGCGACGTGCGGACGAACCTCTCGTTCGAGACCGGCTCGCCGCGCAAGGCATGGGCGAAGCGCGCGTTCGCGCTGCCGCTGTTCGCGCTGCTCGGAGCGCTGACCGGCATTCTCGTCTGGAAACGCGGCGCGATCCTGCGGCCACACCAGGAACCGACCGCGACGGCCGCCTCGCCCGCGACGTTCGAGCCGGCATTGCCCGCGACCGCGCCGACGGTGTCTCCGACGTCGAACGTTCCGACGATCCTCGGTGTCTCGTCACCTCCGGATCCGACGAGCACGGTCAATTCGACCTCGCCGTCCGCGAGGGCAGCGCTCAAGACGAAGCCGAAGCCTCCGCCGACGGCGCGCGCTTCTGCATCGACGGCCGCTGCGCCACCTCCTCCGCCGACGCCGACTCCGTCCGCGGCCTCACCTCCTGCGCTCCCCAAACATCTCTGACCCATCACGACCGAGCTCGACTCCGCGTGCGGCGCCATCTCCTCTCCTTCTTCCTTCGAAGCGTCGTCCTCTTCGCGGTCTTGCTGTCGCCCTCGTTCGCGCGCGTGGCGGGGGCTCAGACGACACCGAAGATCTCGAAGAGCGAAAAGGCCGAAGCGGCGCGGCTGAAGAAGGAAGCCGACACGCTGATGGATCAGGACCGTCATGCGGACGCCCTCGCGCTCTACGCGCGTGCGTACGAGCTCACGTCGGACCCCGCGCTGCTCTACAACCAGGGTCGTGCGCTCGAGTCGCTCGGCGAATATCCCGAGGCGCTCGACAAGCTGGAGCGCTTCGATCGAGAGGCCTCGCCGGCGCTGCGGGCGAAGGTGCCCGGCCTCCCCGATCTGCTCGCCGATCTGCGCGGGCGCATCGCGACGCTCGTCGTGACGACGAACGCAGCGGGCGCGCGCCTCCTCGTGCGAGACAAGGCGGCGGGGACGATCCAGAAGGAGACGCGCATCCGCACGCGCGCCGGCTCGGTCACGATCGAGGTCGTCGCCGAGGGTTACGTCACGTTCAAGAAGGAAGTCGAGCTCGTGGGCGGCGGCATCACGAAGGTGGACGCGCAGCTGACGCCGAAGAACTACGACGCCCTCGTGCTGATCCGCACGCGCCCGAGCGCGAACATCAGCGTCGACGGCAAGCCGATCGGCCGCGCGCCGCTCGAGCTGCGCCTCGCTCCGGGGCAGCACACGCTCGTCGCCGAGGCCACGGGGCGCGATACGGAGCGCGTCCCGATGACCGTCGCCGCCGGAGATCGGCGCGAGCTCGATCTCGAGCTCCGCGAGCCGCCGGGCGTCCTCTCGCGCTGGTGGTTCTGGACCGCCGTCGGCGTGGCCGTCGCCGGAGGTGTCGTGGGGGCATACGCGCTCACGCACGAGCGCTCGCCGGATCGAGGTACGTTCGGCAGCGGCGTCGTGACGGGCCCGTAGCCCGCATCACCGACGCGCGCGAGCTCGGTTCAGGTTCGCGCGCCCTAGTTCTGCGATGGTCCCGCGTCTTCCCACGCGGCGCAGTTGCCGCTGCAGAACGTCTCCGGACCGCAGCCTGTGTCGAAGCAATTGCGGACACACGTGCCGCCTCGGCACTCGACGGCGTCGCACGTCGGCTTGTCGTTACCGGTCGGCGGGCACTTCACGATGTTCATTCCGCCGTCGACGTAGACACCTCTGCACGTGCCCTCGCCGTTCTGGCAGTTCACCGTGCACACGGCGCCCGTGCACGCGATGTCCTCGCAGTGGCGCGTCGCTCCCTGTCCGCCGGTGCAGTTGAACGTGCAGCTCTTGTCCGTCGCGCAGCGTGTCTCCTTGCACTTGTTCTGCGCCGTGCACTCGACGATGCAGTCGAGGCCGTCGGCGCAGAACGTCTTGCCCTGGCAATCGATCTGGCTGCAGTCGACGGTGCATTGACCAGCGTTGCACGACGTCCCGTTGCAGCGCGCGCACGCGTCCGGATCGTTCGCGTCGAAGGGCGCGTCCGCGCCGGAGTCGGGCACGAAGACGTCGTCGATCGGGAGGTCGCCGTCTTTCTGCGGAGGCGAGTTCCCGCCGTCGAGCTGCACCTGCTCGGGCTGTACGCAGACGCCGAGGTTGCACTCCAGATCGCCACCGCAATAGTGGTCGACGCATCGCTCGGTCAGGCGAACGGTGATGTTCACCGTCTTGCCCGGCGCGAACTGCACGCGGCGGCGGGCGAGGACGCAGTCGACCCAGACCGCCTTCTTGTCGGGTCCCGGCAGACCGCACCGATCCGGATCGGCGTCGCCCACCGCGCCGACGATCCGGATGCCGACCCAGTCGTCGTTCGACCCGCTCGGCGTGATCGTGAGGGTGCCCACCTGGTCGGTGCCTTCGTCGCAGCCGTTCTCGTAGACCTCGAGGACATCGGTATCGATCTTCTCGAGCGTCGTGACCGCGATGCCGGTCCGGAGCGAGGGGCAGATCGATCGGTCCGCACGGACATCGACGATGATCTGCGTGGGGGAAGCGCAGTTCGCGACCGCGAGCGCGAGGAGGACCCCGGCGATGCCGGTCCCGAGAACCGCGCCCGCGCGCAAGCGTCCCATCAGCTTGACTATAGCGCGCGAAAGGGGCTCGACCACGCGCACGCGCCCCACGCGGAAACGAAATCTGTCTATCCTGGGTCGGCGATGGCGGCGGGCGTTCCGCGAGTGGGAGAGGTCCTCCGCGGCAAGTACGAGATCGTGAGGGCGCTCGGCGAAGGCGGCATGGCGTTCGTCTTCGAAGCGCGTCACACGGAGACCGGACAGCGCGTCGCCGTGAAGGTGCTCGATCCGGAGCTCGCGCGCGATCCGGAGCTCGTCGCGCGGTTCGATCGCGAGGCGCGGGCGGTCGGCCGACTGCGCACGCGGCACGTGGCGCACGTCATCGAGGTCGCGACCACCGACGACGGCTTGCCGTTCATGGTGATGGACTTCCTCGACGGACGCGATCTCGCGTCGGAGCTCGAGGCGCGAGGGAGCCTGCCCGTCGCCGAAGCCGTCGACTACGTCCTCCAGACCGCCGCCGCGATGAATGAAGCGCACTCCGCGGGCATCATCCATCGCGACCTCAAGCCGGCGAACCTGTTCCTCACGAACGAAGGAACGCTGCGCACCGTCAAGGTCCTCGACTTCGGGATCTCGAAGCTGATCGGCGACGCCTCGAAGCTCACCGGTGTCGGCACGATGATGGGGACCGTCGTCTACATGCCCCCGGAGCAGGTCCGCTCTTCGAGCGACGTCGATCAGCGCGCCGACATCTGGTCGCTCGGCGTGATCCTGTTCGAGCTCCTCGCCGGACACGCGCCGTTCGAGGGGCCCGGACACAAGATCGCGATCGCGATCGTCTCGGAGGACGCGCCCGACGTGCGCACGTTCGTCGACGTCCCGGAGCCGCTCGCCGCCGCGATCGCGCGCATGCTCGCACGCGACCGCGCGATGCGCGTCCCCGACACGCGCGAGGTCGCGCAGCTGCTCGCGCCGTTCGTCGCGCCGGAGAGTCACGGGGCTCGAGCTGCCGCGTATCTCGGAGGCACGCCGCCTCCGCGCACGGGCGGCCACGCGGGCAAGACGATGCCGCTCGGGAAGCAGCACCTGAAGCCGCTCGAGACGCACCTTCAGAAGCGGACGGTCCCGCTCGGCGTCGCTCCCGGGTCCGCTCCATCGATGATCGCTGCGCCGGTGCCGACGCGTCGGAAGGCGCCGCTCGCGGAGACCGTCCTCACGAAGGAGAAGCGCACGCAAGCGAACATCGCCGTCATCGGCGGGGTCGCGCTCGGGCTGCTCGCGGCGTTCGGTGTCGTGCTCATCGCGCTCGTGCTGCTGGATCGCCCGCACGGCGATGGAGGATCTGCCCAGCCGAACGTCTCGAGCGTGCCTGCCTCGGCGAGCGGCGAGCCGTCGCTGCATGTCCCTTCGTCCGCGGCACCGACCACACCGGCGAGCACGATCGCATCGTCGGTGAGCACGCCGATCACGGCGCCTCCCGCTTCGTCGCCGCGTCCGTCGCAGATGCCGCACTCACCGCCCGTGCGAGGAGCGACGGAAGCGCCCAAGCCTGCGCCGACGGAGAACCCGTCGCTTCTTTGAGCTCTCGTCCCTGAGCAAGCGCGAGCACTGCGCGTTATGGTGAACGCGTGCTGCGCTGCTCGGACGACGGACGACGAACGAGCGCGCTCGCGAGCTCTCGCGCCAGCGGCTTCGTCGCGAGCGCGCTCGCGATTGCGACGTGTTGGAGGCCGCGCGCCAGCTGCCTTCTCGCGACCGCGCTCGCGCTCGGGGTGGCGAGTTGCGGCTCACACGCACGACGCGCTGCCGATTCTGCGGCGATCGCGCTCGCACCGCCGCGTCCGGCGCCACCTCCACCTGCCCAGGCACCACTCGTTCGCCCGCGAAGCGTTGCGGTTTGGGCTCATGTCGAGCAGCCCGACGTTCTTCTCGACGTCCTCGGGACTCGGTCGTCTTCGTTCTGGCCCGACGTCGCGCGGTACGCGGAGCTCGTCGACCTGAGACGACCGATCGACGTCCTCCTCGTCGCAGCGAGCGGCAAGATCGACGATGTCGAGCCTGCCATTCGCCTCCACGTCGCGGATCCCAAGGCGCTCTTCGCGCTCGTCGCAAAGGACTTCCGACTACGTGAGGAGGGCGACCGTGTGTTCGCTCGACCGCGACGCCCTGCGGACGCCGACACGCCTGACGAGGGCGACGAATGGATGTGCGATTTCGTCCACGGTTCCGACGCCGCCGTGTGTGGCGCGCCGAAGGCCGTGTCGGCGGTCGCGGAGTGGTCGAAGCCGGGGCCGGCGCCGCCCCCGCCGGTCGGGCGCGCACCGCTTCTTCGCGTCGATGCTTACGCCGACGGGCTGCTCCCGCTGCTCGGAGACGTCTTCCGCGGAACGAAGGTCGGCGCGAACGACAGTGGCGATCTCGCAGCGTTCCTCGCGGACGTGGAGCGCTTTTCGTTCGAGCTCGCTGCCGACGGCGATCAGCTCCAGGCGACCGCGCTCGCACGCCTGCGCTCGCAGCTGTCTCGTCCAGCACGCGACATGCTCGCGGCTCCGAACGCGGCTGCACTACCGGAGGTGTTCCATCGCGTGGTGCAGGAGTCGGGAACCGCGGTGTTCGTCCCCGGCGGCGGAGTGATGCCGAGGTTCGTCGCGGAGCTCGTGCGCCAGTCGCGAGCGCTCACGGCAGCAGTCAGGCCCGACACCAGCGCCGACGCGGCATCCGTGATCGGCTCGTTCGTCACGAGCCCCGCCGTGATCGGGTATGGCGTTCGCGCCGATCGGGCACGCGCCGCCGTTGCCTCCGCTCGGATCGCGAAAGACGGCGAGAAGGCGATCCGCGCCCTCGACGACGCGATCGAGCCGCAGCTCGTCTACGCGCTCGCGGCGCCGGTCGCTTCGGTCGAACGAGCGATGCACGACGTCGCTGCGCACAGCGCACCGGAACCATCGCTTGGCGGCGCCCGCGCGCTCGCGATCCGGCCGACGAGCACGAAGCTCGCCTTGCCGAAAGGGAGCTTCGTCGTCGAGGAGAAGGGCATCGACTGGACGCGTCGTGCAGCGCCGAAGCCGAGCAGCGCAACCGCTCCCATTCGTGCAACCTACACGTTGTTCGCCACGGCGTTCGACGGGACGCTCGGCATCACCTGCGCGGTCGAGGAGCTCTGCGCGGACACCTACCGCCGGCTCACGGCGAAGACGTCGAACGCGCGCTTCGACAACGATCTGTTCCAGCGGAGCGGGCTCGTCGCCGCGGGCTGGGCATCGTCGTCGACGGGTGTGCAGCAGGTGAATCGGATCACGCTCAAGACGTCGGCCGTCCCGGTCTCGCCCGACGTGCTCGCGAACATCGAGCGCGATCTGCTCGCGCCGCGGCACAAGCTGCCCTTCGTCGTCACGACGACGCGGGAAGGCTCGGCCGGAACGATCACCGCCGAGACGCGCGGATCACGCGACGCGTTCCGCGCCGCCGTCGATCAAGGCCTCCTCGGCAGCTCGTGGGCCATCGCGCGGATGCTCTTCATCCTCTTCGGAGGCCTCTGACCGCGCGCGCGCCTGATCAGGGATCGCGCGCGCAGCGGAAGCCGATCGTTGGCTCGGCGGCATCGGCCGCGACGGCGCGCGAGGACGACGAGGACACCGCGCTCGGGTCGACGTCGGCGTAGCTTCCTCCGCGAACGATGGCGTCGGGAGCGTCCACCCACTCGGCGACGTTGCCCGCGAGATCGAACACGCCTTCCGGCGAGCGGCCGAGCGGGAAGCTGCCGCACGGCGCCGTTGCGGTGAATCCATCGCGGCCGGCGAACATCCCGGACGACGAGCACTCGAGGCCGCACGCGTTCACGCGCTCCGGCGAGGGCGCGTCGGCTCCCCATGGGTACGCGCGCGCGTCGGCTCCAGCGGATGCTGCGGTCCATTCGAGATCGCGAACGAGACGCTTTTTCTTCCACGCGCAGAACGCGCTCGCCTGCGAGCGTGTGACGCACGTGATCGGGTGATCGCCGAGCCCTGCGGGCCCCGTGCATCCGGCGCCTGCACCCGCGGGGCTGCATCCGCGGGCAGCGACACACGCGCCGTACTCGCGCACCGAGACCTCGAGCGTGTCGATCCAGAAGGATGCGACGACGCCCGAGCCTTGGTCGTTCGTCTGCGCGGGCGGATCACCGGAAGAACCGTCCTTGCCTGGCGGCGCGGAGCCACCGGAGGACGAACCCGTCGAAGGCCCACCGGAGGACGATCCGTCCGAAGGGTTGCACCCGTCGCGATCCTCCTCGTCGCCTTTGCACTTGCCGTTGTTGCCGTCGCCCTTGCCGTCGCCGTTGCCCTTGCCCTTCCCTTTGCCTTTGCCGTTGTTGCCCTTGGCCTCGTCGGGCTTTCGGTTCGTCGGCGTGACGTTCGCGTGCGCGAGCGTCGTCGCCGGGACGAGGACCATCTCGTCGGCTGCACCCACGGCAGAGCCGGACGGGTCGACGTTCGAAGTATCGAACGACGGCTGCGCGATGCATGCGCTCGCAAGCAGAGCTCCGACAATTCCGATCGACACACGCATCATCCGACAATGGATCCGTTTTGCAACGGATGTGCCCGTTGTTGCCGCGGGCGCGATGTCTTCGGCGCAGCTCGTGCTTGTGCTCGGGCGTGCGGTGCGTTCGACCCGGTCTCGCAGCGGGGATGGTGCTCGGCATCGTCCTCTGCGCTGCTCCATCGCTTGCGCATGCTGCCGACGCGGACACCGAACGCGCGCGCGCGCTGTTCGAAGAGGCCGGCGAGCTCGAACGACACGGACAGTGGGGCGC
>JAEXCN010000205.1 GCA_023402175.1 Pseudomonadota bacterium | reverse complement strand
CGAGCAGCGCGGCCTCGTCGACCTGCTCGCGCGTGATCGCGGTCTTGTCGTGGATGACGTCCCAGCTCTGGCTGAAGAGCGCGGCGAGCGCGACGAGGTCGTTCGCCTTGTCGATGTTGCCCGAGCCCTCGCGGATGCGCGCGACCGCCGTGGCGTCCACGAGCTCGGCGTCGGCGAGCGCGTCGGCCGCCTTGAGGAGCTTCGCCCGCAGCGGCGTCGCGCGCTCGAGCAGCTCCTTTCCCGATCCGCCTGACTTCTGCGGCATCGCCACGAGGTGCGCGTACCAGGCGCCGAGGGCCGTCTGGCGAAGCGATTCGACGGCGGCCTTCGGCGGGTTCTTCAGCGCAGCTTCCATCGCCGGCAAGAGCGAGCGCACGCGCGGCTCCGCACCGAGGACGACGGCCACGGTGCGCGGGATGTCGACGTTGATCGGAACGAGCGCCGTCGCCGGGAGGTTCGCGTAGTCCGCCTTGAGCGCCGCAAAAGCGTCCGCCGCCGGCGCGAGGCCCGACGGGCGATCGACCGGCTTGATCGTCGCTGCGGCCTTCTTCGACTTGCTTCCGTCACGCGTGCTGCGAGGGTTCATCATCGACTCCTTCTCGGGAGGCCGACGTCGAACCACAACGCCTTCGCGTTGCTCCCCCCATTGCGCCGGCCCCCCCAGGCACGCAACAGGCGCGGGCAAGGTCGCGCAGCGTGCCACCGTCGTCAAGGCAGCGCGGCGGTCGGGCGCCCCGAGCGGCTCGGATCCGCACGGCGGAAGCTCTCGGGAGCCCCCGACGACTCGATCTTCGTCCGCGGAAGCTCCCGGGAGCCCCGCAGGACTCGATCTTCGCCCGCGGAAGCTCCCGGGAGCCCCGGACGACTCGATCTTCGTCCGCGAGAGCTCCGGGGAGCCCCTCACGATGCGCTTTCCGTCCTGCCGGAGCTCCCGGGAGCCCTGCATGTGTCGCTTTCGGTCCTGCCGAGGCTCCCGGCAGCCGCTCGGGCCTCGATCTCCGATCGGCGAAAGCTCCCGGGAGCCCTGGACGACTCGATTTCCGTCCGCGCGAGCTCCCGGGAGCCCAGAGCGGTGCGAACCCGCGCGGGGCAGGGGCCGACAGGCCTCTCACCCCGGACTGCGTCGGCGCCAACCGGCTGCGAGGTGGATGTTGTTCGCGCCGTTCGAGCTTCCAGAGCCCGCACTCTCTGCGTCGGCCCTATCATCTCCAGTGACGCGTGCCGCGATCTCCGTCGAAGCGCACCGGCCGTCCGGGCCGCAAGCGAGGGCCGTACTCCCAGGCCGAGCGCGTGATCGCGCTCTACGACGCGCTCCAGGGCGGCGCCACCGTCCGCGTCGACGTGTTCGCTGAGGAGCTCGGCGCCTCGCGGCGGCAGATCCAGCGCGATCTGAGCGCCCTGAAAGCACGGCTCGGCAACCGGCTGGAGCAGCTTCCCGACGGCGGATGGCGCGTCCCTCGCGAGAAGAAGCGTGGACACGAACGCCGCGTCGCGCTCGCGCAGGTCCTCGCGCTCGAGCTCGGCGCGAAGCTCTCGGCCTTCCTCTGGGACGGCGGGCGGATGCGCGCGATCAACGCGCGGATGGACGGTCTCCGCCAGGAGCTGGTCAACGCCGACGAGCAGCGCCTGCGAAGCTGGCGCCGCAGGGTCGCGGTCATCGCGCCGGGGCAGAAGGACTATGCCGGACGCGTGGACGTCGGGAAGCGCCTCGGCGTCCTGCTCGAGGCGATGGTCGAGGAGCGGCCCGTGACTCTCTCCTACCGCTCACACTCCGCGGCGCTCGAAGGGAAGCCGACGCGGCGCCTCCGCGTCCATCCGCTCGGCATCGTCTTCTATCGTGATGGCGTCTACTTCGTCGTCGAGGTCGCCGCCGAACGGGACGGAGCCTCCGCCGACCTCGTCGGCAGGCGCATCCTCCTCGCGCTCGACCGCATCGGTGACGACGTCGAGCTGGGCGAGGCGGGAGGCTTCCGTGTCCCGCCGGACTTCGACGCGGGCGCGTTCTTCGGCGATGCCTTCGGCATCTGGCGGGATGGTGAGGCTCGCGACGTCGTCGTCGAGATCGATCCCGCGCACGCGCCGTGGGTTCAGGAGCGGAGATTCCATCCCGCGCAGACGATCGAGCAGCGGACCGACGGCAGCCTCCTCGTTCGGATGCGCGTCTCCGGCCTGCAGGAGCTCTCCGACTGGATCCTGTCGCTCGGCGAACACGCCGAGGTCGTCGCGCCGCCCGAGCTCCGCGAGCGCGTTCGCAAGCGCCTCCTCGCGGCTGCCGCGCGCTACGTCGAGGGAGGCGAGGGGGACGACATATTCTGGAAGGAGCGAAGCTTAGATTCCTCCTCGACCCGCAAGGGAAGGAGGACTCGATGAGTGAGCGCATCAACGTTGGTGAGCTGCAGAAGGCGATTGCCCGGCTGGGCGACGTGTTCGTCACGAAGGACGTGTCGGAGCAGGACGAGCTGAAACGTGCACACCCCGCGGAGTCGTCGCATTCGCAGTGGCACGCGTTCGTCGGGCGAGCGATCTCCACGCGTCGCGCCGAGCTCGGCGTCGAGTCGATCGGCAAGTCTTCGCGCGGCGAGCGCTGGTCGAAGCGTGTGAGCGCGGCCCGGCCGAGCGCGCCGATCGACGCAGGGCCGCCGCCCCCGGCGCCGGACCCGCACGATTTCGGCCCGCAGTACTCCGGGGACCCGCCGTTCACGGCTCGCCACCGCCTCCACCAGAGCTGGTGGCGCGCGACGGTCCTCGGCGTGCCATGCGGTCCTGGGCCCAGGGAGACGAGCCCCTCACGGTACGGGAACATGCTCGACGCGGCGAGCGGCGCAGCCGGGATGAACTTTCTCGCTCCGGAGATCTTCGCCGTTGCGAAGGCGCGGCTCGCGGAGGGTGGGGGCACAGTCGAGCGCTTTCGATTGCTGCACAACATGCTCTCCAGCCAGCCGATGTGCTTCAACCTCTTCGGGCCGCTCGTCGGGCACCCGGAGCGCGCGGTCCGCTTGCTGCGACCGCTGCTCGAAGACGATGTCGCCCGCGTCCGGCGCGTCGCGATCGAGTGGGCGCCGGCGCCGGCGACGAGTTACCTCGGCGACCGAACGGCCTTCGACGCGATGATCGAGTACGAGCGGGCGGACGGCTCGCTCGTGCTGGTGGGCATCGAGACGAAGCTCACGGACTCGTTTTCGCAGAAGCCCTACGACGGCGAGGTCTATCGAAGGTGGATGCGCTCCCCGCGTTCGCCGTACCGCACGGAGGCCTGGGGCGAGGTAGCTTCGCCCCGGCACAACCAGCTGTGGCGCAATCACCTCCTCGCCATTGCCGCGCGCGACCTTCCCGGCTCGCGCTACGCCGCCGTGAAGAGCATGGCCGTCCTTCATCCAGGGGATGAGGAGGGGGCGCGCGTCGTCGCGAGCTACCGGAACCTGCTTCGGCCCGACGACGACACGTTCGCGGCGCGGACGCTCGACGAGGTCGTCGCGACCTTCACGAGCGTCGCCCACGCCGACGAGGTCCCGTGGCTCGACGCTTTCCGGCGTCGCTACCTCGCGCTCGATCTCAGCGACGACGCATGGCGGGCGACGAGTAGGTCGGTCAGCGGCTCGCAGTCGACGTAGAAGTGTCGCCGCGTCGTCCGTGGTCCCTGCGACACCGGGCCGGGGCGCACCCCCGCAATCAGCAGGTCGCATCCGCGAGGTTACGGCTCAGGATGCAGAAGGATCGACCTCCATGCCCCGTCGATGCGCGAGCTTCGCCGGCATGGTCAGTTCACCCGTCGCATTGCGAAGGAACGAGCGGTCCGCAGGCAGAGCACTAGGATGATGTATCGGTCGGCCATCCGTCGCCCCTCGCTCTCGTACCGTCCGAGCTCCATCCATGAGAGTCGCCGTCATCGTCATCCTGGTCGGAACAGCCGTCTCGTTTTCGGCGGCCACCCACGCAGCACCCCGAGCGACGAGGCGCAGCTCGTCGCGCTGTACCGGTTCTGCGAAGCTGGCGGCCTCGGCGGGAGAGACGAAATGCGAAACGGCCGCGGGGAGAGCCGCGGCCGTTTCACTCGAGCGAAGATGAAGGAGAGAGGGGCTCGGTCTTGAATCAGTAACGAGCCGTCCGCGAGGTGTCATTCGGATCGAGCTCGTCACGTCGCTCGCGCGATCGTCCAGCTGACTCGGAAGGTGCTAGCCCCGAACGCCGTGGAAGCAGGACACGCAGACGCGGCCGCGTGTGTTCAGCGTGAGCTCGGGATCGTCCTCCGCGAGGGCCTTGCAGCAGATCGCGCACGCGAGACCGCCCGCCGCCGCCGCCGCCATGCCGCGATACGCGCTCGGAACGAGGGCTGGGGAGGGAGCCGCCTCCTCCTCCTTCTCTTCTTCTTCTTCTTCTTCTTCTTCTTCTTCTTCTTCTTCCTGCGCGAGGCGCGCGGCCGCCGACAGCTTGCGTTCGACCTGTGCCCGATCCATGCCGCCGAACGCGTCCGCGCGGTGGAGTAGCTCCACGAGCGCGTCGACGGTGTCCTTCAACGCGCGAACCTCGCGGCGGAGAGCCGCGACTTCTTCGATCGGATCCATGGGCCGATCGTAGCTGACGAAGTGCGTTCGCTCGTGAGTGTCCGCGCAATCTCGACGGCGCCGACGATCGGGCGGCGCCGCTCAGTTCGCGGTGAGGTCCATCTCCACGCGCACGCCGGTCGGGCCGCCGTAGTTCGAGACGGCGAACGCGATGGTGTTCACGCCTTCGATGAACGGTCCCGTGACGTTCAGCGTTTGGAACGTCGAGTAGCTGCCCGCGACGACGCCTGCGATTGGCTGACCGTTGAGTGCGACCGAGGTCATCTGGTTGTCGCTCGCGTACCGGACCACCAGCGCGACAGCGCCGGCGTCCACGCCCGCCCGCAGCGAGAACGTGGTGGTGTAGGTGAACGTGCCGTTTCCTGACGGGTCGACGGTGTCCGCGAACGGCGAGATGAACTTGGACGTCGCGCTCGGGGCCATCCAGTAGCCTGCAAAACCGAGCGCGTCCGTCTGGACGTACGCCGTGAGAGCGTTCGCCGCGCCGTCCTGGACGGTCCAGTGAGGGTCGATCGAGCCGTCGCTGAGAGGCATCCCGTTCGCTCCGAGCCCTGTCGCGAACGGATGCACCGTCGTCACTGCGGCGTCGGCTTCTTTGGTAGCGTCGGCTGCGCTCGCGTCGGGCGTGTCGGCGTCGGGCGTGTCGGCGTCGGGCGTAGCGGCCACCCCGCCCCCCACCCCAGCCCGCGGCG
>JAEXCN010000194.1 GCA_023402175.1 Pseudomonadota bacterium | reverse complement strand
CGAGCAGCGCGGCCTCGTCGACCTGCTCGCGCGTGATCGCGGTCTTGTCGTGGATGACGTCCCAGCTCTGGCTGAAGAGCGCGGCGAGCGCGACGAGGTCGTTCGCCTTGTCGATGTTGCCCGAGCCTTCGCGGATGCGCGCGACCGCCGTGGCGTCCACGAGCTCGGCGTCGGCGAGCGCGTCGGCCGCCTTGAGGAGCTTCGCGCGCAGCGGCGTCGCGCGCTCGAGCAGCTCCTTTGCCGAGCCGCCTGACTTCTGGGGCATCGCCACGAGGTGCGCGTACCAGGCGCCGAGAGCCGTCTGGCGAAGCGATTCCACAGCGACCTTCGGCGGGTTCTTCAGCGCAGCCTCCATCGCCGGCAAGAGCGAGCGCACGCGCGGCTCCGCACCGAGGACGACGGCGACCGGTCGTCAGAAGCTATCGCAAGGTCTGTGCTCACCGCTTATGTTGCGAGCATGCTTATGCTGGGGCGCTTCACGATCCTGTTCGCTGCTGCGTCGACTGCAATCACCGCTACGGAAGGGTGCAAACCGAAACCGGTGGCGGTCGCGACTGCAGTCGAGAGCCCATCCCCCTGCGAGAGATGGTCGGCACAGTTCGAGCAAGCATTCTTTAGCGAGATCAAGCCACCACGGCATCTTCCGGATGCCCACCCCAGCACGGAGGCTTTCTATCGCTTCGTCGGCGATCCAGCGAACTACTATCCCCAATACAGCGAGGAACTGGAAGATTGCTGCTTCTTTTCCCGTTCGCTGAAGCCTGTCATGCGAGACGCAGGCTTTGCCATGGCAGACGGAGGGTTCTCGCAGTGTCTTGACAAGGAGTCGGGAATAGAGATCCGTAGCAGGCGCCACTGAGGAGTAGACGAGGGTCTCGCCGCGTCCCGTCGCGACGTGAATCACCAGCTCGTGTTGGCATGGCGCATCACGGCGCAGGCGGCAGCTATCTACGACGCGAGCTCCGGCGGCGCGGCCGCGCGCGCGGGAAGCGCTTCGGCTTGTGCCCATGTAGGGGTTCCAATATATGAAAATCGCTGACCTAGAAGCCTCGTTACCAAACGGATTCCATGACGCAGACCTCCACTCGATTTCAGTCGATTACGCGAGGCGCGAGGCAACGTTCTCGATTCGAGTGTGGGTCGGGAGCGAAGAACCGTCTCCTTCCGACGCCGGCCGAACGCCGATAATGCGTGAGAGCGAATTGGTCGTGCGCGAGCTGGAGGCCTTGCTCATTCTGCCGCCGAAGACGCTGTCGGTGACTGCGGGGCGCGTACTCGATGTAAGTGGATACCTCGGCGTCCCATCCCAAGATATCCAGCTTCCCCCGTTACCTGCGGGGGCGTTTGTGTACTCATTTTATGTGAGCAACTGGGACAATTTCATCGTGTTCGCTGCGCACGATGCGGTTCTTCGCTGGGTCGGGGCGGGGCACGACGCAGCGTGAGGTTCGCCATGCGCGACTCCTTTGATCCGGCGGGCTCGAAGAGGTGACGCCCCGGCTCCAGCGACTAGGATGCGGAGCATGAGAACCGGAAGCTGTCTGTGCGGCGCCGTGCGGCTCGAGGTGTCGGGCGAGCCCACGCGCTCGGGTATCTGTCACTGCCTCGACTGCCGCAAGAACCACGGGGCCGCGTTTCGCTCCTTCGCCATCTACCCGCGCGAGCGCGTGCGCGTCACGGGCGAGACGCGCGCCTACGAGCACAAGGGCAAGCGCCACTTCTGCCCCAATTGCGGGTCGCCGCTCTTCTCCGAGGACAGCCCGACCGAGGTCGAGGTCTTCGCCGGCGCCTTCGACGCGCCGAACCAGGTGCGGCCGACCTACGAGCTCTGGACGATCCGGCGCGAGGACTGGCTACGGCCGCTCGGCGTCGACGAGTTCCCGGGCGACCGCCCGTGAACGCCCGCTGAAGATCCCCGGAGACGGACATCAGGAGAACGACCGACATGATCTTCGCCGACATCTACATCACCCCCGTGCAAGCCGACCGCAAGGCGGCCTATCTCGACTTCTCGAAGAAGGTCGCCGCGTCTACCGGGAGCACGGCGCGCTCGAGTGCATCGCGAGGCTCTGCGCGCTCGTGCCACCGCCGCGTTACCCGTTGACGCGCTTCCATGGCGTGCTGGCGCCGCGCGCCAAGCTCCGGCCTCGTGTCGTGCCAAAGCTGCCCGAGAGCGCGGCGCACGCGTGCCCCCGCCGCCCGGTCTCGGCAGCGGACCAAGACGAGCCGCGGGGCGCGACAGGGGAGCGTCCACCCCCTCGCGACCGTAGCGGGCCCGTCGTCCCTCTGGCGTTGCCCGTCTCGGCGACGACGCTCGCCCGCAGCATCGACGGTGCGCTCGTCCCGGCGCCGAATGTCCTCTCGGCCCAGCACATCGACCGCATCGGCGGAGGCTTGCTCTACGCCGCCACCACCAACGTGCCGTGGGCCACCTGCTCGCGCGCTCCTTCGACGTCGACGTCAAGGCTTGCGCCCGCTGCGGCTGCCGCCTCGAGGTGCGCGCCGTCGTTACCGAGATGGACACCGGGCGCAGGATCCTCGACGCCATCCCCACTACGGCGCGCGCTCCGCCGTCCGTCGACACGGCCGGCGTCTACGTGCCTGCGTTCGCGTAACCACACCGCGAACCGATGGCGACCTGCGCCCTTCGACGGACGCTTGCCCCGAGTTTCATGCCCTTGCCCGCGCGAACTGCCCCCGTGCCAGGCCACTGCTTGGCTTCCGGTGTCGACCATGCCACCCCCGCCGCTAGGACGTCCTACGCGCCATCATCGGTCGCCGGCCTTATAGCGCGCGTCCGAATCCTCCGCGGTGGCTGCAGATCGGACTGAAGTTCCAGTTCTGACCGGGCGTACGCGATTCAGCGTCGTGCCCGCGTCTTCGTAGGTCTGGAGAGCTGGACGTTCGCGGCGAGGAAGTCGACGAACGCGCGTACGCGGGCGGGAAGGTGACCGCCGTGTCCGACGAAGACGGCGTGGATGTCCTCCACGTGTCCCGGGTTGCGATCTTCGAGCAGCGGACGAAGCCTCCCTGCTTCGAGATCGGGCCCGATGTGGAAATGCGCGAGGCGCGCGACGCCGACACCGGTGAGCGCCAGGCGGCGCGCAGTCTCGCCGTCACCGACCTGGACATTGCCGCATGCGGGCATCGTCGTGATCTTTCCTTCGTCGAGGAAGGGCCACTCCTCGAAGATGCGTGCGAAGTTGAAGCCGATCCGGTTGTGGCCCTCGAGCTCGGCCAGCGTGCGCGGCGTGCCGTTTCGTTCGAGGTAAGCCGGCGAAGCGACCACTTCCATCCGGCTCGACCCCAGCTTCCGGGCGACGAGCTGCGAAGCGCGAAGCGGCCCGACGCGGATCGCGATGTCGGCCCGTTGTTCGAGGAGATCGATCACCTGATCCGAGAGCGCGATGTCGAGCGTGATCTCTGGATACCGGGCCAGGAACTTCGGGACGAGTGGCAAGAGATGATGCAGCCCGAACGGGACGTTTGCGTTCACGCGCACGCGTCCGCGCGGCACCGTCACGGCTGCGGCGTCGCGTTCGGCTTCGTCGATGTCGGCGAGGATCCGCAGGCTCCGTTCGTAGAATGCATGCCCTTCCGCCGTGAGTTGCAGCTTGCGCGTGGAGCGGTTCACGAGGCGCGCGCCTAGCCTCGCTTCGAGTCGGGCG
>JAEXCN010000154.1 GCA_023402175.1 Pseudomonadota bacterium | reverse complement strand
GCCACCGCCACCGCCGCCACCGCCGCCCCCACCACCATCGCCGCCACCGCCGCCACCGCCGGGCTTCGCTTCGGCGGCGACCCACTTGTCGATCGCGGCGCGCTGATCGGCCGTGAGCGCCGGGCCGTTGTGGAGGCCCTTCGTCACGAGGAGGCTGTTCGCGAGGTGGTAGTTACGCTGCTTGAAGAGCGTGTAGGTGCCGGCCGCGTCGGCGCCGAAGAAGATCGGCGCGCCCCCGGTCCCCGCGAGGTGGCAGCTCGCGCAGGACGGGGCGAGCTTCGGGTAGACCTCGTTGTTGAAGATCGAGGTCGGGCTCCCGCCACCGCCGCCACCGCCGCATGCCTGGATGCACGTGTGGAGCGCCGCGCAGTCGGCGTCGTCCTTGAAGCACGTGATCGTCGCCTGACAGCAGCTCGCGTTGTCGCTCATGCACGCGTTGCACTTCGCATCGTCGAACGCGAGGTTCGCCTTGCCGAGGCACGTGTCGTCGGTCTTGCCCTGGTTCGGCGTCGTCGACTTCGTGCCGCTCTTGTTGGTCGTGTCCTCGGCGGCTGGCTCGGTCTGGTCCGGATCGTCGTCGACCGGAACGAGCTTCTGCGTCGTGTGCGTGCACGCGACTGCGGCGAGCACTGCGAACATCGAGCTACCGACGACGACGACGCTTCTTACGCGCATGCAGTGCACCTCACTTGGCGGCGAACCAAGCACGGCGTGTGCCCGTGCGGGCATGGGCAGGAAGCTCTCTTCTCGGCCGCGTTAATCGCGCCTTACACGAACGCCTGGATCGACGCCTCGTCGCCGTCAGGATCCAGCAGCCGCCCGAGAATTAGTGGAAAATTCCGCGGATAAAGGCTTCGCGGGAGGGGAACGATGCCTCTTCACAGCAGCAGAGCGAGGCCGAGCACCGGCAGGCAGACGACGAAGAGCACCAGGCAGAAGCCCATGATGTCGCGCGCGCGGAGGCCCATCAGCCCGAGCAGCGGAAGGCTCCAGAACGGCTGGTACATGTTGCCGAGCATGTTCCCGTACGCGACGGCCATCGTGACTTTGCCGTAGGAGACGCCGAGCGTCTTCGCGGCCTGGAGCATCGGCGGCCCCTCGACGGCCCACTCGCCTGCACCAGAAGGCACGAAGCTCTTCGTGAGGATCGACGCGATGAACGTGAACAGCGGCAGCGTCGATGCGCTCGCGGCATGAACGAAGACGTGGGCGATCGATGCCGAGAGCCCGGTGTGCTTCATCACTTCGAGGATGCCGCCGTAGAACGGGAACTGGAGAACGATCCCCGAGACGCCGCGGACGCTCTGTCCGATCGCACGTGCATACGCGACCGGGCTCCGATGCAGGACCATTCCGAGCATCAGGAACGCGCAGTTGACGACGTTGTGATTGAGGTCGAAGCCGTTCTCTCGGAAATGACGCACGAGGAACGACAGGCCGAGGGCGCCCGTGACGAACGTGAGCGTCCGCGTCTTGTCGACCCACTCGGCCGGCGTGAAGGACTTGCGCTCCTTCGCCACGTCCGTCGCCGATTCTTCGATCGCGAGCGGCGGGGCCTCCGAGCCTTCGATCCCGACGATGTTCGTCTTCGGGTGCATCGCCACGATCAGCGGCGGCACGACGAGCGCTAGAATCGCACACGCGATCAAGTTGTAAGGTGCAAGGATCGTCTGCGAGAGCGGCACCTTCGCCGCCGGTCCGCTGACGCCGAGCACCTCGCTGACGAAGTTCTTCTCCGTGTTCATCAGCAGCGGGGCGCTGGCCGTCAGCCCCGCGTGCCAGAGGAGCATCGACGTGTACGCTCCGGTGCCGAGCAGCGCGTAATGGATCGCAACGCCGCGAGCCGCGAGCGAACGACCCACCTCGCGTGCGAGGAGGGCGCTCGCGACGAGACCGAAGCCCCAGTGCACCCACCCGGTCACGAGAGCGAACCAGGTGACGAGCAAGAGCGCCTGCGTGGGCGTCTTCGGCACGTTCGTGAGGCGCTCGAGCAAGCGTCGTGCGGGCGGGCTCGCGGCGATCGCCTCTCCCGTGACGACGATGAGGATGATCTGCAGGCCGAACTTCAGGATCTCCGCGTTCCCGAAGCCGCCCGTCCACGTCATCACGAGCGAGGAGGCAGCGGGGAGGTCGACGGCGAGCCCGGCCACCTTGAAGTAACCGAGCACCAATGCGACGAGCGTGAGGAGCAGGACGAGCACGAACGGGTCCGGCATCCAGCGCCGGACGAAGCGCTCGGACGCGCTCCCCGCACGAGCGAAGACGGAGGTCAGGCCCACGCGCGGACGATAGCCGACCTCGCGTCGAGATTCAGGCTTGCCGTCCGGAGCCCCTGAGGTCTAGGTCGAGGCGGTGGTGTTCCTCGTGCCACGGTGGCGGCGGCGGGTCAGGGCAGTCGCATTCGCGCTCGTTTCTGCGCTCGCCTCGACGCTTGCCGCGCCTGCACGTGCGGATCGGCCGGAGCCGCCGCGCCTCCGGGCCGGCTTGCCGGCGCCGCGGCTGCCCGCGCCGTTCGTGCTCCCGGAGCTGTCTCATCCGTGGTTCGACGTCAGCATGGATTGGTTCGTCGGGAGGCTCGCTCCGATCGATGCCGGTCGCCCGATGGCCGCTGTCGCGATCGCGCGTCCGTCGATCGAAGCGGCGATCCTCGTCCCGCGGAGGATCTACGTCGGGGTGACGTATCCGTTCGCATCTGGGCTGCCGCCCGACGGAGGGCTCGCGCCGGGCGAGAGCGCACCGGCGAGCGGAATGAAGGCGATGTCCGGGAACATCGAGACCCACGTTCGTGCGGTGTTCCCGCTTCCGACGTGGCTCGAGATCGGCCTCACGCTCGGCGTGGTCGCGCCGACGTCGACGTTCAATCGCAATCACCATTCGAACCGCTCCGCGGCGGATGCGGTCTCGTCGCTCGATCCGACGAACTACGTCCACTTCATGCCCGATCGCGTCGCCCTCAGGCCCGCCGGCGACCTCCGCATCCTGCGCGGCCCCTTCGTCTTCCAGGGCCGTCACGGGATCGACATCCTCATCGACGACGAGGGCATCGATCGCGCGAAGGTCGCAGGGCGCCTGCTCGGCCACGTCGGGTACCTCGCCGGTGAAGACGTCGAGCTCTCCATCGAGGCGAGCCAGATCTACTTCTTCTCTTCCGACGAGAAGGTCGACAGCGCCGTGCCGAGCGCCGCGCGCGCCTTCGCCGATCGGTACCGCATCTCGGATGAGCGCCGATCGTCGACCACGATCGGCCCGGCCTTGCGCGTCTCGTTCCGCGACGTCGATGTCGGCGCTGCGATCGTGACCAACGTGAACGATCCGCTCTCGCCCGCCGCTTCGCACTTCGTCGGGCTTCGCATCTCCGTGATCGGCCACGTCGGCGGCGTCGCGGCTGCCCCTTGAGCTTCTAGCTCCACCGCACGAACGGTCTCGAACCTGCAAGGCGAGCCGGCATGCGCAGAGCGCTTCGGCTCGGCACGGTCCTGGTCGTCACCCTCGTCGTCCCGGTCGCGCTCACTTCGTCGCTCGGGTGCGAGAAGAGATCGTCTTCCTCGGGACGAGCCGAGCCAGCGCAACCGCCGGGCGTGCCGTCGGAGGGGCCGGAAGCCTCTTCGTCGGGCGGTCAGGCTCCGCACCCGTCCGCGCAGCCGGTCGAGACGCACGCGCCGAACGGCGCCGATCAGAAGCCCGCTTTCCCGGGGCAGACGCGCGCACCGGCCGATCCGAAGAAGGTCGCGTTCGATGTGCGCGTTGTCGCGAGTGGCCTCGCGACCCCCTGGGCGGTGGCGTTTCTGCCGGACGGCTCGAAGCTCGTCACCGAGCGCCCCGGACGGATGCGGATCATCGGCGCGGACGGGAATGTCTCGGCGCCGCTTGCGGGCGTTCCCGAGGTGGATGCCCGCGGGCAGGGCGGCTTGCTCGACGTCACGCTCGGTCCGACGTTCGCGCAGGACAGCCTCGTGTACTTCAGCTACGCGGAGCCGCGTCAGGGCGGAAACGGAACCGCCGTCGCCCGCGCGCGGCTCGCGAGGTCGGCGAGCCCGCGCCTCGAAGACGTGCACGTCATCTGGCGGATGACGCCGACGCTCGAGTCGACGATGCACTTCGGATCACGTCTCGTGTTCGCGCGCGACGGGAACTTGTTCGTTACGCTCGGCGAGCGCTCGATCTTGGCCGGCCGCAAGCAGGCTCAGGATCTCGGGAGCGCGTTCGGCAAGATCGTACGGATCCGTCCCGATGGATCGGTCCCGCCGGACAACCCGTTCGTCGGACAGAAGGGCGCGCTGCCCGAGATCTGGTCGCTCGGTCATCGCAACGTGCAGGCGGCCCTGATCCATCCTCGGACCGGCGAGCTCTGGGAGGTCGAGCACGGCGCGCGCGGCGGTGACGAGATCAACATCGTGCGTGCCGGCAAGAACTACGGCTGGCCGACCATCTCGTACGGGATCGAGTACGACGGCACCCCGATCGGTCAGGGGATCACCGCGAAGGCCGGCCTCGAGCAGCCGATCTACTACTGGGATCCCTCGATCGCTCCGTGCGGCGCCGCATATTACGACGCCGACGCTT
Organism: Pseudomonadota bacterium; assembly: GCA_023402175.1. GTDB lineage: Bacteria > Myxococcota_A > Polyangia > Polyangiales > Polyangiaceae > Labilithrix. The sequence goes on along the minus strand of JAEXCN010000154.1, from coordinate 3,066 downwards.
TTCCCGCGTGGAAGGGGAGCCTCTTCGTCGGTGCGCTCGCCGGCAAGCACCTGGCGCGGCTGACGCTCGACGGCGAGCGCGTCGTCGGCGAAGAGCGTCTCCTCGTCGATCGCGGACGCATTCGCGACGTCCGCGTCGGCCCTTCGGGAACGCTCTTCGTCAGCGACGAGTCGAGCGGTGAGATCCTCGAGCTCGTCCCGCGTTGACCGCGGTCGACGTCAGTTGGCCTGAGGCTGCGTAACTTCGGGAGTGCTCTTGCGCGGCTCGCGTCCCCGCGTGGTCTGACGCTCGGCAGCGGCGCGGATGAAGCGCGTGAAGAGCGGATGCGGCGCCGTCGGGCGGCTCTTGAACTCGGGATGGAACTGGCAGCCGACGAAGTACGGATGCTCGCGGAGCTCCACCATCTCGACGAGCTTCCGATCGGGCGAGGTGCCCGACAGGATGAGGCCCGCCTTCTCGAGCTGCTCGCGGTAGTCGTTCGCGAACTCGTAGCGGTGACGGTGACGCTCGCTGATCTCGGTCGAGCCGTAGGCATCCGCCGCGATCGAGCCGGGGAGGAGCGAGCAGGGGAAGCCGCCGAGGCGCATCGAGGCGCCCTTGCTCCGGACGCTGCGCTGCTCGGGCATGAGGTCGATGACGGCGTGCGCGGTGTCGCGCTCGAACTCGGCGGAGTTCGCGCCCTCGAGGCCCGCGACGCTGCGCGCGTATTCGACGACGGCGAGCTGCATGCCGAGGCAGATCCCGAAGAACGGGATCTTGTTCGTGCGCGCGTAGCCGATCGCCTGGATCTTCCCTTCGGTGCCGCGGTCGCCGAAGCCGCCGGGGACGAGCACGGCGTCGACGTTCGCGAGGAACTTGTCGGCGCCCTCGCGCTCGATCTCCTCGGAGTCGATGTACTCGAGGTCGACACGCACCTCGTTCGCGAGGCCGCCGTGGACGAGCGCCTCGTGGAGCGACTTGTACGAGTCCTTCAGGTGCACGTACTTGCCGACGACGCCGATCTTCACCGCGCCCTTCGCCGGCTTCTTGAAGTTCTGGACGATGCGCTGCCACGCCGAGAGATCGGGGCTACGGCTCCAGATGTTCAGCCGGTCCGCGATGAGGTCGTCGAGGCCTTCCGAGTGGAGGAAGAGCGGCAGCTCGTAGATGCAGCTCACGTCGATCGCGGAGATGACGGCGTCGACGTGGACGTTCGAGAAGAGCGCGATCTTGTCCTTCGTGGACTTCGTCAGCGGCGTCTTCGTCCGGCACACGAGGATGTCGGGCTGGATGCCGATCTCGCGCATCTCCTTGACGGAGTGCTGCGTCGGCTTCGTCTTCAGCTCGCCCGCGGTCTCGATGTACGGCACGAGCGTGACGTGCATGCTGAGCGCGTTCTGCGGGCCGGCCTCGACCTTGAGCTGGCGGATCGCCTCGAGGAACGGGAGCGATTCGATGTCACCGACGGTGCCGCCGATTTCGATGATCGCGACGTCCGGACGGTTCGGCGACGAGTCGACCGCGTCACGGACGCGCGCCTTGATCTCGTCGGTGATGTGCGGAATCACCTGCACCGTCGCGCCGAGATACTCGCCGCGGCGCTCCTTCGAGATGACTGCCTCGTAGATGCGGCCGGTCGTGAAGTTGTTCGCGCGGGTCATCCGCGCGGACGTGAAGCGCTCGTAGTGGCCGAGATCGAGGTCCGTCTCCGCGCCGTCGTCGGTCACGAAGACCTCGCCGTGCTGGTACGGGCTCATCGTCCCGGGATCGACGTTGATGTACGGGTCGAGCTTCATGATCGTGACCCGCAGGCCACGCGCCTCGAGGAGCGCCCCCACCGACGCGCTCGTCAGACCCTTGCCGATCGAAGAGACGACTCCGCCGGTCACGAACAAGAACTTGGTGGGCTTGCGGCTCATCGATGCCTCCGAAACACGATGGATGGAACCTCCCCGGCACCAAACCCGTGCGTGGCACGGGCGTGCTCGGGAACCTCTACCTCCATCTTCGCTGGCCGCGAGTAGCATAACGCGGCGGCGAGCCCAAGACTGGACGTCGACGAGGTGTTCGACGACGCGAGAACGCGTTTTTCAGCGCGCTTTTACTGCTCGCGCTCGGCTCCTCCTCCCGAAAGAATTTCTCCGCGACGGATTCGATTCGTCGCCGTGCGTGGTTCGGACGCGGCCGTCGCTCGAGCCCGAAGCCGACCACGACCGCTCGCAAGCATCGAGAATTGCGGGCTCGGGCGCGTCCCGGAAAAAAAGAGAGCTGCTCGTGACGGAAAGCGGGGCGGTCCCCAAACGAAGGGTATCGGAGCTCTTCCGATGGAAAGAAAGGCCCATGTCCTTCCGCTTCTCTCGCTTCCTCTTCCTCACCAGCTTCTCGATCGTCGCCGCCTGCGGGGGCGCAACGGTCCACGACGACGCTCCCGAGACGGCGGGCGGCTTGCACCAGGCGCCTCGCGATCCAGGCCTCGACCCCGAACCCGTCCCGGAGAAGCCCACCGAGCCCGGTCTCGAGCCGGAGCCGGTGCCGGCGAAGCCGGACGCGACGCTCGCGGTGCTTGAGGCGCGGTGCGAGGACGAGACTCACGGACCGAGAGTCGACTACGCGAGCTTCGCCGAGCTGAAGACGAAGCTCGTCGGGCGCTGGTTCTCGTGTGATCACGTCGCCGGCGCGAAGACCTTCTACACGCGCGAGGCCGCCATCGAGTTCCGCGCCGACGGGACCTGGCGCTTCCTTCGTGAGACCGCGGACGGAACCTTCGAGGCGCTCACCGGGGTCGAGAACGAGGGCACCTGGGGCGAGAAGTACACGGGCTTCACCGGATACTTCCAGGTGAACCACCCCGACGGGCCGAACGGGATGGTGCTCTCGGAGTTCCTCTTCGAGTCGGCGCCGCAGCGCCTGCGAGCGAAGGGCTACGAGGAGGCGCCCGCATGGCTCGTCCCGATGGCCGCGGAGTAGACGGTCCGCGATACCGGCCAGCGAAGTATGCTGGACGGTGATGCGGCTCGCGCTTCGCGTGTTCGCGGCCATCGCGATCCTGGGAGTCGACGCACGTGCGGAGGAGCGGCCGCGCGTGCG
>JAEXCN010000150.1 GCA_023402175.1 Pseudomonadota bacterium | reverse complement strand
CCTTCGGCGAGCTGCCGGAGGATCTCGTCGTAGAGATAGTCGAAGCGGTCGCGTACTTCCTTGTCGACCCGCTTCTCGAACGTCTGCTTCGCGAGGTTGATGTCCGCGATCAGCCGCGTCCAGAGGTCCTTGGCCTCGCGTCCGGCCTTCACCTCATCCTCGTGGTAGAGCTTGATCACGCTCACCGAGAGGCGCGCGAGACGCCGAGCGGCCGCGTGACGCGGGTCGTTCTTCTCGAGCTCGGCGGTCTCCGGATTCGAAGGCAGCGCGCGCGCTGCGATGCCCGTCGGCTTGGCGGGCTCGGCGGGCTTCGCCGGGGCGGGCGCTTCGATCGGCTTCGGCTTCTCCGCTGCCGGCTTCGGCTTCTCGGCCGGTGCGTCCGCCTCGAGCGGCTCGAGCGTTCGTCCCACGGTGCGCGTCGGCGCCTCGGGATCGATCACGCCGGCGGACGCTGCATCGGCGGGCGGAGGAGCCGTGATCGTCGCGGTCGTCGCCGTGTCGGACGGCTTCGGCGCGGCGCGCTTCGGCGCCGGTGCGTCAGGACCGAGCTTCGAGACGTCACCTTCGGCGAGCTGCCGGAGGATCTCGTCGTAGAGATAGTCGAAGCGCTCGCGTACTTCGGCAGCCACGCGCCCTTCGAACGTCTGCTTCGCGAGCGTGATGTCCTGCTGGAGGCGCTTCCAGAGGTCCTTCGCCTCGCGACCGGCTTTGACCTCGTCCTCGTGATAGAGCTTGATCTCGCTCACGGACACGCGCGCGAGACGGCGAGCGGCCGCATGCCGGGGATCGTTCTTCTCGAGGTCCGCAGTCTCCGGATTCGGGGGAGGGATGAACTTCGCCGCAGTGGCTGCCGCTGCGGTCACCGCGGGCTTCGCCGCGGCCGGCTCGCTGAGTGCGGAGAAGTCGTGCTCGTCGGCCGGCTTCGCGGCGACCTTCGGCTCGGACTTCGGCGCGGCGATCTTCGCCTCCGACGTCGGGAACGGCTTCGCGACCGCCGCCTTCGGCTCCGACACCGGGAGCTTCGGCTTCGGCTCCGATGCGGGCGGCTTCGGAGCGGCGACCTTCGGCTCGGAGAGCGGCTTTGCAGCAACCTTCGGCTCGGAGAGCGGCTTCGGCTGCGACGGCGTCGCCGACTCGCGCTTCAGCTCCTCGGCGACCGACTCATCGCTGATGTTCGAGTACGAGCGCATCGGCGGACGCGGCGCGCCCGGCTTCGACTCGCGCTGCGGCAGCGGCGGCGGCGGACCGGGCACGGCCGGCGTCTTCTTCGCGGCCGGTGCGGCTTCGAGGATCTGGTCGGCGACGACTTCCTCGGTCGACGCGGGCATCGCGTCGGAAGGCTCGTCCGCCTTCGTCTCCGCCGGCGAAGCCTCCTTCGGCACGACCTCCGCGACCGGTGCCGGCGCGGGAGGAGCAGGCACGGGTGGCGTCGGCAGCTCCTGCGGCGCGGCGGCCTTGGTCGGCTCCGGCAGGCTCGAGGGCGAAGGAGGTTCTACGTTCGCCGGCTCTTTCGCGGCCTCCTCCTTCTGCTCCGGCGCGGATCGCTTGACGATCTCGCGGGGAGGCTCGAAGCGCGGGGCCTCGGGCTGCGCCGCCTTCGCCCGCGACCGGGCAAAGAAGATGACGGCGATGAGTGCGGCGAGTGCGAAGACACAGGCTACGACGACGGTCGTGCTCGGCATCGCGACGAGCATATCCCGATCGGAGGAGTGATTGGGAGATCTCGTGATTTCATGCCGTTTGCCCCGCTCCGGTCCGCTGTTCCCGAGGACGTGCTCGAGCGCGAACGGTCTCCCGAGCGCTCAGGCGAGCGGCTCGGGGGCACATTTGAATCGAATCCGGCGCGGATCCGTCCCCTGACCCCGTGCCCGAATCCCCGGCCGACCCTCGCGACGGAGAACGAGATGGAAAGCGAGCGAGCGTCGTGCGTCCGCGGCCGGAGATGGGGGTGCCTGCTGCGAGCGGCGTGCTACGTTTCGGCCCTGCAGGGATGTCCGATGAGGCTCGCGTCCGCTCTCCCGTGAACGCCGGCGACGTCGTCGGCGGCAAGTACCGCGTCGATCGCGTCCTCGGTGCGGGCGGAATGGGCGTCGTCGTCGCCGCGACCCATACCGAGCTCGATCAGCCCGTCGCGCTGAAGTTCATCCTCCCGGAAGCCATCTCGGGAAAGGACTCGGTCGAGCGCTTCATGCGCGAGGCTCGTGCGGTCGCTCGACTCAAGAGCGAACACGTCGCACGCGTCTTCGACGTCGGTCGGGACGAGAGCGGTAACCCGTACATGGTCCTCGAGCTGCTCGAGGGGCTCGATCTCGCGAAGCTCACGAAGCAGAAGGGGCCGTTCGCGGTGGCGGACTCGGTCGAGTACGTCCTCCAGGCGTGCGAGGCGCTGGTCGAAGCGCACACGGCCGGGATCGTGCACCGGGATCTCAAGCCACAGAATCTCTTCGTCGCCCGGCGTCTGAACGGACTTCCGCTCGTGAAGGTCCTCGACTTCGGGATCGCGAAGGCGGTCGGCGCGGCGGCCGTCGGACAGATGGCGCTCACCGACTCGCAGGCGGTCATGGGATCGCCTCTCTACATGGCGCCCGAGCACATGCGATCGGCAAGGGCAGCCGATGTTCGGAGCGACATCTGGTCGCTCGGTGTCATCCTCTACGAGCTGCTCGGCGGACAGCCGCCGTTCGACGGCGAGACGGTGACCGAGGTCTGCATCCGCGTCGTGAACGAGCCGCCGCCGTCGCTGCTCGCGCTCCGGCCCGCGCTCGATCAGAAGCTCGTCGCGATCGTGATGCGCTGCCTCGAGAAGGATCCGGCCGCGCGCTGGCAGAACGTCGCGCAGCTCGCGACGGCCCTCGAACCGTACGCGCGCAGCGCGCAGCAAGGCGCCGTGCTCCGTCCGTGGCGCTCGTTCGAGGACACGATGGACTCGCATCCCCCTGCGAGGCCGTCGAGCTCCGCCGACGATACCGGGCCTTCCACCGCGGTCACGATGCCGACGGGCGAGGAGGTCGCGAAGGCGATCCGCAAGGCGCCGCCCGCGCCTCCCGGCGTGCATTCCTCCGCGGCGCCGGCAGCTGCAACGACGGACCCGAAGCCTGCGCTCGTCTCTACCGACGTCACCTGGGGACGTGGGACGGATCCCAGGACCGAAACGCGTCGGTCTCCCTTCACGATGGGGATCGTCGTCGGCGCGATCGTGTCGCTGGCGGCAGCAGCAGCCTTGGTCTTCGGCATCGGTTCGACCTGGTCGACGAAGGCTCCCGCGGGCTCGGCGGCTCCGCCACCGTCGGTCGCCGAGGCGCTGCCCTCGGCCGCGCCGAGCGTGCAGGCTTCGAGCAGCGCAGCGCCGGCCGTCGAGGTGCTCGTCCAGGGCGGCCTCACGAACGAGGGCGCCATCACGCCGGCGAGCCTGCCTGCCGCCGCGCCCGCGGCATCGATCGCGAAGCCGCGGACCCCGACGGCGCCGCTCAGGGGTCGTC
>JAEXCN010000149.1 GCA_023402175.1 Pseudomonadota bacterium | reverse complement strand
GCTCCTCGAAGTCCGCGCGCGCGCGCCAGGCAGAGAAGACTCATTTCAACGACTTCAAGCGTTACTCCTCTAAAGGGATCACGCATGCGCGAAGCGTTTCGTGAGAGGCGACGAGGGTCCAGGTGGGAAGTGAGGCGAGGCGAGGCCCCTCCCTCTGATCTCCCTGTCGCCCTGTCTCCCTGTGAATCTCTCCCGAAAAGACGTGCGCAGAGTCGATGGAGACCATAGGTCAGCTGTCTTCATGTCTCCCTGTTAATCTTCTTCTCGAAAGGGCTTCATCGCTGCGACTGCGCCTTCGCGCGAGAGATGTTCACCGTGCAATCTAGTGGACTGTCTCGTGGACTGCGGAGCGTTCATCGCGGGCCGTGCCTCCCTCATGGCATCGTGTATCTCTCCTCGAGTCATCACGGCCAGCAGTAGATAGCGTCCACCGGACAGCTGTCGCCATGTCACGGTGTGAATCGGGCGCGCGGCGCAGCGGATCGCTCAGAACGGCGCGCGCAGCGGCATCTTCGGCTTGCCTGCAGGCTTCGCGGAAGGACGCGATTTCGCGGTGCGACTGCTGGCGGTCTGGATAGGCGGGGTGTCGTCCGGGATCTCGAAATCCGTTCCGCGATCGTTGTCGACAGAGGTGACCGTCGGGATCGTCGGAACGTGGAACGACGGCGTAACGCGATCGGGCACGGTCATCGTCGACCGCGTCGCCGTCGGCTTGACCGCGACGCGCGTATCGTCGGTCAAGTTGAGCAGCAGCACGAAGGCAGTCAGGAGGAGGGAGCCGATCGCGACGCCGATCCCGAGCCACTTCAACAGCGCACGCGGACCAGCGGCCTCGGCGGATGCGAGCTCGTCCTTGAGCCCGTCCCCGAGCTTGCGCGGAGGTGCCGGTCGATTCGACGGACGCAGCGGTGCGGAGCGCATCTCGTCGGGCGTGTAGACGCGGAAGGACACGGGAGCTGCGAGCAACTCCGGATCGGCGCCTTCGTTCGGCGCGGGCGAGCCGCGCGACGCGCGATCGTCCGGACGTGAACGAGCACGTACGGAGGAATTGGACTCGTCCGACCAGCGTGCAGGAGACTGCGCGAGCGACGTCACGCTGCTCCAAGGAGCACGGCGCGCGCCAGCGTCGAGCGGGCCTCTTCACGCGGAAATGCGCGCGATCGCGTGCAGAAAGCGGTCTTGTCCGATCACCCTGGTGAACGCGCGATCCAGATCGTGCCGCCCGCGACGGCTGCATCGAGAGGATGCTCGCGCTCACCGACCCTGGCGGGGCACGGGCTCTACTTGGAGGGTCGGGCGTCGGGCATCACACCCCGTCCCGAAGCCACGCGCCCATCTTCTCGCCGACCATGAGCGTCGGGACGTTCGTGTTCGACGACGGAATCGTGGGCATGAGACTCGCGTCTGCGATGTGGAGCCCTTCGATGCCACGCACGCGGCCGCGGCTGTCGGTGACGGCGAGCGGATCGCCGTCCGCACCCATCGGCGCGGTCCCGCACGGGTGATAGCCGGAGCCGGTGATCTGCTCGAGCGGGCCGGTGAATTCCCCGTCCGGTCCGAACGGCGTACGCGACGGATACACCGGACGCGCGAGCTCGCTGAGGGCCTTCGTCTTCGCGAGCCGTCCGATCCAGCGGAGCGCCTCGCGTGCGCGCGTGCGATCGTCCTCGTGGACGAGGAACGCCGTCTCGAGCCTCGGGAGCGCATCGGCTCGTGCGGAGAGATAGCGGAGCCGTCCATGCCCGCGCGGCTTGCCGAGGCATGTCGCGAGCGTCACGCCGGCGATCGGCAAGCGAGGAAGCGGGATGAACGATCCTGGCTGCAGCTGCATGTCGTCGGCGCACTCGCTTCCCTCGGACGTGTACCGACAGACGGTCTGGACGAGCGGATGGTCGATCGAGGACAGACCGCGCGCGCGCGGGAGGAAGAACACGGCGAGCCCGGGATGATCGAGGAGGCGCGCGCCGACACCAGGCGAGTCGTGCACGAGCTCGACTCCGATGCGGACCACGTCGCGCTCGGGCCCAATCCCGCTACGGAGCAAGATGCCGGGAGTCGCGATCGCCCCGCCCGCGAGAACCACGCGATCGCACTTCATGTCGCGCACGGCGCCGAAGCGCTCGATCTCGACGCCCTGGACGCGTCTCTCGAAGAAGCGGACGCGCCTGACGAGCGTGTTCGCCACGATCTGCAGGTTCGGACGCGCGCGGACCGCCCTCGTCAGGTACGCACGTGCGGCGCTCACGCGATGACCGGACTTCGTCTTGTTCATCGCGTGCGGGCCGGCGCCGGTCTTCGTCGGATCGTTCGAGTCGTCGCATGCAGGAAAGCCGACCTCGGCGCACGCCTCGAGGAACGCCGCCTGCCAGGGGACGAGCTCCTCGGGTGGGTGGCGCCGGATCGGGATCGGCCCGTCGTTCCCGTGCCACTCGTTGTCGAAATCGAGATCGGTCTCGAGCCGCTTGAATGCGGGCAGGCAGCTCTCCCACGACCAGTCGGGCCCTGCCCCATGCG
>JAEXCN010000145.1 GCA_023402175.1 Pseudomonadota bacterium | reverse complement strand
TGCATGGGGCGACGACGCGACCTCGCGCACGACCTCGTAGCGGCCGAACAGACGAGCGCGGACCGAAGCGCCGGGCGCCTCGGGCTCGTTCGCCTCGAGCGGGCCGCCGAGCGACGCGAGCTCCGCCTCCGCCTCGACGCGCGCCTGCGCGAGCCCGAGTCGATCGAGCGCCGAGACGAGGATCGTCAGCGCGGCGCGACGCTCCGAGGATCCGGGCTTCACCTTTTGCAGCGCGCGGACGGCGGCGTCGGTCTTCCCGTAGCGATGGAGCAAGCCGCCGAGCGCGACGAGGAGCGTGGCATTGCCGGGGTCGCGACGCACCTGGGCTTCGAGGACCTTCGCTGCACCGATGACGTCACTGGAAGCTTCGAGGAGCTCGGCGGCTTTCACCGCTTCGCCGGCGCGCTCGTACGCGCGTGCCGCTTCGCTCGTCTTGCCGATCCCTTCGAGCAGTCGGCCGGCCCAGTGGTAGTCGCCGCGTCGCTCGAGATGGAACGCGACGCGCTCGGCTTGCGCGGCGTCGGCGACGAGCTCCGGCAGTGCGCGCTCGGCGATCTCTTCGGCCTTTCCTTCGAGCGCGAGCGGGAGCGCGCGAGCCCAATCGTTCGCGCGAGCCGCTTGGTCTGCGGCGTGTGCGAAGGCGCATGCCCGCTCGAACAGCGCGCTTGCGGTGCGCGCGTCGCCGCGAGCGCTCGCGAGCTCGGCTGCTTCGAGCAAGCGCTCTTCGCGTACGAGCCGCTCGACGTCCAGATCCACGGACCGAGTCTAGCCGCTCAGGATGATCGCCGTGAGTGTAAGGGCTTTACGGCGCGACTGCGCCGTCGTCGACGTCGTCGTCCTCGACCGGCGGCGTGTTCGAGCCGCCTGCGAAGCGCGCCTCCGCGAGCGCCGCATCGACGTCGGTCGAGATCGCGAACGGGCCGATGCCGTGCTCGCCGCGGGCGAGGGCTCGAGCATCGCTCTTCGCGGCGAGGTCACCGAGGATGCCGCGCGTGCGGTTGCGCTTTCCGGGCCCGCTGGAGTCGACCCAGAAGTACGAGCGGTCGCGCACGTCGAGGTGGACGAAGCCGCTCGTCGGGTACACGCCGACGCCGGTGAAACCCTGCTCGCGAGCGAACTTCGCGACCTCTTCGTCACTCGCGCCAGGGATGACGAGATCGATCGCGCGACCCTTGCCGTGGTTCGAGTGTTTGCCGCCCTTCGGCGTGCGGTAACCCGAGATGATCCGGACTTCGTGCGCGCTGAAGTGTGTCGCGACGCGGTAGACGAGATCGAGCAGACGCGGATCGACGGGGTGCTCGTTGCCGGTCCGCGGATCGCGGAGCACGTGTGCGGCTCGATCCAGGTCCTCGGCGGAGAAGCCGCCACGATCGCTGCTCGCGGCGATCGTCACGTGGTCGGGCATGTTGAGCGCCTGCAGCGTGAGCATCGGGCGTCCCGAGGCATCGAGGGGCGCGGTCTTTCCCGGCGTCGGCGTGTGCCAGAGGCGCGAGGCAGCGACCGGGCCGGTAGGCACCGAGCTTCGCTTCGCTGCGGGCGCCGGCGTGCGCGAGGCGGTCTTGGGGATGGGCTTCGTCTGGGCCTTCGGCGCGGCGGGCGCGCGGGCCGGTGCTTCACCATGCGCGAGGCCGGGCGCGCTCGCGATCACGAGCGCACACGCAGCCAGGGGCAGGAGCCGAAGGCCGGACGTCACGGCTCGGTTCTACAAAGACCGCCGCCGCGATGCCACAAACATCGGCATCGCCTCTGGCCGCGCGTTCAGGGGCCCCATGTACTCATGGGGATCAAGAAAGGCGGGCCCCATGTACTCATGGGGATCAAGAAAGGCCGCCCGTGTACTTTCAGCGGTGGAACGTGACGATCTTCGCGACGTCGAAACGGACCTCGCCCGGCTCGATGCCCTTCGCCTTGAAGCTCTCTTTGTGGACCCGATGCACCGCGAGCTGTCCCTCGTCGATGCCGGCGATCGAGCCGTGCGGGACGAGGAGGTGACCGGCGTCGGTGCCCGTGCAGCGCATGACGACGCGCGGGGCCGGCGACAGCACGTCGATGTAGACGAGATCGTGCGGCTCGGCGCCGTCGGCATCCCACGACACCTCGAGGCCCGTCGGGAGCGAAGCGACGCGAACGTCGGCGATGTCACGCGGAGCGGTGACGGAGACGGAGAAGCCGTCGAGCAGATCCGCGCCGCCACTCGAGCGGAGCGAGACCGGCGAGCCCGCGCTGAAGACGTCGGCCGAGCGCGACGAGTAGATCACGCCCGAGACGACGCCTGCGGGATCGGGCATCGACCGCGGAAGGAGGACGGTGCTCTTCGAGCCTTCGCTCGTGAGGACGACCTGACCGACATCGAGCAGCTCGACGCCGCGCCCCTGGATGACGGGAGTCGTGTCGCTCGGCGCGAAGCACGCGCCCGGAGCAGGAATGTCCTCCGCGACCCCGGCCATGCGCAGGGCCGGATCGTCGACGGCTCCCTGGCGCACGCGCACGAACCGTGCGGTGACCGCGTCGCCCCGGACGGCGTCGCCCGGACCGGACGTCCGCTCGAGCGCGACGATGGCCGTTGCCGTCGAGCTCGTCTCCGTTCCGGAGTCGATGGAAGGCTCCGACCCGCCGCCGACGCAAGCGACGAGGCTCGAGCTCCAGACGGCAGCGATCAGGAGGAGGGGAGCACGCATAAACATCTGTAGAGTAGACGCCCGGGGCCGGTCCGGCAACCAACGTCGGACGGGCTGGCGCGTCTTCGATATATGCAAGAACCGGATGAAAGCTGCCTCTAGCGATCCCGAAGCCATGGTCCGCGTCCTCGTCGTCGCAGCGTGGGAGCCCGAGCTCGAGAGATTCCGTGCCCTTGCCCAGGAAACCGCCGACGTCGATTTCAGGATCGCGCCGGTCGGGATCGGTCCGGTGGACACAGCGGCCCTCGTGACGCGATGCATCTTGCAGCATGCGCCCGGGCTGGTCGTGCTCCTCGGCACGTGCGGCGCGTCACCCGCGCGACGAGCGTCCGGCCTCGCCATCGGGGATGTGATCGCCGGAACGAGCGCGAAGCTGGTCGATCCCAGCGTCGTCGAAGGTCGCGCGGCGATGCCGTATGCCGAAGCCGCTGTCCCGCTCGACGACGAGATGCGCGCCGCGGCGATCGCCTCCGGCGCCCGAGCGGCGTCGATCGCGAACACACTCGGCATCACGACCGATGACGCAGTCGCCGCGAAGCTCGCGGCGTCGGGCGATGT
>JAEXCN010000125.1 GCA_023402175.1 Pseudomonadota bacterium | reverse complement strand
CGGGACGGGCTTCGGCTCGTCGTTCCACCTCGTCACGAGCTCGCCGGTCGGCGTCGCCACGATCTACCCATTCGGCGGAGCCCGGGGCTTCCGACCGACGGCGACGCTGCTCCTTCCGGTCGGTACGTGGGCGACGCAGCACCTCATCCTCAACGCATGGGAGAGCGTCACGACCGTCCTCGGAAACACGGGAGTTGGACCGGCGGCCCAGATCGTCGCCTCGGAGGACGACACCGACGTCACGATCCATCCGACGCAAGACATCCAGAACGGAATCGGTCTCGTCGGAACGGCTGCGAACGTACCCGTCACGTACAAGTTGAACAAAGGCCAGGTCCTTCAGCTGGTTCAAGCCGAGGAGCTCTCGGGCAGCCTCGTGAGCTCGAACAAGCCGACGAGCACGTTCGGCGGGCACGAGTGCATGTTCATTCCGTCGGCTCGGCAGGCTTGCGACACCGCGCAGCAGCAGCTCCTTCCCTTCGAGCAGTGGGGATCCGAATATGTCGGCGTCGGGTACCGCCCGCGCCGGGGCAACGGCGCCGAGCTCATGCCGTACCGGATCGTGGCGGCGCGTGACGATACGCACCTCGACTATGACCCGGCTCCCCCCGCGGGCGCGCCGCTCACGATGTCCGCCGGAGAGATTGCGACGTTCTGGGCTACCGTCAACGAGCCGTTCGTCGTGCGTACGCAGGACGCCGACCACGCGGTGTACGTCGCCGCGTACATGACCAGCAGCGGGCTTGCACCGCAGGGAGGCGACGCGCTCGGGAACGCGAGCCTCGGCGGCGCCGGAGACCCGGAGTTCGTCAACGTGATCCCGGCGGCCCAATATCTGAGCTCGTACGCCTTCTACGCCGACCCGACTTACGAGGAGACCTCGCTCGTCATCGTGCGCGCCAGGTCGCGTGGTGAGTTCAAGGACGTCTGGCTCGAGTGCGCCGGCAACCTGACGAGCTGGAGGCCGGTCGGTACGCGCGGCGACTACGAGTGGACACGCGTCGATCTCGCGCGGGAGGGCGGACCGGGTGAGACGTTCGGCTCGAGCGTCTGCCGGAACGGCCTCCAGCGCATGAAGAGCGAGGGCCCGTTCACGGCCACCTTGTGGGGTTGGGGACTTTCCGCGAGCTATGCCTATCCAAGCGGTCTCGCATTGCGCAGGCTCGTCCAGACGCCGCTATCGCCAATCAACTGATTGGCAGTCTCGAATCCCGCTCTGGCGAGCCGCGGACTTCGCTCCTTGCGCGGGACATCACGCCGTGGGCGCGCCATCGCGAATTGTAACAGCTCTACGACGGGGACGCTGCTCGTACCGAGCACGGCGCTGACGTCCAGGAGCACCGGCCAGCATCGGGAGAAGACGAAGAGATGATCAAGAAGGTGTTCGCACTCGTGAGCGTGTCAGCCCTCGCCGGGATGGCGGCGTCGCTCGCACAGACCGGCTGCTCGGACTCGCCAGATCCGCTCACCCCGACGGACGCGACGGACGCGGGCACCGCGACGGACGCGAGGTCAGAGCGTAGCAACCAACCGCCCGCCCCCGGCGGCGACGAGCCGCCGTGCTTCGCGGTGGATCCGATCACGATGGAGCCTGCGCCGCTCAAGCCGCTGCGGCTCGATCCCGGCAAGTGCACCAAGGAAAATTCGCTCGATGTGCTGGACGCCCTCCTCACGGCCGCAGGGGACGGGGGGACTCTCCTCTTCGAGGAATTCAGGGATGGCCTCGAGGCTCAGGACGCCGAGTGCGCGAAGTGTGTTTTCGCGGAGGACGGGGACACCACACCTCCGATCACGGTGGACAGTAGCGGCACGTTCACCCTACACACCAGCAGCTGTGTCGAGGTGTTGAGTAGCGCGGACTGTGCTCGAGCTATCGTGACGGCCTCCGACTGCACCAAAGCAGCCTGCCAAAAATGCTCGGCCCGGGACCAGCGAGCCTGTAGCGAGCTGGTCGCGCGACCCGGTTCTGCTTGCGGGACGTATTGGTCGACCCTGTTTGATACGTGCGACACGAGCCTCGGCCCCGCACAGAGAACCTGCGGCGATACGGTCTCCGCTATCAAGACGCTCATTTCGTATCAGTGCATCCGCGGCGGTACCAATGGAGACGCGGGTACCGACGGCGGAGACGGCGGCAACGGCAAGTAGAAGAACGGGTTACCCGCTCCGCCGCATGGCCTCCGGGCGGAGCGGGTCCAATCGCGAGGGCGCGATGCCTCGCGTTCACGCGACGTGTGCGAGCACCGCGCGTTCGACGAAGAGGCGAGCCGCGAGGAAGTCGACGAGGCGCGCGGGGACTGGCGAGCCGCGGACTTGGCTCCTTGCGCGGGACATCATGCCGTGGGGGCGCCATCGCAAACGGTAACAGCTGTACGACGGGGACGCTGCTCGTGCCGAGCGCGGCGCTGACGGACAGGAGCATCGGCCAGCATCGGGAGAAGACGAAAAGATGATCAAGAAGGTATTCGCACTCGTGAGCGCATCAGCCCTCGCCGCCATGGTGACGTCGCTCGCACAGACCGGCTGCTCGGACTCGTCAGATCCGCTCACCGCGACGGACGCGGGCACCGCGACGGACGCGCGGTCAGAGCGTAGCAACCAACCGCCGGACCTCGGCGCCAAAGAGCCGCCGCCGTGCTACTCGGACAATCCGGTCCAGGTGGAGCCTGCGTCGCTCAAGCCGCTGCGGCTCGAGCCCGGCAAGTGCACCAAGGAAAATTCGCTCGATGTGCTGGACGCCCTCGTCGCGGCCAAGTTGCAGGTCAGCTTCGAGGAGCTCCACGACGCCATCCGGGATCGGGACGCCGAATGCGCGAAGTGTATTTTCGCGGAGGACGGGGAGTCCAGACCTCCGGTCGTGGTGGACGGTAGCGGCGCCGTCGTCGCCAACCTCCCCGTGAGCGACCTCAGCTGTATCGAGGCGGTGACTAGCGCGGACTGTGCTCGAGCTTCGATGACGTATCTCAACTGCGTCGACAAAGCCTGCCAAAGCTGCTCGCCCTCGAATAGGCAAGACTGCTCGAAGGCGGTCGGGGAACCCGAATCCGCTTGCACGACGTATTGGTCGACCCTGCTGGCTACGTGCGGCGGTCAGCCGGCCATGGAGGAGGCGTTTGTGAACATCTGCAAGCCCATCGCCTCCCGTCTCCGCACACTCATTTCGTATCAATGCATCGGCGACGGCACCAATGGAGACGCGGGCGCCGACGGCGCCAACGGCGAGTAGAAGAACGGGTTACCCGCTCCGCCGCATGGCCTACGCCGAGCAGGTGGCCACGTCGTCATGTCGACATCGAGGTCCACTCCTCGGATTCAAAATGGCTCTGTCGGAGAGACCAATGCCTCTACGACGAGGAGCCCATTCTCATTCTCTGACATTGGTGTCGCCTAGCCGGTGCGGACACCGATTCTTCTGCGATTGGATGAAGGCCCCGTGATTCCGAGAAACGTCTTCGCGCCCGTCCGTTCTTTCACCTTTGCATCTCTCGTCGGCCTCGGCGTTCTCGCCGCGTGCTCGTCGGAGAACGACAACACGGCCCCGCCGCCGTGTGACGACGCGAAGTGCGCGCCGGGCAACAAGTGCTTGCCTCTGAACGGCGAGACCAAGTGCCGGAAGACGTGCAGCTCGAACGCGGATCCGACGACGAGCTGCCCGTTCGGGTACACGTGCTCGGACACCGAGACGGGCGTGGAGCCGTTCTGCATCCAGGACGCCGCGCTTCGGGACGACGGAACGCCGCTCGAGAAGAAGCCGAGCGGACAATGGGGCGCGGCGTGCCAGGCGAACCTCGGCTTCGAGAACCCGGGCTGCGACACGGAGCAGGCCTTCTATTGCTACGGCGAGTCGCCGGCCGACGGAGATGCATACTGCACGCGTTACGACTGCGAGAAGGACTCCGACTGCGGGGCCGGTTTCTGGTGCGGGAAGATCAATCAGCAACCGAACGTCAACACGGCGGTGCGTTCGCCGGCGAGCATCGGCGTCGTCCAGAACGTCTGCCTTCGCCGGACCTACTGCTCGATGTGCAAGGTCGATCTCGACTGCCCGCCGGTCAAAGGCAAGGCGCAGCACTGCATCGACGACGCGAGTGGCGCGCGCTTCTGCGCTCCCGAGTGTGACAGCGATCAAGCGTGTGCGAACGAGGCGCAGTGCGCCGACGTCGGCATCGGCGCGAAGATCTGTTATCCGCGCGCGACCGTGTGCGTCGGCGATGGCAGCCTCTGCTCGCCGTGCCGCGTCGACACCGATTGCAGCGAGGGAAGTGTGTGCGCGAAGGGCAACTACACGACCGAGAAGGCATGCACGAAAAAGGTGAGCTCCTGCGACGAATGCATTGCGCTGGCGCCCGCGAATCATCCCGTTGGTTGCACCTCGAAAGAAACTGACACCATCCCGAAGAGCCACTGCGTCGGCCTCTACGAGCTCGGCACCCCGGCAGGGCCCGGCCAACCGCAGCCTTACGACTTCGGGTGCTGGTCGCCGGACCGCCACTGACGCGTTTCAATGAAACGCGTAGAACGCGAACAAGCTGGAGCGCGGCTCGAAGAACCAAAGCGAACGGCTCGGAACGGTCCCTCCCCGGACTTCGTAGGCAAGGGTCGGCGGGCTTGCAACGCCGTCAATGGCGGCAACAATCATGAATCCCAGGTTCCGCGTGGCGGCGTAGCGAGCGGCGACTGCGACGGTCGCGTGCGGCGAGAGATACGTCCGGTTTGTCGATGGGACGAGGCGTGGATCGCTCGGAGTGATCGCGCGGGAGAAGAGCACTCCGCCGCCGCCCACCCCAGCGAGAAAGCTCCACGTCTTCGTGCGAAAGAGAATCCGACCAAGGGTTGCCGTTGCGGCGTGACGTGACAAATCGACGGTCGAGAAGTCGTCGCGCATTCGGCTCGGCAGGCCGAGGGAGACATCGAGCTCGACGGTAAAATCCCGCCACTCGAAGTATCCCGAGAGCGCGCCGGCGTGCGCCCCGCCAGGACTTTCTCCATCGACCGTGACTTGCCATCCCGCGCCGACCGACGCGTGCCATGGGGGCGATGATGGGGGGATCGGCAGTTTCTCCGGCTTCGCGTTCCGCTTCGTGGTCGTGGAGGCCGACTTCGATTCGTCCCGCACGACGGGTTCGGATGCCGCCGCAGGCGGTGTGGGAGGAGCGGGCTCCTCGGCCGTGAGCCCGAGTAGCTCCCGACGGCTCACGCCGATGAGGCTGTCGGCCTCGATCGCGTTGAGTGCCGTGCTGACGACCAGTGCTGCCTGCTCGAGCAACGCAGACCTCGCCGCTGGAGTCAGCTCATGCGCAGCGCGCGCGGGGTCGACCTCCCTCACGAGCACACGATCCGTGTCCGGGATGGCGACGACGACGCGCACCTGGGTCGTCGAGGGATGTTCGAACCAGACAACGACTCGAGTACCGGCCTCGGCCAACGAGCTCGCCGTCTCGAGCCTCGACGGAAGATCGGGTTCGAGCGCGGCTTCGTGGTGCTCGCGCACCTTGGCGGACAGATCGCTCGTGTGACCGACGATGCGTTCGAAAATCAATCGATCACTGGGGGTGACCGTTCGTACGACTACCTGGATCTCGCCGCTCCAAGCCTGCCTCGAAAAGAGCAAGATCAGGAGCGCGGCCACAAGCGCGGCTGCAGTCGGAAGAGCGCGGAAACGAGGGCGCACGCAACGGACGCAAAATGTAACGAGGGCGCGTCGATTTTGCGAAGACTTTCCCTGTCCGCGGCGATTCCTCCCCACGAGATGGCCGTGGCGCTCGTTCGAGACCGCTCCGAAGTGCTAGGAGGAGCGCTCCATTCGGTGGACCGTCCCATGGGTGACGACCGCGTCAAGATCGTCGTTGCCTCTCACTACGGCGCTGTCCGACGTGCGATGCGAAGGCTCGGCGTCGACGGAGCGGATCTCGACGACGTCTTGCAGGAGATCTTCCTCGTCTTCACGCGACGGATGGCGGACGTCGCGCCACAGGCCGAGCGCAACTTTCTTCTGGAAGTCGGCTTTCGCGTCGTTCGGACGCGGCAGAGGGCGCACGCCCGGAGAAGGGAAGAGCTCGACGAGAACTTCGACCACCTCGCGCCGCTCGGGGCCTCGCCGTCGACCCCGGAAGACGCGATGGGCCAGCGAGAACGCATCGAGCTCTTGGACCGTCTCCTGAGTGGGATGCCCGTCGAGCTTCGCGAGGTCCTCGTGCTTTGCGACGTGGAGGAAGCGACATTGGAAGAGGCGGCAACCATCCTTCACCTGAAGGTGGGAACGGTCGGCTCGCGTCTCTCCCGAGCGCGCGAGCTCTTTGACAAGCTCGCCCTGAGGGCCCGCGCCGCCCAAACGAACAGGTCCCGATGAGCCACGAGATGAGTGAGTTTGCCAAGAGTCTGCTCGCGTCGGGCCGCGCCGATGTCGATCCGGATCGACAGGCACTCGAGTGTGCCCTGCTCGCGCGCCTCGACGAAGCGCGTTCGAGCGGAGATGCGGGAGGGCGCCCAAGCCCGCGGGGATCTCTGGTGCGCTGGTTGTTTGCTGGTGTCGCGATCGGAACGAGCGTCGTCGCGTGGCTGCTCGCGCGGGAAGAGTACGTGGCGCAGCCGACCATCGGCTCACCAGCGCAAAGTGTTGCGCAGGTCGCGATGGTGGCCGAGACATCGTCGGCACCCGAGGCACCCGCGCCGACGTCCACGCCCGAGACGCTCGTGGCCGTTACACCCGACAGCCTGCCGTCTGCGGCACCGTCCATGGACCGTCCAGCGCACCTGTCCGCTTCGGACCTGCTGCGTGAAGCCAATCAACTCCGGGCCCAATCTCGCTGGGCCGATGCGGCGAAGAAGTACGACCAAGTCGTCCGAGAGCGTGCGGATTCGCCGGAGGCGTACCCCGCGATGGTCGCGTTGGCGAAGCTTTGTCTCGATCACCTTGAAGATCCGCAGCGCGCGCTCTCGCTCTACGACCGCGCGCTGAAGATCGCTCCGGACGGTAGCCTCGCCGAAGAGGCCGGGTGGGGGCGCACGCGCGCCTTGAGAGCGCTTGGGCGCCGCGATGACGAACGGAACGCGTTACGTGCGTTCTTGTCGAACCACCCCTCGAGCCTGCTCGCAGGCCCGGCCGCCGCACGACTGAAAAGCTTGGACGCGCTCTGAGCTTCGCGCTCACTGGCTCAGGAAGGTAAGACGCAAATGCGCCGGACAGCGTTCTTGGCAATTACTGGGATCGTCGGGGTCACCTTGGCCCAATGGGGATGCTCGACGACGGACGATCGGCTCGGATACATCGACCTAGGCGATGCCAGCGGAACCTTCGTTCCAGTCGAATCGCCGGACAGCGGCGACGTCGACTCGAGCCACGAGCTCACCCAATATTGCCCTTCGAACACGTGTCCTGCCGATCGCACGACGTGCGCGAGCTCACGCTTCGCATGCGACGTGAACCTCATGACGGATCCGCACAATTGCGGCGAATGCGGAGTCGACTGCGGATATCCATTTACCCACTTCAGGGCAGCCTTCGATTGCGTCGAAGGTCAATGCGTAAAGAGGTGCGAGGACGGTTACGCCGACTGCAACGGCTTCGTCGACGATGGTTGCGAGGTCAAGCTCGGGACCAACGACGACTGCAACGCGTGCGGCGATCGATGTACGGATCCGAAGAAGCCCTGCGTCTTCGACACTAGTCTCAACAAGGGACAGTGCGGATGTGGTCCGGGGCTCGAGTACTGCGGTAAGTGCGTCGACCCGAAGATCGACGACCTCAACTGCGGCGGCTGCGGAGTCGTCTGTGATCCCGGAGCAGACGGCGGGCCGCCGCGCGATCACGCTTATTACGGCTGCGTGAGCTCCGAGTGCGGGCATCTCAAGTGTCAACCGAACTACGCGAGCTGCGATGGTGATCTCACCAACGGCTGTGAGACCTCCTTGCTCTCGCCGGACAACTGCGGTGGATGTGGAAAGGCATGCGATCCCGGTCAGACGTGCATCCTCGACCTGCAAGGCAACGCCTTCTGTGCCTGCCCCGCAGGACTGACGCTGTGCGGGAGCAAATGCGTCGACCTCCTCACGGATAAGCGCAATTGCGGCACCTGCTCTACTGACTGCATCAACCGTTGGCCCGACGGCACCGGCATCGGCTTCTGTTCGGGCGGCGCCTGCGAATATGGCTGCGCCGCGGGCCGTGGGGACTGTAACGGCGACTGGTCGGATGGCTGCGAGACGAACTTCGCGTCCGATCCGAGGAATTGTGGTGCTTGCGGCAACACGTGCGATCTCGCGGCAGGACAGCCGTGCGTGCAAGGTCGCTGCGTCGTCGAGGCTTGTGACGGAGGAGTCCTGACGCGATGAACGTCCGCTCACTTTGCCTGTCTGTCGCCCTCCTCAGTTGCACCTCCGCGGCGACGATCATCGCCTGCGCCAGCGACGAGACTCCTTCGGGACCGCTCCCCGAACCCGACGCATCCACGGTCCCTGCTCCGGCGGATGCAGGCGTCGACGCCGACGTCGACGCCGAGGTTGACGCGAGCGAGCCGGCGCGTCCGTGCACGGACGATGTGCTCTGTCCCTTCGGGCCTTTCGAGTCGAGCACCGAAGGCGGTCCGGTCCCCGCTCGGACCCGGATCAACGCCATCCGCGCGCGCGGTCCGTCCGACGTCTGGGTCGTCGGCGTCAGCGGTGCGGTCGCGCACTACGATGGTACGTCGTGGAAGCGCTCGGAGACGGGCAGCCGGGAGGCGATGAGGGCCGTATGGCTGCGGGAGAACGACGAGGTCGCGATCGCGAGCCTCACGTCGATGTACCGCCACAACTTCGACGCGGCGGACGCGGGCGTGGATGCGGGGCCTCCTTCCGCCGACGGCTGGACGGCGGTCGGCAAGCCGCTCGGTGCGTCGACGTCGGCCGCGGCCATCGTCAACTCGGCATGGACGACGCCGGGCGCCGAATGGGTCTGGATCACCTCGATTGACGCCTACTCGGAGAGAACGCGGAAGGGCATATGGCGCCTTCACGTCGTGCCGGCGACGAACCAGCTCGACGTTCGGAACCCGCTGCCCACGGGGACCTGCGGGACCCTCGAATGTAACCAGATGACGAGCGTCCACGGGTTTTCGCCGGACGATCTCTGGGTCGTCGGCTACGGCGGCGAGATCCTCCACGTCACCGAAGCGCAGAGCACCGCTCCCAAGTTCCAGCGGTTCGACAGCCAAACCTGGGCAGAGCTCGATGCCGTATGGGCAGCTTCGGAGACGGAAGCATGGGCCGTGGGTGGGCACGGCGTCGTTCGTCACTACACGGGCCACCCGTACGCGTGGGACGTGGTGACGGACGTTCCCGCAACGGAGACGCTCCGAGCCGTGTGGGGCTCGTCCCCGAGCGACGTCTGGGCTGTCGGCGATGCCGCCACGGTCCTTCATTACGACGGCACGTCCTGGTCACGCGTCGAGATCGCGGGCATCGGGAACGGCCGGCCCGATCTGCTCACCGTTTGGAGCCCTGCGCCGGGCCGCGTCTGGATCGGCGGCGAGGGAGTCTTCCTTTCTCTTGGAGGAATGCCATGAGAGCTCGCTTCTTCCACGTCACGATGATCGCCTCCGCCCTCGGCGCGGCGGCAGCCTGCGCTACGTCCGACGACGTGCCGTCGTCTCCCGAGGAGTCGCCCACGCTCGACGACGGCGGCAGCGGCACGGCGGACGCTTCGGTAGATGCCGCAGTCTTGCCCGATGCAACGGCGCCGGACGCTCCGTCTGCTCCGACGTGCAGCCCCGCAGGCTGGTGCATCACCGAGCTGCCCGACCCGAGTTTGGAGCTGAAGGATATCTGGCCCTTCGAGAAGCGCGCCTTCGCCGTCGGCATCAGCCAGTATGCGGGCCCCAAGGTCCTCGAGTGGAACGAGGACGTTAGTCAGCAATCCGGCTGGAAGTACATCGATGACAACACGCAGCAGGATCTCTACCGGGGTGAGCTCGGAAACATCTGGGCGCCCAATGAAGACGAGGTCTATTACACACTCCGCGGGGAGACGAGGGGTGGATACCTCTATCATGGAAAGCGCCCTACCCCGCCCGCGACGGAGTGGACGTGGACGCGCACGCCATTCCAGTGCGCCCACCCTCTCGACACCCCCGCGGTATGGGGTAGCGGCGGTGATGTTTACGCGCTCAGCTGCTCGAAAATCTATCGCCTGACCGGCGATCCCGATGCGGCCCCCGGCGTTGCTGGCGACGGTGGCTCGTCACCCTGGACGCTCGAGTACACCGACGACGATCCGACCCCGATCGTCTTTTTCGGAGGTGGGGGAACGGCCGACGACACCCTGTTCATCGGCGCCCGTGGGTACCTCATGCCGTGCGCGATCATCGTGCGAAAGACGGCGAATGGGTATCAGCGCGTCGTCGATGGCTCGCCCGTCAGTACGTTGAGCACCAGTTGCAAGGTAAAGCCGGGTTATCCGATGGTGCCGGGGCTGTACGGCTTTTCCTCGACGAGACCGGGTGAGGTATTGGGCACATTGTTGTTCCAGGAGAAGCTCCTGAAGGTCGCGATCGACGGTGAGGGAAAGGCGTCGATCACGGAGGCGAATCCTCAGCCTCCAATGTCCAAAGCGGTCTGGTCCGGCTCCCCCGACGAGGTCTGGCTCGGTGCCGGTTATCTCATGCACGGCACGGGCATGTGGAGCGACGGCGGCTCATATCAAGT
Source organism: Pseudomonadota bacterium (assembly GCA_023402175.1). Taxonomy (GTDB): domain Bacteria; phylum Myxococcota_A; class Polyangia; order Polyangiales; family Polyangiaceae; genus Labilithrix. The sequence goes on along the minus strand of JAEXCN010000125.1, from coordinate 11,135 downwards.
TTCGACCGTCGCGCTCAATGACGGCCGGCCGGTGGCTTCATTCGCCAAGATCCGCGGTATTTCGAACTCCAACCTCTGGGCAGTAGGCACCCGTGCATACCACAAGACGACTCCTTGATTTGCGGGTCTTTGGCGCGCTCGTCCTCGCTGTCGGCGTGGCGGACGCGACCGCGAGCTGTTCGAGCGACCGGAAAGACGAGCTCGGCGGCGAGGAAGACGCGAGCGCACCGGTTCCGCCCGCCCTCGAAGACGGCAGCGCGGACGACGGCGGCGCCGACGACGGCGGGCCGGCCGACGCCACGGCGCCAGATGCAGACCCTGTCAAACCCGACGCCTCGCAGCTGCCCGTCGTCTGTACGGGAGCGTCTTGCGCGACGTCGCTCGTCACGACCATGGGGGAAGGCTTCTGCGTCCTTCTCCAGGACAAGACCGTGGCGTGCTGGGGCGACAATGCAAACCGTCAGCTCGGACGCGGTCCCGAGGTGGATACGACGCCGAGCGGCTCGGCTGCGCGTGTCCTGAACCTCACCGACATCGTGTCGCTCGATCGCGCGTGCGCCATCGACAAGAACGGCGACACGTGGTGCTGGGGAACGGGGCCCTGGCTCCGCACCTCTGCCGCGACGACGACGGAGCCCACTCCGATCAAGCTGCCGATCCCGCCCGCGAAGATGATCCGCGTCGCGCGCTCGTCCACGAACGCCGGGACCGCCTGCGCGCTCGTCGACGACGGAGTCCTCTGCTGGGGCACGAACGTCAATGGACAGGTCATGGTGCCCGTCCCGGGCGCGGCCGCCTCGAAAGCATACCCGCCGACGGAGGCGGGAGTGCCTCCGGGCGCGCCGATTCGTGACCTCGCGATGGGTGACGCCACGTTCGCCATACGCGATGACGGAACGGTGCTCAGCTGGGGAGCCAACCCGCCGATCGGGCGTGTGTCAGCGCTGTTCCCGGATCCGTATCCGCGGCCGCTCGCGCTGACGGACATCCTCCACCTCGAAGCCGCCAACGACAATGTCTGCGCCGTTGCAGGCTTGGCCGTGTACTGCTGGGGGAGACCGAAGGGCACTTCCCTTGGCGGCCTGCCGCCGCTCGACCGCGCCCTCCCCGAGCGCGTCGTGATGCCGGAGAGCGTGGTCTTCGTGACCACGCCGGGGTCATTGAACAACACGGCGAACCCCCTTCGCGGCTGCGCGGTCGGTGCATCGGGATCGCTGTATTGCTGGGGCGAGAACGCCCGGGGCCAGGTCGGTGACGGCACGCGAACCTACGCGCTCTCCGCTGTCAAAATCGCGAGTCTCCCTGAGCCAGTGGCGCAGGTGAGGACGACGCCGCTGGCGACGTGCGCGCTCCTCACGAGCGGTCGTGTCTTCTGCTGGGGGGATGATTCAGTGGGTCAGCTCGGCGGCGGTCAGCTTCGGGTCGCGAGCCTCGTTCCGAAGGAGGTCGTTCTTCCATGAGCTCGCGTCGAAAACTCCGCACGGGTGCGCTCGGGCTCGTGTTCGTAGGCGCGCTCGCGGCGACCGCCTGCGGCCAAGATCGCTCTCCGTTCGGACGAGGAAACAGCTTCGAGCAGACCGGCGGCGGCATCGATGCCGGCGAATGTCTCCTTCAGTGCTCGCTCGACGGCCGCTCGGTCGTTCGGACCTGCACCGGTGAAGTCGTCGAGACGTGTGCTGCGGAGCTCGCCTGCGGTGCCGGCGTGTGCCAGGAGCCGTGCGCGGCCGCGATCGCCGATCGAAGCTCCAAAGGTTGCGAGTTTTACCTGCAGCCTCCCGAGTACACGCGACGCCGCGGCCGCGGGTGCTACGCCGCGTTCGTCGTGAACGACGGTACGGCACCCGTCGAGATCTCCCTCGAATTCCAGGGCAAGTCGCTCGACCTGTCGAAATCGGTTTTCCGGACGAACCCAGGCGAGGCCACGCTCGTGCCGCACACGGGTCCGCTTCCCGTCGGCGAAAGCGCGATTGTCTTCGTGGCTGATCGCGCGCCGGATGCGCCCGCCTCGAACCAAGACGTTGTCTGCCCCGAAGGAGTCGTGGCCGCGTCCGGGGTCAGTGGGTTGCCCGAGGGAACGGGCGTCGGCTCGTCGTTCCACCTCGTCGGGAGCTCCCCCATTACCGTCGCGACGATCTATCCGTTCGGCGGAGCCGCGGGCTTCAGCCCGACGGCGACGTTGCTCCTTCCAGTCGGCACCTGGGCGAAGCAGCACCTCATGGTCAATGCCTGGGAGCGCATCATGACCAACCCGCTTCTGGCAGACACCGGGATTGGACCGGCCGCTCAGATCGTCGCGTCCGAGGACGACACCGACATCACGATATTGCCGACGCACGACATCCAGAGCGGAAACGGCGTGGCCGGAACGGGCGCGAATGTCCCTGTCACGTACAAGCTGAACAGAGGACAGGTCCTTCAGTTCCTCCAGTCCGAGGAGCTCACGGGAAGCATCGTGAGCTCGACCAAACCGACGAGCACGTTCGGCGGGCACGAGTGCATGTACGTCCCGTCGTCTCGGCAAGCCTGCGATACCGCGCAGCAGCAGATCCTTCCATTCGAGCAGTGGGGATCCGAATACGTCGGTGCGGGGTACCGCCCGCGCCTGGGCAACGGTAGCGAGCAGATGCCCTACCGCATCGTGGCAGCGCGTGATGGTACGCGCCTCGATTACGACCCGGCCGTCCCCTCGGGCGCGCCGCTCACACTTTCCGCCGGAGAAGTCGCGACGTTCTGGGCCGCCGTCAACGCCCCCTTCGTCGTGCGCACGCAGGACGTCGATCACCCGGTCTATCTGGCCGCGTACATGACAGGCAGCGGTCCGGCGCCGTCCGGAGGCGATCCGCTCGGTGACACGAACACCGCCGGCAGAGGAGATCCCGAGTTCGTCAACGTGATCCCCTCGGGTCAATACATGAGCTCATACAGCTTTTATGCGGATCCGACCTACGAGGACACTTCGCTCGTCATCGTACGCGCCAAGTCGGGCGGTCAATTCAAGGACGTCTGGCTCGAATGCGCCGGCAATCTGACGACCTTTCAGCCTGTCGGTACGCGCGGCGATTACGAGTGGACGCGCGTCGATCTCGCGCGGCGCGGCGGCCCCGGCGACACCTTCGGTTCGAGCGTCTGCCGGAACGGCCTCCAGCGCATGAAGAGCGAAGGCCCGTTCACCGCCACCCTGTGGGGGTGGGCACGTTTCGCGAGTTACGCATATCCTGGCGGCCTAGCCTTGCGGAAGCTGGTTGAAACGCCGCTGCCGCCGATTCGCTGAATGTGAATCTCGGATCCGGCTCTGGCGAGCAACGGATTCGGAAGATCGGGCAGGCATCCTTCCGCCCCTCCGCGCTTCCTGTTCAATCTCTCTCTTGTTCGAGAGCTGACACGACGGCGATTCGGTCTAGAGCGTCGTCTCGGCGAGCTTCAGCACGGCGGCGAGCTCCGCGGTCGTGACCGGGACGACGGAGATGCGGCTTCGCTTCACGAGCGCCATCTTCGAGAGGAGTGGATGCGCCTTGACCGTCGCGAGCGAGACGGGCTTGCGGACTTTCTTCACCGGCGCGATCTCGACGGAGCTCCAATCGCCGTCGGTCGTCGGATCCTGGTACGCCTCCTTCGTCACGCGGGCGATGCCGACGATCTCCTTGCCCTCGTTCGAGTGGTAGTAGAGGAGCGTGTCGCCCTTCTTCATCGCGCGCATCGCGTTCCGCGCCTCGTAGTTCCGGACGCCGTCCCACGACGTCTTCTTGTCCGCGAGCAGCTGGTCGAACGAGTAGACGAACGGCTCGCTCTTCACGAGGAACACGCCCGTGCTCTTCAGGGGCGCGGCGACTTTCTTCGCGGCGACTTTCTTCGGGGCGGTCTTCTTTCGAGAGGCGGCTGCCATCGGCGGGGCAGTGTAGAGTGCTCGTCGGGACAACGCACGTGAAGCGCTACGTCGCCGTCGCAGGCACCATCGGCTCCGGGAAGACGTCTCTCGTGACGTGGCTCGTCAAACGCTACGGGCTCGTCCCCTACTACGAGCCGAACGACGAGAACCCGTACCTCGCGGACTTCTATCGCGACATGAAGACCTGGGCGTTCCACTCCCAGCTCTTCTTCCTCTCGCACAAGCTCGAGCTCCACCAGTCGCTGCTCGCGTCGAAGGAGCCGGCCGTCATCGACCGCACGATCTACGAGGACGCCGAGATCTTCGCGCGGAACTCGAAGAACCAGCGCTTCATCTCGTCCCGGGATTGGGCCGTGTACGAGCGCCTCTACGAGGGCATCAAGCGGACACTTCCGCCGCCGGACGTGCTCGTCGCCGTCACGTGCAGCCTTCCCGCAACGAAGAAGCGGATCGCGCGACGAGGACGCGAGATGGAGAAGGCGATCCCCGACGCCTATCTCCGGCGGCTGCATCGCCTCTACGAGTCGTGGTTCGAGCGCTACGACCTCGGTCCGATCGTGCGGATCGACACGACGAACCTCGATTACGTCGAGAACCTCGTCGATCTCATCGAGCTGCAGCAAAAGCTCGACGAGGTGCTCCGATAGTCATTTGATGTCGCCGGGCGGCGCGATCGTCGTCGAGCCCGCGCCGCGGAACGCGAGATCGGCCGGGGCATTCGGGACCGGCAGCAGCGTCGCCTCGAGCTCGTCGCCTGCGAGCTTGACCAGGATCACTTCGCCACCTTCGGTGAATGCGTAGAGCTCGCCGCCCCAGAACGCGAGGCCATACGCGTTCGCGTAGCCGAGCGGGCCCCAGTTCTTCACGAGGGCGCCCGTCTTCGGATCGAACTCGACGAGACAGTCGGCGCAGCCGGGTCCCTTCACGGTCAGGAAGGACTTCCCGTCCTTCACCGAGACGAGATCGCCGCTCGACTCGAGACCACCGCCGAGCTCGCCGACCTTCGTGACGGCACCGCTGTGCGGATCGATGCGAATGTAGTCGCCGCCGTTGTACCCAACGAGCGTCTCTTTACCGGCCTCGAGCGTTCCCGCCGGGACGAACGAGAGCGAGTTCGGGAAGGTGCCCGTCGCGATGCGCGAGCAGCGACCGCTGTTGTTCTCGATGAGGAACAGCTCCGCCCCTGTCGATGCGTAGATCGTCGACGACTCGTCGAGCGCGATGTCGACGACGTGCGTGCAGCCCTGGAACGCGCCGATCTCACGAACCGCATGCGTCCCGGTGTCGACCACGTAGAGGACCGTGTCGCTGTGGCCGTAGACTTCGCCCGACGGCTCGGCAGCCGGCCCAAGTGCGTCCGTCGCGAACGACGTGGAACCTGCATCCTTCGCATCCTCGGAGAACCCGTCGCGCGAGGAAGACGCGCATGCGACCGCAAGGACGACACACGCCCCCGTCAACGCGCCAGAGATCGCGCCAGAGATCGCGCCAGAGATCGCGCCAGAGAACGTGCCGGAGAACGCGCCAGAGATCGCCCTGCCTGCCCACTTCACGCGGTCACCTCCCGGAGCGCGCTCTACCATGGCGAGCGACTTTGCCCAACGGCGAGGCCGGGCGATAATGCGACCAGTGACGGAACCGAGCGGCATCGCTACTCCCGAAGACCTCGAGATCGAGCGTCTCGCCCGTGCGCGCCGGCAGGCTCGTGGCCTGCGGGTCGCCGCGCGGCGGGCCCTGGCGCTCGCGCGCCGCTACCGGAACGAAGAAGGACCGCGCGGGGAGCGTGAGAAGGCGTGCGTCACCCAGGCCCTCGCCTGGCGGAGCGCCGCTCGCGATCTCCGCGGAAAGTCGGCATCCGAGCTCGGGCCCGGCCTCGCCAGGACGTCCGCTCCGCCGAGCGAAGCGAAGCGCCGCGCGGGCTGACGACCATCCGCGGATGAATAGCGACCGACGCGCTGCGTCCAAGCGTGCGTGCCGTCGCGTGCCATCCCATCGAGACGCGAGCGCATCGCAGTGCTCGTCGCCGCGTCGCTGATCTCGGCCTCGGACGCGCAGGCTGAGCCGAGCAAGGCGACGAACGCGATCAGCACGGGCGAGACCGCCGCGCCGGAGCCTCCGCCATGGGTCACGCGCCCGGAGTGCGGAACGATGGCCTACTACGGAGAGGCGTGGGAGGCGGTCGGTGATGCCATTTCCGAGGTGCTCGTGGCCATCGGCGCGACGCTCATCCCGCAAACCGGTGTGCGCTTGGAGAGCGCGCCCCCCGAAGGAGTGATGGGTGCGCTCTCCTGGCCCGCGTCGATCCCGTTCGGGCGACCGACCGCGCGCAGCATCAAACGCTATCACTGCGGCCCTCCCACGATCGGCACGCTTCGTCCCCATCGCATCGTGATCGAGCCAGGGCTCACGTTCGGTGCGCGCCCGACCGGCTTCGGCAGGCTCGGCTACCGCGGCGTCTGGCATCCGTCGTCGACGTCGTGGGGCGTCGGCGCGGGCATCGGCAGCACAGTCGAGATCTTCGCGCCGGGCACGACCGTTCCCCGCCCGTCGCTCAGCCCGGAGCTGCTCGTGCACTTCGGAGAATGCTGCACGCCCGGCTACGTGGTCGGCATCGTCCGCTACGACCGGTTCTTCGCGGGCGCGCGTGACGCTTTCACGATCAGTCTCGGGCTCGCGTTCTTCTGACGAGGCTCCTGCGGGCAAGCGGGCCGCGCATGCCCGAGGAGGTCTCGACTCGATCAGCCGCTCTTTTTCTTGCGCGCCTTCGGCGCCTCCTCGACGGCGCGCGGCTCGGCCTTCTTCGGGCCCTTCGCGACGGACGGGGGCGGGGTCTCGGCGTTTGCAGCGGTCACCTCGGCAGCCGCGACGGAGCGCTTCAGCGCCTCGAGGAGGTCGATGATCTGCGCCTTCGGCGCCTCGGGGGCGGTCACGAGCTCCTCACCCGCGGCCTTCTTCTCGACGGCCTCCATCACCTTGACGGCCCACTCGTCCTTGAACCGGCCCGGCTCGAACCGGTCCTGTTCGAGCTGCTGGATCAACTTGTCCGCGAGATCGAGCTCGATCGGCTTGAACTCGAACGAGCCGCCCGTCTCGACGTCGTCGAACGACCGGACCTCGTCGGCGTAGTAGCACTCGTGGAGGATGAGGCCCTTCTTGTACGGGCGCACGATGACGAGATTGTCCTTGCCCCGCTGCGCGAAGCGACCGACGGCGAGCTTGTTGTTCCGCTCGAGCGACTGCGCGAGAAGCGAATAGGCGCGATCGCCACCTTTGTCGGGACCGAGGAAGTACGTCTTCTCGATGTAGAGGAAGTCCACCGTCTCGGCCGGTACGAACTCCTGGAGCTCGAGGACGCCCGTGCGCGCGGCTTCCATCGCCTTGAGCTCCTCGTCGGTGAACTTCACGTACTGATCGCGCGCGTACTCGAATCCGCGGATGGTGTCCGTTCGCTCGACGACGACGTTGTCGACCGGGCAGAGCAGCTGCTGCTTGAGGCGACTGCCGCACGTCTTGTGCAGCATGTTGAAGCCCACCGACTTCGGCGACGTCGCCGTGAAGAGCTTGAACGGGATCGAGACGAGCCCGAAGGAGATGGTGCCGGAGCCGATCGAGCGAGCTGCCATGGGACGCCGATCGTAATGAATCCCTCTTTCATGTGTCCAAAAAGCCCGCGCAGGACGCGCATACCGCAGGGATTTCAAGGCTCGAGCCCCTCCCTTCCGTGACCGTAAAAATCCGCCTTGACGATAATGTGATCCGAGGTAGGAGAACGCCGTCGCGACCGGAAGAGCTCGGTCCCGACGCGGAAAACCACGGGAGCGGGAACGATGAAGAGCGGGGCACTGCTGTTTTCGGGCGCACTGGTGATCGTGTCGGCGGCGACGGGCTGCGCCGCCAGCGTGCAGCAGGGCGGCGAGGCGCGCGCGACTCCTCTCCTCGCCGCTGCGATCGCGGCGCCCGCGGCGTCTTCGAGCGACGGCTCCTCCGGGCTTTCCACGTCGGTCGCGTCCACCGCCTCCGAGACGAAGGCCGAGCCGGAGGCGGTCCCGACCGCGTGTGTCGGCGAGCAGTCGATCAAGGACACGAAGGCGTGCCTTCCGCCCGGCGTGTTCGCGAAGAAGCTCTGCGGCGGGATCTATCCCGAGGTCGCGCTGACGATGTTCGCCAGGGGCACGCCGTGGACGCGCATCTGGCTTGCGGGCGATGTCGAGGCCTGGAATGCATCCGGCGGCCTCACGCATCGCGCGAAGCTGGCGTTCGACGAGGAGGTGATCGTCCTTTCGCGCCACTCGGCGGGCGGCGGGGGCGGCATCGTCATGACCGGCGCGATGGCGAGCTACGACGTCCTCCGCTGGGACGGCACCTGCGTCTCCGTCATGGAAGGCGAGCTCACGACGCGACGTCCGCCGGCACCGAAGCCTGCGTCGGTTCCGTGGAGCCGACTCGAGGAGACGACGCGTCGCGCGCTGCTCGCGTCGCCGAAAGTGAAAGCGACGCACGATTCGCTCGACAAAGCGTGCGGCGCCGTCTCGTCTCCGGCGGAGAAGAAGTCGTGCGAGAAGGCCGACAGGGCGTTCACGACCGCCGTCGCCGACTTCGTCCGCAGCGGAGCGCCGCTTCCGACGCCGGCCCGCCGGCCGTGACCGCGACGAGCTCGAGCTTTTTCCGTCGCATCACGCGGTCCTGCACGGATAGCGCGACATCCAGCCGAATCGTCACTATGTAGAGTCGGTCATGCTGCCGGCCAGCGCCAGCCGCACTCCCTCGTTTCTTCGCGCTCCAATCGCGAACGAGAGCGAGCGGGAGCACTTCCAGCGGCGGCTCGCGCTCACGCTACTGCTCGTCTTCGTGCTCGGCTTCGGGTTCTGGCTCGTCGCGCTGAGCGCGCACGCGGTGATCGGTCGGGGGCCTGCGCGGCTGTACTTCGCGGGGACGATGCGGCTCGCGCAGCTCGCGACGATCGGCGCTTCGCTCGCGAGCTGGGCCATCGTGCGCGGCCGAAAGTGGAGCATCGACTTCCTCGACGCCGCCGACGTGATCACGACGCTCGTGATCTGCTGGGGCTGGGAGCTCATGGCGGCGAACGACCAACCCGCATGGCGGCCCGAGCTCACTGGCGCACTCGCCGTCTCGTACACGCTCGTCATCCGCACGGCCTTCGTCCCGTCGACGACGTCGCGCACGGCTGCGATCGGCTCGGCGGCGTTCCTTCCTCTCGTCCCTGCGACGTACGCGATGTACTCGAACGCGGACGCCGCGAACGTCCTCGATCCGCAGAAGGTCTTGCCGCTCGCACCAGCGGTGTACGTCGCGATCTGGGCCGCGGTGGGCGTCGCGAGCACGAGCACGATCTCGTTCGTGATCTACGGCCTCCACCTCCAGGTCCGGCAGGCGATGCGCCTCGGCCAGTACCTGCTCGAGAAGAAGATCGGCGAAGGCGGCATGGGCGTCGTCTATCGCGCGAGTCACGCGATGCTCCGCCGCCCGACGGCGATCAAGCTGCTGACGGGCACGACAGGCCACGCTGCCGAGCGCTTCGAGCGCGAGGTGCAGCTGACGGCGAAGCTCACGCATCCGAACACGATCGCCGTGTTCGATTACGGGCGTACCCCGGACGGCATCTTCTATTACGCGATGGAGTACCTCGACGGCGTCACCCTCGACGCCCTCGTCGAGGAGCATGGCGCCCAGCCGCCCGCACGCGTCGTCCACCTGCTCGTGCAGATCTGCGGCGCTCTCGAGGAAGCTCACGAAGCGGGTTTGGTGCACCGCGACATAAAACCCGCGAACGTCATGTTGACCGAGCGCGGCGTCCAGAAGGACGTCGTGAAGGTCCTCGACTTCGGCCTCGTGAAGGAGCAAGTCCCCTCCGAGAAGCTCACGACATCGAGCGTGAACGCGGTCCTCGGGACGCCCCATTTCATGGCGCCGGAGGCGATCGTCGATCCGCAGAGCGTCGATGCGCGGACCGATCTGTACGCGCTCGGCGCGACGGCATACTTCCTCCTCACGGGCGAGCGAGTGTTCGACGGGACGAACCTCGTCGAGATCTGCAGCGCTCATCTCCATCAAGCTCCGGTCGCTCTGACCCAGAAGCGGGCCGACATTCCCGAAGCGCTCGAGCGCGTCGTGCTGTCGTGTCTCGAGAAGAACCCGGATGACCGGCCGAAGAGCGCCTACGAGCTCGCCGAGAAGCTCTCGTCGTGCGGCGTGCCCGCCTGGACACGCGACGACGCTCGCGCGTGGTGGGAGGCGCTCGCGAACGAGGCGAACGACGCGAGACGCGCGAAGGACGCGACGCCGAAGCGAAAGCGCCGCTCCTCGGCACACCTGCACGGCGCAACTGTGACGGTGGCCCTCGACGACCGCTCGCCTCGCTGATCGACTCGCTGCCCGCTCAGAACTTGTAGCGGAACGTGTACGGCAAGCACTTGTCGCCGTTGATCTGTCTCACCCGGATGAAGAAGTCCGCCGAATCGTCGTCGGTGAAGCCGGAGCAATCCCATTTCGGGACGGCATGCCCCGGTGCTGCAGTGCAACATCCCTTCATGCCGATGTCGCTCGTGCTCAACGTGCCCGCATTCTTCTCGCAGCCCGTCACGGCGTCGATCGTGGAGTTCTTGCAGCGCGCGTAGACACAGAGCTCGGTGCCTGCGGTCTGCCCTTCGAAGTCGGCCCCGACCGAGCAGAAATAGGCGTCGGTCATCGAGAGCTTGTAGAAGTCGACGTCGACCGCGCCCTTCGCGACGCCGCTGACCGTCTGATTGTTGTTGGGGTGATCGTCGCAGTCGGTCGTGCTCGGGAGCACCTTCGCGACGTTCTCGGCACTTCCGGGATCGTCGTTGTCGATGCATTGATCGCCGTCGGGCGGAGTGGGATCGCCGTCGTTCCTTCCCGTGTCGCCCGAGTTGTCGAAGTCGGCGTCGAACTCCGGCGGCTTCGTGTCGTCCGACTTCCTCTCCTTCGCGGGACTCTCGTCGGCCGGCAGCTCCGTCGGATCCTCCGCATCGCCGTTGTCCGTCGCGCAGCCGACCATCACGAGCGTGACGAAGATCGCGGCGGCAACGGCTGCGTACCGCGAAAGAGAGGGGCGCATGTAGGTATGCTGACCGAAGCCGCGGGGGATGCAAGACGCAACCAACGAATTCGTATGGACTATTTCGGATCCACGTCGCGTCATGGTGACGCGACGCGACGTCCGCGAACGAACGTCCTTTCCGTCGCTCGCTTCTATGCGTGGTCTGCCCGC
>JAEXCN010000115.1 GCA_023402175.1 Pseudomonadota bacterium | reverse complement strand
GCTGGTCGCGCGCGGGGTCGAGGCGACGCGAGCGAAGCACGTGGCGCGGATCGCCGGCGGCAGCGTGGAGATCGGCGAGCTCCTCGCCGATCCCGACGAGAGCGAGGTGCGCGAGCAGTTCGTCGAGAGCGCATTCGCCGCGATGTCGAGCGCGACCGTCGAGCAGGTGCTCACGCTCGCGGAGAACGCGAAGAAGGACAAGGACAAGGACCGCCTCGCGTCGAACATCGCCGCGCTCGCCTCGGAGCTCGCCTCGCGTGCCGGTGAGGCCGCGCGTGCGGACAAGCCCGAAGCGGAGGCGCTCGCGATCCGCGGAAGGTTCGCGCTCACGGCGCTCGAGCACCTCGCCGCGAACGGCGCCCCGCAGCTCGTCATCGAAGCGATGCTGATGCGGATGCGGGCGGTCTGAATCCGAAGCCTGAAGCCCGAAGCCTGAGGCCTGATCTCACTCCAACGTCGAGTCGCCCGACGCGATCACCTCGAACGAGCCCTGCTCGAGCTCGAGGCCACGGTACGCGCGCACGACGCCCGTGCTGCCCTTCACGACGAGGAGTCGCTCCGCTCCTGCCGAGGCGTATTCGGCCACGATGACGGCATCGCCGACGTCCGGCGCTCCAACGCCGATGCGCCGCGTACGCAGCGGAAGACGCCGCGAGCGATCGAAGCGGATGCCGCGATGCTCGACCGAGCTCGGAGGCTCACCTCCGACGAGGATCGCGCTCGGGTCGAGCGGCTCGAGCCAGAACAGGCTCTCGCGCGGCCGCGGGCGCACGTAGATCGCGCAGTCGTGCACGGCATCCGGCGCGACGAAGAGGACCGCGACGGGCACCTCTTCCGAGAGCACGAGCCCTCCGGCGAGCCAGGCTTCTTCCCCGGTCATCCGGATGAGGACGTCGCCGAGCTGACAGAGGAAGCCTTCGAGAGAAACCTTCTCTGCCTCCGCCGCGGGCCTCGGCTTGCGCTTCGGCCGAGCCGGTCCCTTGCCGTCCTTGCCGCGGTCGTCGTCGTCGTCCTTCCGCGACGGGACCTCTTCTTCGACCTCCGCCCGCGCGCGCGCGCCGTCGGCGTCCTCGGTCTCGTCCGTGCTCGCGTCCTTCTTTTCCTCGGCCGCACGTTCGTCGGCCTTGCCCCACCGGCGCGCGAGCCAGCGTCCGACCACGAGAGCCCCGCTGGTTCCCGCAACGACGAGACCAGCGAGGACGAGACTCATGCAGCTCCCGTAGCCTTCCCGAAGAGCGGCGGGCGGGGGCTCGACTCGGGCGTCATGCCGAGCGCGACCTGGAACTGGATCGCACGCTGTGTGACGTCGGCGAGCGTCGCGCCCTCTGGATAGAGGTCGGCGATGACGGCGAACGCGTCGGCATGCGGCGCGATCTCCGGGATGCGCGCGAGGGTGATCCCGCCGATCGCGACGATGGGAGTGCCCTCGGCGCGCGCGCGCTTCGACGCGCGAGCGAGGCCGTCGATCCCGACGACCGGATCGGGGTTCGACTTCGTCGACGTCTCGAACACCGGCCCATACGCGACGTAGCGCGGCCGCGCGAGTAGCGCGCGGTCGAGCTGCGACGCCGAGTGCGTGGAGATGCCGACCGAGAGCTGCGGCGCGATGCGATTCACGAGGTCGTACGGAAGATCGTCCTGTCCGATGTGGACCGCTTCACAGCCGGCCAGCGCAGCGAGATCGGCGCGATCGTTCGCGACCAGCGGGACGCCGGCCTGCCGGCACAGCGGCCCGAGCGTGCGGAGCAACCCGAGGATGGCGCGCGCGGGGAGATCCTTCGCTCGGAGCTGCAGCGCCGCCGGCTGCGCCACGAGGAGCGCACGGGCATACTCGATCGGATCGGTGCCTCGTCGTGCGAGGAGCTTCGTGTCGACGATCGCGTAGAGGCCCTTCATGACGGTGTCTCCAGCCCCCGAGTTCGCCGTACGGGCTACTTACGAGCGGCACCGACGTCAATCTCGACGTGCACGCCCGCAGCGACGCGACCACGCTCGTCGATTGGCTCGGACGCAGCGTCGGCCCCCGCGACAGGCCCGCTGAGCGTCACGATGTCACCGCGACGGAGATCCAGGAACGACGTACCGCGCTCGGCGTCGGCATCTCGATCGAGCCTCCGGATGCGCCGGCGCGCAGCGTCCTCTCCGCAAACGAACAGCTCGGCCTTGCCCTTCGTCCGAAGGAGATCGGACACGGTCCGGAAGCGCACCTGACCGGCGCTCGGCCCGAGACGCGGTGCAGGCACCGTCCCGTCCTTGCGCAGGACGAGATAGCTGAACGTCAGGCCCTGCCAGCGGAGGCCGGCAGCGCGGGCGAGAGAGACCGTCCACGGCGGCAAGTCGACGGCGAGGTCCTCGTGGCACCACTCCGTTTCGAGCAGGAGCATCGGACAGCGCTCCGCGTGGAGGCACGGCGCGAAGACGGTCGCGGCGCCGCTCGCGAGGAGGAGATCGCGGACCGCGTGCAGATGACGCGTCCGCTCGCGAAGCGCGGGCTCGACGATGACGACCGCGCCGTCCGGCGCAACCGTGGTGTCGAGCACCTGCCTCACGAGCGCGGTCTGGCTCTCGACGCGTGCTGCAGGCTCCGACCGAGGATCGATCTCGCTGAGCACCTGCCCGAGGATGACGACGTCGCGGAGCTGCGCGGACGGCGACGACGACTTGCGCTCGAGAAACGAGCCGAGGCTCGCCACGCGCGTCTCGATCGCGAGATCGATCGAGGACGCGCCGAGAACAGTGCGCGCGGCGCGGGCGATCTCGGCCGCTTTGCGCAAGACCTCCTCGTCCTCGTCGACGAGGAGCGCCTCGACACGACCGGACGCTCCGCTCGCCTCGAGGGCGCGAACGAGCCCCCACGTCATCGCGCCGAGGCCTGCGCCGAGATCGAGGACGCGAAGCGGACGGCCGGACGGGATCGCGAGGACGCCGGAAGCGACGAGCTCGCGCACGGCGGCGGCGCCCTTGGGAAGGTCGCGCGGGAACGAAAACGCGACCCGCGCCTCGAGCGGGAGCTTGGTCCGGCGGCCTTCGGCCTGCGCCGTGTTGTACGCGCGGGAGAGCTCGGCCGTGAGCGGCGCGAGCCGAGCGACGTCCTTCGTCGTGAGCTCCGGCCTGCGCATCGGGCGGAGCACGGCGTCGAGCACATCCTGCCATCGGGCCTCGAGGGGCTTCACGAGCGTGCGCGGATCCACGCTGCGTCACTACCACGCTGCGGCGCGCGACGTCCGCTGCGTGGCTGAGATCGATCGCGTCCGCGAGCCTGCGCGGGCCGCGACCGAGACCGTTCGCGCGGGACGTCCGCGAGCCGGAGCTTGCGCGAGCCGCGACCGAGACCGTTAATGAGCGGCTCTGTCCGCAGTTCTCATGAAGAGCCCGCCCAGCCCACGCGCGATCCGCACGCTTGACGGGCCTCGCCCATTCACTATAACAATTCATCAGATGGTGAAGTGATGACGCGCCCGACGCAACACAAGGCCAATGGGGTCCCGAAGGCCCGCACGACGGCCTCCCACACGGAGGGTGCTCCCCCCTCTTCATCATCTTCGTCGGCCTCGTCCGGCGCGGTACGCACGCACGCTCACGGCCACGAAGTCTGCGGCCCCGAGGAGCATGCGCGCCGCGCGAGGCTGTCGGTCGTCAGCGACGAGCAGCTCGAACGCGCAGCGTCGATCTTCCGCGCCGCCGGCGACATCTCTCGACTGAAGCTGCTTCACCGGCTGAGTGACGGGGAGTGGTGCGTCACCGAGCTCGCCGAGGCCGCGGGCGTCGGGCTCTCCACCGTCTCGCAGCAGCTTCGCCTGCTCCGTGCCGAGCGCATCGTCGCGCGGCGCCGGGCGGGCAAGCACATCTTCTATTCACTCGCCGACTCCCACGTGAGCGATCTGATTCACAGCGCGATCGAGCACGCGGCCGAGCCGCACGGCCATTCGCACGACGACAAGCACGACGACAGCGACGGGGCCTGAGCGCCCACGCGCAACCGTCTCAGGAGGACAGACCATGGGCGATCACAAGATTCACGAGGACCACGACCATACGCACGGCCCCAACTGCGGCCACAAGACGATCGAGCACGAGGGCCACAAAGATTACCTGCACGACGGCTGCATGCATCACGTGCACGGTGACCACGTCGACGAGCACACGCTCGCCGTCGGCGGCGCGAACCCCGCGGCCTGCACGCCGTCGCACGACTGCAAGAGCCACGGCGCCGACCACGCTCACGGCAAGGGCTGCGGGCACGAGGCCGTGACGCACGGCGACCATACCGACTACGTCGTCGGCGGGCACCTGCACCACGCGCATGACGGGCACTGCGATGATCACGGTCCGGTGACCGTCGCCTGAGCGCTCGGTTCACCAGGGCAGGTCCCAGCACGAGCTCGCGCAGCAGACACGCTGCGCGGGCTTTTTGCGTTTCAGGCGGCCAGCGGCAGGCGCCGGGTCTGACGATCGCAGCTTCGTGACGCGCCGCTGGAATCCGCCGCGCGCCGATCGTGTTAGGAGCGCACTCATGCTGCTCGATCGGGTCCTCCCCGTTCCTGGTGCCACCGCGTCCGCCGCGCTGCTCGTCGCCCTCCTCGGCGGGTGCGGGACGGCGCCGCCGCCATCGAAGTTCCCCACGGCTCGCACCGCCGTCGATCGCATCCACGCCACGCAGGATTGCGGGATCGGCGTCCATGCGAACGCGAAGATCGACCACTTCGGCAAAGGCGGACGGTTCCGCGGCGACCTGCTCGCGTTCGCCGTATGGCCCGACCGACTGCGGATGGACCTCGTCAGCCCGTTCGGGGTCACGCTCGCGACGCTGACGAGCGACGGCAAGACGTTCACGCTCTACGACCTGCGCGAGAAGCGCTTCTATTACGGTCCCGCAGAGGCCTGCAACATCGCCCGTCTCACGTCGGTGCCGCTGCCGGCGCACGTGCTCGTCTCCCTGCTCCGAGGCGAGGCGCCGGTCCTCGAGCACAATCCACAAGACGAGACGATCGAGTGGGACAGCAGCGGCTACTACGTCGTCACGATCAAGGGAAACAACGGCTCCGAAGAGCGCATCAAGATCGCCCCGCATCCCGCCGACTTCAACCTGCCCTGGGAGAAGCAGCGCCTCCGCGTGCTCGACGTCGAGGTCAAGCAGCAGGGCTTCGTGCTCTATCACGCAGAGCTCGCCGATCACAAACCGGCCCCGATGGACAAGCCGCTCGTCGATCCGGACATGCTCGAGCCGCCGATCCCGACGAGCGGCCCGATGTGCACCGCGGAGCTGCCGCGAAGGATCCGCGTCCGCGCCGGCAAGGACGCCGACGTCCTCTTCCGCTACGAGAGCGTGACGTGGAACCCGCCGCTCCCGCAGGGCACGTTCACGCAGCCGATCCCGCCGGGCGTCGAAGTCCAGCACGTCACGTGTGATCGCTGACGGCGCGCGTGTTGCCGATCAGGCGACGCGCTCCTCGCCGAGCTCGTCTGCGATGCGCCCGGGCCGATCGGTGATCAGCCACTCGACGCCCATCGCCTCGAGCGCCGCGGCGCGCTCCGCGTCGTTCACGGTCCACGCGACGACGCGCAGGCCCGCGCGGCGGAGCCGTTCGACGCGCCGCGGAGTGATGATCCCGTCCTCGAGATGAGCGGCGACGATCGCTCGGCGAATTGCCAGCGGAAGCGCCGTCCCGAGCCGCGGCGTCCGCGCTCCGACGAGCATCGCGCGGGGGACGCGCGGAGCGACGATCGCGAACGCGAGGACGATCGCCGGATCGAACGAGGACACGACGACCTCCGTCTCCGGCGCACGCTCGAGGACCCGTGCGACCGCGCGAACGAGCGCCAAGCGTCGAGGCCCGTCGGCCTTCACCTCCACGTTCACGATCCGGTGCCGGAACAGCTCGAGCGCGGCTCCGAGCTCCGCGATCGCGAGCCCGCCCTCGAGCCGCGGGAGATCCGCGCGGCGGACGGTGTGGACGAGGCGCCGGTCCGCGCCGTTCGTCACGCGCGCGAGCGAAGCGTCATGAACGACGACGGGCTCGCCCGACGCGCAGAGCCGGACGTCGAGCTCGACGCCATCGGCGCCCTCGCCCAGCGCACGCTGGAAGGCCTCGAGCGAGTTCTCCGCTGGCCAGCCTTCACCACGGCCGCCTCGGTGGCCGAGGATGATCACGTCACGTCGCGAGCTCGTCGGCGATGTCGCGCGCGAGCTTCTTCGCGCGCTCGACGTCGCCAGCGGGCAGCGAGATCGCTCCGACGACGGGATGCCCTCCCCCGCCGTGCCGCTCGCAGATTGCTGCGATGTTGTGCTTGCGGGCGATCGGAGCCCACGGGTTGTAGCCGATCGACAGCTTGCACTTCGTCGTCGAGCGGCTGAGGAGGACCGAATACGCGCTCTCGGGCCAGAGCGCATACGTGACGAACTTCGCGGCCACGTCGATGACGGCGTCGCTCAGGTCGACGAGGACGACCGACCCGCGATCTTCGGCGTGCTGCTTCACCAGCTCGATGAACGCCTGCTGCTGCGCGGCCAGCGGCTTGTAGGCCTCCTGCACCTCGGCGCTGTTCGCGACTTCTTCGAGCGGCTCGACGAGGAGACGCGGCACCATCGTCTGGAGGTAGACGTCGTTGCCCTTGTGCTCGACCACCGTCATGAGCTGGAGCACCGGCTCCTTCTTCACGACGGCCATCTCGGCGCTCGGGAACGCCGCGGAGTCGATCATGTCGGCCCACCGCACGAGCTCCTCGGTCTGGCGCGTATCGAGACCGAAGCGTTGCCGTCCGACGTCGGCGATGAGCTTCGTGCACGAGCCGTAGCCGCCGTCGTGGAACATCTGACGGCTGCGCGGAGCGAGCTCGCGCGCGCCCATCTCGTAGGCCTGCCGATCCTCCGCCGTGACGAACGCGCTCACGTGGTGATCGAAGTACCAGGTGAGCTTCGGCGAGACGCTGAAGCGAAAGTCGAGGATCGCGTTGTCTTCACCGGTGAGGAGCGCGGGATCGACGCCGTTCTGGCCCGGGCCGTAGCCCATGGCCTTGTACGTGAACGACAGCTGCTCGCTCGTGTGCAGGTGCTTCATCAGACGCGTGAACATCACGGCCGAGCACAGACCGTCGAAGCAGTGCCCGTGAGTGGCGACGACGACGTTTCGCATTGCCTGCCGGCTTTAGCACGGCGTGACGCCAAGGGTCGACGTCACAAAGCGCGAGCGTCTCGGGGGTCCTGCTCGAGAGCGCCTGCACGGGCTCGAGACCGCCTGCGCTACGCTTGCCCCGTGCGCATCCATCACCTCGCGCTGCGAACCGCGGACGTTTCGCGTCTCGAACGCTTCTATGCCGACGTGCTCGGGCTCGACGTCCTCCGTCGCGACGGCGAGCGCAGCGTGTGGCTCGACGCGGGCGGCGCCATCATCATGCTCGAGCGGAGCTCCACGGACGAGCCCGCGATCGATCCGAGGTCGCTGGAGCTCACGTGCTTCGCAATCGATCCGGCCGAGCACGCGGCCATCCTGCGCCGCCTCGAGGCCGCCGGGATCCACGTCGAGGGCCGGACGGCGTATTCGCTCTACTTCCGGGATCCCGATGGCCGACGCGTCGGCGTCTCGTCGTATCCGGCGGAGCTCGGAGCGGCATCCGACGACAGCGCGCCCGCGTGACCGCTCGCGCCCCGATTTCCTCGGCGGCGGGACGGGAGTAGCGTGCGCCCGTGCGCATTTCCGTACGCTCAGCCCTTCTTCGCGTCTCGATCCTTGCCGCTGCCGCGATGCCGCTCACTCTGTGGGCTTGCGGTTCGGACGAAGCGGCGTCGGCGTCCTCGTCGTCGTCGTCCTCTTCTTCCTCGTCCGGCTCGGTCGCCGACGCAGCGCCGACGGACACGACGGACACGACCGACACGACGGACGACGCGGCCGCCGATGCGCCCACGGAGAAGTCGCCGCTCGTCACCGAGCGCCCCTACGACGTGACGAAGCCGTCGAAATACGACCCGAACGTGCCGACGCCGCTCGTCGTCCTCCTCCACGGCTACACCGGCTCGGCGAAGATCCAGGACAGCTATTTCCAGATGAGCGCGCTCGCGGAGAAGAAGACCTTCCTCCTCGCGCTGCCGGACGGAAAGGTGGACGGCAACGGCGCGCACTTCTGGAACGCGACGGACGCGTGCTGTGACGGTTTCAAGTCCGGCGTCGACGACGTGGCGTATCTGAAGGCCGTGATCGACGACATGAAGGCCCGCTTCAACGTCGACGCGAAACGCGTGTACCTCGTCGGGCACTCGAACGGCGGATTCATGGCGCAACGCTTCGCGTGCGACCGCGCGACGGAGATCGCCGGGGTCGTGAGCCTCGCCGGCGGCATCTGGACGGATGCATCGAAGTGCAATCCGAGCGAGCCCGTTGCCGTCCTCGAGGTCCATGGGGACCAGGACACCACGGTGCTCTACGGAGGCGGCTCGTCGCTCTACCCGGGAGGCGGCCCCTACCCGTCGGCGAAGCAAACCGTGGCGACGTGGGCGCAGAAGAACGGCTGCGCGTCGAACCTCACCGCGACGGGCGACAAGCTCGATCTCGACACGAAGCTCGCCGGCGCGGAGACGACCATCCAGCGCCACGCGTGCACGAAGGGCGCCGCCGAGCTCTGGACAATCGCCGGCGGCGCGCACATCCCGTCGATCGACACGACGTTCGGCGAGAAGGCGTACGACTTCCTGTCGGCGCATCCGAAGCCGTAGCGTTCCCTTACCGCCCTTGTGTCGTAGTTCACTCAACTAGGACACAAGCTCCGCACGAGCGGCTTGTTTCCCAGCTCAGTTGCCTGGGAAACAAGCGGCCGAGTGTGCCTTCACTCGAGGTGCGGGATGTGGACGCCGCGCTCCTTAGCGCAGGCGGTCGCTTCCTCGTAGCCCGCGTCGGCGTGGCGGACGACGCCCATGCCGGGGTCGCTCGTGAGGACGCGCTCGAGGCGCTTGGCGGCTTCGGGCGTGCCGTCGGCGACGACGACCATGCCGGCGTGGAGGCTCATGCCCATGCCGACGCCGCCGCCGTGGTGGAAGCTGACCCAGCTCGCGCCGGCGGCCGTGTTGACGAGGGCGTTGAGGAGCGCGAAGTCGGCGATCGCATCCGAGCCGTCCTTCATCGCCTCGGTCTCGCGGTTCGGCGAAGCGACCGACCCGCAGTCGAGGTGATCGCGGCCGATGACGATCGGCGCCTTCACCTTGCCCGTGCGAACGAGCTCGTTGAACGCGAGGCCGACCTTCGCGCGGTCGCCGTAGCCGAGCCAGCAGATGCGCGACGGCAGGCCCTGGAACTGCACGCGCTCCTTCGCGAGCTCGATCCAGCGGCGGAGATCCGGATCGTTCGGCACGGCCTCGAGGACGGCCTGGTCGGTCACGGCGATGTCCTCCGGATCGCCCGAGAGCGCGACCCAGCGGAACGGGCCCTTGCCGACGCAGAAGAGCGGACGGATGTACGCGGGGACGAAGCCCGGGATGTCGAACGCCCGCGCGGCGCCCGCTTCCTTCGCGCACTGACGGATGTTGTTGCCGTAGTCGAAGACCTCGGCGCCCTTCTTCTTCATCGCGAGCATCGCCTCGATCTCCTCGGCCATGCTTGCCTTCGCCTTCTCGACGTAGCCCTCGGGATCTTCCTTCCGGAGGTCAGCAGCCTCGTCGAGGTTGAAGCCGAGCGGGATGTACCCGACGAGCGGATCGTGCGCCGCCGTCTGCTCCGTGACGAGGTCCGGGATGATCCCGCGCCGAACGAGCTCCGGATAGATGTCGGCCGCGTTCGCGCAGAGGCCGATGCTGACGGGGCGGTCTTCCTTCTTCGCCTTCTCGATACGCGCAAGCGCCTCGTCGAGATCGTCGGCGCGCTCGTCGACGTAGCGCGTATCGAGTCGCTTCTGGATGCGCGACGGATCGATCTCGACGGCGATGCACGACATGCCGGCCATCGTCGCGGCGAGCGGCTGCGCGCCGCCCATTCCGCCGAGGCCCGCGGTGAGCACCCAGAGGTGCCCCGCCTTGTTCGTCCGCTCGACGTAGGCCTTCCGCGCGGCCACGAACGTCTCGTACGTGCCCTGGAGGATGCCCTGCGTGCCGATGTAGATCCACGAGCCCGCGGTCATCTGGCCGTACATGATGAGGCCCTTCTTCTCGAGCTCGCGGAAGTGCTCCCAGGTGGCCCACTTGCCGACGAGGTTCGAGTTCGCGATGAGCACGCGCGGCGCGTCCGGATGCGTCTTGAACCGGCCGACGGCCTTGCCCGACTGGACGAGCAGCGTCTCGTCGTCGGCGAGGTCCTTCAGCTCGCGGACGATGACGTCGAACGCATCCCACGAGCGCGCGGCCTTGCCCGTGCCGCCGTAGACGACGAGGTCCTCGGGACGCTCGGCCACCTCCGGGTCGAGATTGTTCTGGAGCATGCGAAACGCAGCCTCCTGCACCCATCCCTTGCACGAGAGCGTCGATCCACGCGGAGCCTTGACCGTTCGAGCCATGGGCGCTGCTTAGCGCGGGCCTCGAGCGGATGGAATCCTCGTGCTCGGCATCCCGGTCGCGCACTGCGGCGCTCGGAGAAGCTCGGCGCGCTCGCGACTGCGGACGAGCTCACCGTGCCGCGTCGGCGCCGAGGGCTTCGAGCGCGAGATCGAGGCGCGTCCGATCGTCGTCCGACAGCGAGCGCGGATGCTGCTCCTCGATCGCCTTCGCCTCCTTCAGCCACTGTGCGGCGGCGTCCCGATCGCCGAGCGAGTGGTGGACGAGCCCGCGATAGAGCGCGTATTGCGCACGCCGCGACCCGCTCCACGATCGGCTCTCGGTCTCGAGCGCCACGAGCTTGTCCTTCGCCTCGGCCACGCGGCCGCTCTTGAAGTCGCTTTTCGCGCTCGCGAGACCGCCGCCACAGGCAAGGAACAAGACGCTGACGAAGGTGACGATCGCGCGCTGGACGCTGGCTCGCTGTGTCATCGGAGTCGAGGCCCCCCTCGCCGTGTCGCACGGCGCGGCGTCGAGGGTACTCCAGATGGCCGTGCGTGGGACAAGGTGTGCGGCGTGTTCGAGACGGGCCTCTCGCGAACCATCAGGTATGAATGAGAGAGAACCGGGTAGAGCGGGCGTCGGCGACGGAGATGCGTCGACGGCCGGTACGCCGGGTCGGGAGCTGCTTGGGAATGATCCTTTCGCGTGTGCTCGCCTGCTCCGTCGCCGTCAGCCTGCTCGGCGCGGTGCTCGTCAACTGCGCCGACAACGAGAACGAGAAGTTCCCGAAGGTCCCCGACGAGACGGCGGACGCAGGCGGCGAGACGGACATCCCGCCCCCGCAGGGGCTCCAGCCTCACCCGAACCGGAACTCGCAGCCGAAGGTCACCGAATGCGGCGGCTCCGTCGCGTCGGCCGGCCCCGGCGTGTGCGCCGTCACGAAGACGGGCACCGGCACGATGAAGGTCCTTCGCGGAACCGTCCTCTTGCCCGAGGAGGTGCTCCACAACGGCGAGGTCGTCGTCGACTCACGCGGCGTCATCGTCTGCGCCGCGTGTGACTGCAAGGCGGAGGCGGGCTACGCGGCGGCCTCCGTCGTCTCCTGCCCCGACGGCGTCATCTCGCCGGGCCTCATCAACCCGCACGAGCACCTGACGTATCAGAACAACAAGCCCGTCGGGCACGGCACCGAGCGCTACGAGAACCGGAGCGACTGGCAGGGCGCACGCGGGCACAAGCGTCTCGACTACAAGAGCGGCGCGAACCAGACCGTGCAGGCCCACGGCGAGCTCCGCTTCCTCATGAGCGGCGCAACGACGATCGCAGGCGCGGGCGGCATTCCCGGCCTCGTTCGCAACGTCGACACGAGCGCCGACGAGCTCGAGGGCCTGCCGATCCACATCGCGAGCACGGACACGTTCCCCCTCAGCACGCCGGGCAAGAACCTGACGCGCAGCTGCGACTACTCCCCGGGACGGACGACCGCCTTTCAGGTCTCGCAGCTCGACGGGTACCTGCCCCACATCTCCGAGGGCATCGACGAAGAAGCGCACAACGAGTTCGTCTGCACGAGCGACGGCGACTTCGATCTCGTCCAAAAGCAGACCGCCATCATCCACGCCGTCGCGCTGAACCCGGCCGATGCGAAGGCAATCCAGAAGGACCTCGCGAAGGTCATCTGGTCGCCGCGGTCGAACGTCGATCTGTACGGCAATACCGCGCAGGCGGTGATGCTGGATCTCGCGGGCGTAGCGATCGCGCTCGGGACCGACTGGGTCCCGTCCGGATCGATGAACGTGCTCCGAGAGCTCCACTGCGCGGACACGTTGAACCAGACGTATTTCGACAAGCACTTCACGGATGCCGACCTCTGGCGGATGGCGACGATCAACGCCGCGATGGCCGTCGGCGCGGGCCACGCGATCGGCATGTTGAAGCGCGGGTACCTCGCGGACATCGCGATCTACGACGGCAAGACGAGCAAGGACTTCCGCGCGATCCTCGACGCCGGCGTGGAGGACGTCGCGCTCGTCCTCCGCGGCGGCCGCGCGATGTACGGCGACGATGCGCTCGTGAAGGACGCGGTCTGGGGCGATCCCGCGGCCTGCGAGTCCTTCCCGCAGGCCGTCTGCGGAAAGGCGAAGGCCGCGTGCGTCGACGTCCGCACGGGGGCTGCGCCGAAGCTCGGCGACATCCTCGCGGCCGGGCAGGCCTACTACCCCACGTTCTTCTGCAAGGACCAGACGCCGGACGGCGAGCCTTCGTGCGTCCCGTCGCGCCCGGAGCCGGTGAACGGCTCCACCACCTACACGGGCGTCCCCTCCGAGGGAGACAAGGACGGCGACGGCATCCCCGACGATGCCGACAACTGCCCGACCGTCTTCAATCCGATCCGCCCGATGGACATCGGGAGACAAGCCGACGTCGACAAAGACGGCATCGGTGACGCGTGCGACGAGTGTCCGGAGGACGCCGAGCAGAAGTGCGAGCACGCGATCGCGACCGATCTCGACGGCGACGGCGTGCCGAACGGGCTCGACAACTGCCCGGAGACGGCCAACCCCGACCAGGCCGACAAGGACAAGGACGGGCGCGGCGACGCCTGCGATGCGTGCCCCACCCCGAACGCAGGCGCCGAGCCGTGTGCGCTTTCGATCTCGCAGATCCGCAACAAGACGGCGAGCGGCGGCCCGAACGGACAACGCGTCGTCGCATCCGTCGAAGGCTTCGTCTCCGCCCGCAAGACGAGCGACTTCCTCTTCATCCAGGAGGCGACGACCGGGGCGCCGTGGCAAGGCATCTACGTCCCGGCTGGAGGCCTCACGGGCACCGCCGCGAACGGGCCGAAGATCGGGCAGAAGGTCCAGATCGTCGGCAGGACCGCGGAGATCTTCAGCGTCGATCAGATCACCGCCGCGCAGATCACGGTCACGAACACGACGGCATCGACGATGACGCCGCTCGACGTGACCACAGCCCAGGTCGGGACGGCTGCCGGGACCGGCGCGGAGCCGTACGAGAGCCTGCTCGTCCGCATCGGCGACGGAACGCCGGGATCGGTCGTCATCACGAACGACAACCCCGACACCGGCCCGTTCTACGAGCTCGTCGTCACGGGAAACCTCCGCCTCGACGACTTCATCTGGCCGCGTTACGGGACGCCGGCGACGTGCAATCCGTCGCCGTGCCCCTACCCGCCCACCGGCTTCACGAACGGCACCGCGTTCTCGAGAATCACGGGCGTGATGGGCTACTCGTTCAGCAGCCGGAAGCTCTATCCGCGCGGCTCGACCGAATCCGCGGTCGGGAAGCCGGTCGTTCCGGACTTTGCGCCGTGAGCGCGTAGCGCGACCACTCAGAAGCGGTTGCGCGCTGCGAGCGGCGTCCTCGCGGCGGGCGTACCGTTCTGGCGCGAGCGGCGGCCTGCGGCGCGAAGGAGCTCGTCGAGCGTGCTCGCGTGCACGGGCGACTCGTCCTCGTGCTCGTCGAGCGCTTGCTCCGCCTTCTCCTCCTCTTCCTCGGCCTCGCGCGGAACGCGGGGCCGGGCGCTCTCGTCCCAGCGCTCGGCGAGCTCGCTCGCGAGGCGTGTGAGGAGCGGGCGCGTCGACTCGCGATCGAGCGCAGAGAGGAGGACCGCCTCCGGGTAACGCTTCTGGAGGATCTTCGCGTCGATCGGCGAAAGGAGCTCCACCTTGTTGAAGACGAGCACCCGCGGGATGTCCGCGAGCTCGAGCTCCTCGAGGACGTCGAGCGTCGTCTCGATGCGATCGGCCTTCGACTCGTCGGCCGCATCGACGACGTGCAGGATCAGGTCCGCATCCGCGGCCTCCTCGAACGTCGCGCGGAACGCTGCGAACAGGTCCTGCGGTAGATCGCGGATGAATCCGACGGTGTCGGTGATGACGACCTCGCGATCGCCATACCCGGCCCAGCCGACCTTCAGGTGGCGCGAGCGCGTATCGAGCGTCGCGAACAGCTTGTCCTCAGAGAGGACCGAGGCGCCCGTCATCGTGTTGAGCAGCGTGCTCTTGCCTGCGTTCGTGTAGCCGACGATCGCGATCGTGGGCACACCTTCACGCGTGCGCTTGTGGCGGCGCTGCTCGCGACGGCGCGACAGCTTCCGGAGCTGCGCCTCGAGGTGCGCGACGCGCTCTTTCGCACGGCGGCGCCCGATTTCGAGCTTCGTCTCGCCGGGACCTCGCCCGCCGATGCCGCCGGTGAGGCGCGAGAGCGAGTCGTCCTTCTGCCCGAGACGCGGCATGTTGTACTTCAGCTGCGCGAGCTCGACCTGGACCTTGCCGTCGTGGCTCTCCGCGCGCTGCGCGAAGATGTCGAGAATGAGCTGCGTGCGGTCGACGACCTTCAGATCGCTCTCTTTCGCGATCGCCGAGGTCTGCGCCGGTGTGAGCTCGCGGTCGAACACGAGGACGTCCGCATCGAGCTGCATCGCGCGGATGATCACGTCGTCGAGCTTGCCCTTGCCGAGCACGAACTTCGGATCGACGCGATCACGGAGCTGAACGACCGTCTCGGCGACCTCGACGCCCGCGGTGCGCGCGAGCTCGCGGAGCTCACGGATGCTCTCCTCCGCGTGGTGCGCTGCGCCGCGCTCGGAACGTTCACCGACGTGGACGAGCACGGCGCTTCCATCCTTCCCACGCACCTCGCGGGCGCGGGTCCGGCGCGCGAACTCCGCCTCGAGATCGGCCATGAGCGTCGCGACGTCGACGCTGACCTGCCCCATCGCGACGGGGCCGACTTCGCGGTACGGCGCCTCGCCGGGCTTCTCGGTCGGGACGTTGTATGCGTACTGCAGCGACTTCGCCTCGCCCCGCGGTCCGAGCTGGATCGCGCAGACGAGATCGAGCCGAAGACGTACGAGGTCGACGAGGTCGTCGCGCGTCAGCGGCTCGCCCCGCAAATGCGTGTGCACGAGCCGGAGCCCGCGGAAGCGGCCCTCCGCGGCGCGAAGACGTCCGATGTCCGGCAGCATGAGCTTGCCGGCATCGCCGACGATGACGTAGTCGACCTGCCCCGACCGATGGACGAGGGCGCCGACCTGACGGCCGGTCTCGACGCTGGCCGCGACGAGCGATCGCGTCAGCTCCGGCGACGAGATGTCCTCGGCTGGGACGCGGCGCCGGTAGATGCGCTCGAGCGTCTTGGTCGCGGAAGGAGAGAGACCTCGGGTATTGCCGTAGAGTTGGATGCCGCCCTGTCCGTGTACGCCAACGTGCAAGTTGCACGCGGATCAAGGCATATCTACAGCGACACGCGGGCCGATCAAGCCCTTTCGGGCTCGGCCATGACGCCGGGCCGGGCCTCAGCGCGTGCTCTCGCCACGCCGCGGCGAGCTCGTCAGTTGCAGCTCGCGCCGAACGGCGGGCCGGACGCCGGCGCAGCCCAGCTCCACACCGAAGCCTTGATGCGCGGGTAATACATCGTGAACGAGTAACACATCTCGTCCGCGGTCTTCTCGCCGAAGCCGACGGGCTCGCCGGTGCCGTTCACCCAGCTGCACTTCGTCCGGATGGTGTCACCGCTCTTCGTGGTGGCGTCGATCGGGAGCCACGCCTGAGAGTCGAAGCTGAACGTCGGCATCGTGCCGAGGTCGACTTCGGGGCCGCCATCCTTGGGCGTGAGCGTCGTCGACATCGCGGTTCCGAGCTTGTGCATGTGCGGCATCGCCGCGAAGAAATGCAGGCCGGCGAACGCCGCCGGCACCGTGAGCGCGCAGTCGATCGTGTACGCGCCGCCCTGCGGAGGGGCGGCCGGGATCGTGAACTTCTGAGACCCGAACGCCATCACGTCCGCCTCGTACTTGCGCGGCGGCGCGGTGCAGAGATCGATGGAGCTCTTGTCCTTCTCGCCCGCGAGCTTCTTCGGGTTCGAGTAGTGCATCTGCACGACGTAGTGGGTCGGCTTCGAGGGATCCGTCGAGACCGGGAAGCCCACGTCCTTCGGCAGCTCGAGCGCCTTCGTGCCCGGCGCCCACCCGAGGACCATGCGCCACGCGAGCGAGCTGCTCGAGCTGCACGGCGTCGGCGTGCGCGAATACGAGCTCGGCGCCTCGTAGACGACGATGTGATGCGTGATCGTCGTGTTGTCGATCCGCGGCGAGAACGCGGTGATGTGCGTCGCCGGATCGCGAGCGAGATCGACGCCCCAGCAGACGTATTCGTCCCCCGCGTCCTCCGGCATCTCCCACTCCGACTCGGGCGCGAGTGATAGATCGGGCGCGCAGGAGAGGCCCTCGGGGATCTCCCTCGTCGTGTTCTGGCAATCCTCCGTCCCGCGCGGGGCGCCTGCGAGCGACCAGTCGGCGAGCGCCTTTCGTTCCGCGTCCGAGAGGCGCGGGTTCGGTGACGGAGGCATCGGATGCGCGTCGCTCCCGATGCGCTCGACGACGAGCTCGTGGACCTTCTTGTCGCTCGCCGACGGCGCCGGGGCCTGGAGATCGGCCCAGGTGACGAGCGGCATCGGCGAGCCGAACTGCGGAGGCGCCGCGTGACACTTCCGGCAGTTGTCGGCGAGGACCTTGTCGACGTCACATGGCAGCCCCGAGGCCGCCGGCCCGACGTTCCCGCCGTCGGGATCGTGCCCGCCGCTCGACGGCCCGGCCGACGAGCCACCGCCACACGCGATCGCCAGGATTACGATGCACGCACTCGCGCCGAGAAGGAACCGGGGCCGGAGCATCCCCGAAGGATGCGCTAGCTCGGCCGTTCGAGCAAACGCGGCGCGTCGCCGGGTGCTACTTGTTGACGCGCTCGAGGTACTGGCCCGACGACGTGTCGATCTTGATCCACTCGCCCTCTTTGATGAAGAGGGGGACGTTGACCGTGGCGCCGGTAACGAGCGTGGCGGGCTTGGTCGCGCCGCTCGCGGTGTCGCCCTTCACGCCGGGCTCGCTCGCGACGACCTGCATGACGACGTTCGGCGGCATGTCGATGCCGATCGGGTTGCCGTTGAAGAGCGTGACCTCGACATCGAGGCCTTCCGAGAGGAAGCGCGCCTCGTCGCCGACCTTGACCTTCTCGACGTAGATCTGGTCGCCCGTGTTCGTGTCCATGAAGACGAAGTTGTCGCCCTCTTCCCACGAATACGTCATCTTGCGGTCTTCGACGTCCGCGAGCTCGACGCTGTCACCCGACTTCCACGTGCGCTCCGTCACGTTGCCGTTCACGAGGTTGCGAACGCGGCAGCGTGTGAACGACTGGCCCTTGCCCGGCTTCACGAACTGATGCTCGACGATGTGGTAGGGCGTCCCGTCGATCTGGATCTTGAGCCCTTTGCGGATGTCGGTCGTGCTCGCCATGGTTTCTCCGGGGTGGTTACCACGGGCCAGAGCGCGCCAGCAAGGCGGATAGGCGACATCGCCGCTCTTCCTCGTCCGCGCCCCGCTGCCTCCCCGCCGTCCCCTTGGGGCGGGGCCGGGCCGGGGCCGGGGTGCGGCCGATTTCGACCTCGAGCAACGCCGTGCTAAGAGCGCCGCCGCATGGTCCACGAGGTCGACGAGGAGCTCCGCGAGATCAAGCGCGAGATCATCGAGTCACGCGGGCTCGTCATCAAGACGAACAACCTGACGAACGCCCTCAGCGCCGACATCAAGTCGATCGCGAAGCGCCAGCAGACCTACGAGCGGCGTATCTCCTGGAACAGCGCGACCGCGTACATCGTCTTCGTGGTCGTGGTGTTCGCCGCGCTGAAGCTCGCGTGGGACGCGCGCGTCGATCAGATCAAGGCGGAGACCGAGCAGCGCGCCCAGGACAACGACCGCCTCCGGAAGGAAGCCCGCGAGGCGCAAAAGCGCGACGAGGACCGGTCGCGGGCCGAGATGCGCGCCGCCCAGTTCTACGATCTCGTCCGCTCCGGCAAGCGCGCGGAGGTCGTCGACCAGTGGGAGCAGGTCAAGAAGGACCCGCTCAGCAAGGCCGAGCTGGCGATGTTCACGGACGCGGTCGAACGCGCGCGGAACGACCTCGCCGGGCAGCTCTATCAGCAGGGCATGGACAAGGTCCGCGTCCAGCGCTGGCAAGAGGCCGCGACCGCATTCGAGGAGTCGCTCAAGTACAAGGACGACTCCGCGATCGGCCCCTCGGTCCGGCTCGGGCTCGCCGAGTCGTACCGGCACCTCAATCGCCAGCGCGAGGCGATCCCGATCCTGGCGTCCCTCGCCGAGAACGCCGTCGACAAGGAAGTGCACGACGACGCGCTCTACATGCTCGCGTGGTGTCAGACCGACGTTCAGGCGTGGAACGACGCCAAGAACACGTGGCGGACGCTGATCCGGCGGTTCCCCGAGTCACGCTTCACGGCCGAGGCGAAGCTCCAGCTCGCGCAGCTGAACCTGATGCACTGAGGAGGGCCCGGCCCGCAGCCCTTCGTCTGCTTGTTTCCTTGTTCACTGAACCAGGACACAAGCGCGCGTAGAGAGCCCCGGCGGGAAGAGGCCGCGGTTCGCAGCCCTTCGTCTGCTTGTTTCCTTGTTCACTGAACCAGGACACAAGCGCGCGGAAGAGATCCTTTGAGCTGGGCATCACGCCACCAGCGAGCGGTACGCCGCCGTGACCTCGGCGAAGCGGACCGAGAGCGTGCGGCGCTCGTCGTGCGTGGCGTCGGGGTGGAGATCCGGGTGGTACTCGCGGACGAGACGGCGGTAGGCGCGCTTGATCTCGTCGGCGGGTGCTCCGGCCGAGAGACCGAGGGCGCGGTATGCGCCGAGGCGTGCGGTGTCGATGCTGCCGGGAAACCCGCTCGTCGCGCGATGCCCGGAGCGGAACGTCCCGCTCGTGGTCTCGGGGGCGCGGTCGCGCGCTCGCTTCTTTCCGACGAGGAACTCGGATGCCTCGAGCGGCTTTTCGAGCGCACCGCGCGGGGGGCGGACGGTGACGCGATAGAAGATCTGCGCGTCCGCGAGGTCCTCGAGCATGTGCAGCCGGAGCATCATCTGACGGCGGAGCGCGCGATCGACGATCTCGGGGGAGAGATGGAAGTCGCGAACGAGAACCTCGCCGTGCAGCCTTCGCGAGGCCATCGCGCGGAGGAGTGAGCGACGGAGGATGTCGTCGTCGACCTGCTCCTGATCGCGGAGGATCTCGCCGAGCGACGAGGCCGCGCGATCCACCTCGACCGCGGTGACGAGGCCGTTCGAGAGAAACACGCGGTGCGCACGCCCGCTCGTCTCGACGAGCTCGAGTGTGCCGCTCACGCGCCCACGATGAAGCGAGCCAAGAAGGTCGCCGAGGGTCGTCGCCTTGAGCCGCCCCGGGAGCTGCATGCGATCGTGGTACCAAGCAGCCTCGAGCCGAGCCAAGAAAGCGGCCGGAACGATCAGCCGACGTGGACGAGCGCGCGGACGTCGACGGTCACGGGCGCGCACTTCGAGGGTCCCGCATCCGGCGCGGCCTCGCATACGACGGCCCGTACGCGGGCGCGCGCTTCGCCTTCGCCGGTCTTGCGCGCGACGAGGCCGAACGCCCACTTCTGGCTCGTGGCGTCACGGGCCGTCGCGTCGCTCGGTCCGATACGGCCTTTCAGGGCCGACGCGAGCTCGGGTAGCTCGACGATCGCGACGTCCGCCCACGCGATCGACCGGCCGCCCGTCGCGCGAGCCTCGACCGAGCACTTCACGCGTCCGGGCTCGGCAGCGCGATCGCACTGCATCGAAGCGGTCAGCTTGGAGGCCTCCTCGGCCCGAGCATCACCGCCGGACAACACGCCGAGGCCCAGCGCCATCACCACGCTTACGCAAGCACTTCCATAGCGAAGGCTGAGCATCGATGGTAAACGGCGCCTCATGCGAACGCTCGCGTGGGTCGCCGTCCCCATCTTGCTCGCCTCCGCCGCCTGCGACAAGGACGAGAAACAGAAGGCGCTCGTCGATTCCGTCGTCGGCGACTCGGCCGCGCCGGTCTTCTCCGCGCCGCCGCCGTCTGCTCCGAAGGAGGCCGGGGCTC
>JAEXCN010000247.1 GCA_023402175.1 Pseudomonadota bacterium | reverse complement strand
ACAACTCGACGTGTACCGACTCGGCCTTGAGTTCCTCGTCCTTGCTGAACGAGTGATTCAGGCGCTTCCCAAGGGGAGATCGCACCTTGCAGATCAGCTCACGCGTGCATCCATCTCCATCGTCCTCGACGTCGCAGAAGGTGCAGGCAAGTTCTCGAAGGGCGACAAACGGCGCTACTACCTTGCTGCACGAGGATCGGCGACGGAGTCAGCGGCGCTCTTCGACGTCTACCTACGGCTCGAGCTCATGTCTGCCGGCGAACGCGGTGCTGGCAAGCACATGCTCGAGCGCATCGTGGCGATGCTCGTGAAGCTCGCTCGAAGCTTCGAGGGAACGCTGATTTCGGGCTCGGTCACGGGCTCGGTCACGGGCTCGGTTGCCCATCCTGGATATGCACCCTGATCGTTTCCCGACGAAACGACCTCGTCTAAAAGTGAATGGGATGGGGATAGAGGCGAGGGATCGGCGCGCGCGGGTCGGGTTCGGGGTCGCGAATGTCGCGGTCGGATTGTTCGTCCTCGTGGGCGTGTTCCGGTTCCTGCCGACGCGCTGGTGGCTCGTCGACACGGGGGCCGTGATCGTCGCGCTGCTGCTCGGATCGTCCGGGGGCGCGCTCCTCGCGAAGGCAAGAATCGCGGAGCGCCTCACGAGGATCGCGTCTGCACTCGTCCTCGTGATCGGCATCACGCTCTTCACCGCGCTCGTCACCACCGCGGGATGGATCGCCGGCGTCTACGGGCAGGTCGGGGCGAGCGGCGCGATCATCTTCGGGCTCGTAGGAGCGCTCGTCTTGCCTTACGTCGTGGTCCTTCCCGCCGTCGAGCTCGCGTGGATCGGCCCGCGTGCGAAGGCGAGTGATGCCGGCAAGAAGAACGAAGGCGGCCGATGAGCCCGCGCACGCTGCTGCGCCTCCTTGGCGGGTACGCGATCTTCCTCGTCGTCCTGTGCCTCGGTGTTCGCTGGTGGTTCTCGCTCGGCACGCCTCCGGCGGAGATCGTCGTCGAGAGCTGGTGGAAGGACGGCAAGCGCGTCCATCGGCGGACGTTCGATGCGAAGAGCCCGCCGACCGAGACGCCTCTTGCCGACGTCGCCGTGTCCGAGGAGATCGTCACGGGTGAAGGCCCGCTCTACGCGAACGACCTGCTCTTCACGCTCGGCCTCGTTCCTGGTCGCGACGGCGTGAAGGCCGAGATCGACGGAAAGGTCGCGTACGCGACCGTGGACGATCTCTTGAAGCTGCAGGCCTACGATCGCGCGCACGTCTGGGTCCAGGCGAGCTTCGGTTGGGGAACGCACCGCGCGACCGTGCTGCACGTCCTGTCGGAGCAGCTCGCCATTCCGGCGCGGGACATCGAACGGCGGGCAAAGCTCACGCGTGTACGCTTTGAACGGCGCGTCTCGCGTCCTCCGGCCACGAAGCCGCTCGATCCGATCCTTCCTCGGCCCGAGAGGATCACGGAAGCGAACCTGACGCGCGAGATCGTGCTCGATGCGGTGCGCGAAGCCGCGAAACATCTCGCGCGGAGCGTCGACGAGGCGGGCCGCTTCCGTTATCTCGTCGATGCGTCGACCAACGTCACGTTGCCCGGCTACAACTGGCCTCGGCACTCCGGCTCGACGTTCTTCCTCGCGCAGGCTGCGGCCGTGCTGGACGATCCGTTCGTCCGTTACGCCACCCTCCGCGCGGCGGCGCGGCTCCGCGACCAGATGATGCGCGACTGCGGCCCGAATCGCTGCATCGCGGAGGACGATCCGCTCGCCGAAATCGGATCGAGCGCGCTCGCCCTGATCGCCTTCACCGAGATCGTGCGGACCGAAGCCGACGGCGCGTATCGGCCCGCGATCGTCGAGCTGTCGCGTTTTCTCCGCAGCCAGCAGCGTCCCGACGGCGAGTTCAAACACCAGTACGACCGCGCGGCGAAGCAGCCGATCGACATCCAGTTCCTCTACTTCAGCGGCGAGGCAACGCTCGCGCTTGCTCGTAGCCATCGCATCACGGGCGATCCGGACGACCTCGACGCCGCCCGGCGCGGGCTCGCCCGGCTCTCGGGCAGCGGATGGAGCTTCTTCGGAAGCCGCTACTACTTCAGCGAAGAGCACTGGACCTGTCAGGCGGTCGCCGAGCTCTGGGACCGCGCGCCGGACGAAGCGGCGCTCGCGTTCTGCTCGCGATGGCACGAGTACCAGCGGCGGCTCCAGCAGGATGCCGACGAGACGCCTTTCGACGCGGACGGCGCATTCGGCCTCGGGCCGCTCGTGTCCCCTCGCGTGACCCCGGCGTCGAGCCGTGGCGAGGCGGCGGGCGCTCTCCTCGACGTCCTCGTGCGCGAGCGGCTCGCCGGGCACACCGCCCGAAGCAGCGAGCTACCTCTCGTCGACCGGGAGCTCCGCCGTGCTCTCGCGTTCGTCTTACGAAACCAGCTCCATCCAGGACCGACGCATCTGTTCGCCCAACCTGTGGCGGTGCGCGGCGCGGTGCCAGGAAGCCCCGTCGATTGGCAGCTTCGGATCGATTACGCCCAGCACGCGGGCAGCATGATGGTGCGGTGGCTAGAGGTGGACGCACTCGCCGCAGGGAAGTGAGTAGCTCGGCCTGCGTCTTGCTCTTCCTCAAGGCAGTGCTTCGTCACCCGTCGTTCACCGAAACGCCCCCGTATCACCGCCGATTTCGTGTGACCACTTCAGGACTCGAAGGGCGGGAAGCGGCGGAACGGCATGGCGGTTCGACGAGCGATCGCGTTTCGAGTGCGGGCAAGGCGCCGCCGCATCACGACGCGCCTACATCGCCCCCCCGAAATGCACAAGAAAGCTGGTCTCACCATTCCCGCGATCGTAGCTTCATTAAAGCGTGGGGTGATTCGTCACCTCTCGAGCTTGGGAGGGAGATGCCGAACGAGTGCTGGCCGCGGTCCGGGGCGTTGCTCGAAAAGAGCGAGGCCGAGGCTCGGACCGTGAACGAGTCCAGCACCGAGCAAGGCCCCACGCGGCGGGACCCGCGGGGAACCTATCCGTGCACGAGGCGACAGCACGCAGCCCTCGGACGACGATACCGATTCAATCATCCATGGAGCGCCTCCGCGATGGGCAGCTCCGTGGGAGCGAGCAGGCGCTCACGTGGCCTCGATGGGACCTTCGTACATCCCGTCGGGTGCGCGGCGAGCGTCGCGCCATTCGGCGTCAGCGCGATCCCGCGACTGGCGCATGTCAACGGAGCGCTCCAAGCGAGCGCCGGTCGCACCTACGAGGTCCAAGAAACCGACGGTGTCGAACGGTGCATGCCGAAGATCGCTCTAGCCACCGTCGGGGACGGGTGCCCCGGCGTTGTCACGATGAATCGGCTGCGCGTAAGCAGCCAACGAGGTAATGGATGACTCCTATCATCACGTCTCTCGAGTCACTCACGCTCGAGCAGGCACTGGCATATCTGGATTCGGCGGAAGGTGACGAGCTGACGGCAGCGTATTCGCTTGCGAAGGATCGCAACTTTCTAGACGGAGACAAGAACGAGCCAGATGAGGCGGAGGTACACCATGCTCTGTTCCTGTTGCGCCGTGCTCGCGGGCTAAACGCGCCCAGCTTCGATCTGATGCGCGTTCAGCTCCGTAGGCTCATCGCAGCGTAAGGGCAGAGTCGAAAGTCGAGCCCGGGCCG
This sequence comes from Pseudomonadota bacterium, assembly GCA_023402175.1. Taxonomy (GTDB): domain Bacteria; phylum Myxococcota_A; class Polyangia; order Polyangiales; family Polyangiaceae; genus Labilithrix. The sequence goes on along the minus strand of JAEXCN010000247.1, from coordinate 58 downwards.
AGAAAGTCACCCACTTCTCGGCCCGGGAGCGATGAGGGGGATGGCAGCGGGGGTGAGT
>JAEXCN010000016.1 GCA_023402175.1 Pseudomonadota bacterium | reverse complement strand
GTTGTTGTTGTTGCCGAAGGGGCTGTTGTTGTTGTTGCCGAAGGGGCTGTTGTTGTTGTTGCCGAAGGGGCTGTTGTTGTTGTTGCCGAACGGGTTGTTCTGATTGTTACCGCCGAACGGGTCCTGGAGATCCGGCAGGTCCATCTGCGGCAGCTCCGGCTTCTGCGCGGTGGGGGGCTGGGTGTCCGGCTTCCCGGTCGGATCGTTCGGATTGGCCGGGGTGCTCGGGTCGGTCGCCGGCTTCCCGTCGGCGCCAGGGGCGTCGCCCGGCTTGCCTTGATCTGCCGGGGTGCCCTGATTCGCGGGCGCGTCACCGCCCGCGGCGGTCAAATCCGGCTGACCTTGGTCGGCCGGCGCCGCCGCAGCGGGCGCGCCTCCGGCCGCCCCTGTTTCAGCAGGCGCTACCGGTGCTGGAGTCGGCGCGGGGCGCTGCTTCCCCTGGTCGGCGGTCTGCCGCCCTGCCGCCGACGACGCCGTCTCGTCGGTCGGACCGAAGCAGCCCCCGAGCGCGAGCGCAGACCCGACGAGGGTGATGGATATCGATCGAGCACGATCGAGCGAGAGGCGATGAATCTTCAGCATGTCGAGCTACCTCCTGAGGGCGTCCGCTTCTGCACTCGGGGGACCAGCGGATTGACTCGACCGCGACGAAGAGCTCAGCGCATCACGCTTGTCTCGGGAGGCATCGTCGGGTGCCGCGCTTCGGGGTCGTTCGAGAGGAAGAGCGGTCGTGAGCGCGCTTTCCGTTTTGTTCCCGACGGAACCGAGCAGTTCGTTCGCGGGCTCATTCGGCGTCCAAACGCAGGACGCCGGCTGAGCCCCATCGACCTCGAGCGCGCGCGGTCGGCGCCGTTGGACCGCCTCGTTGCGTACGTACTCACGACGCAGGGCCGCCTCGCACGAGCCTCGTGTCTCCGGTTCACGGTGCGACCGCCGCTCGGCGCAGTGTCGATCGCGGTCTGCGACGAGCGCGATCGGCGGTGCGTCAGCCGAGGAGCGCTTTCACTTCTCTCGCCGCCGTCGAAGCTGCCGCGGGCGCGAGCACCTGGAGGAGCGCGCGCCGCTCTGCGTCGCTGAAGCCGCCTCCGGTCTGCGCGATCCAGTGGCTCGCGACGAGCGCCCCCGCACCGATCGCAAATGCGGCGTCGTTCTGATCCGGGCCGATCGTCAGCGGCTCGGGATCGTCCTTGCCGAGACGTGCGCTCGCCGCCATGAGCGCTCGATCGCGGAGGATGTCGACCGCAACGAAGAGCGCGCGGATCGCCTTTGCTGCAAAAAGCTGCTTGGTCGCGCGTCCGAGCGCCGTGTCGACGGCGCGCTGAGGAAGGAGGGCGAGCGCGCGGTTCACGATCGTCCGCCCCGAATGGGCCGCTGCGAGCGAGAGATTTTCGTGCGTCCAGACGAACGTGGGGGCCGTGCGCGTGAGCGTCGCGACATCGGTGAGCGGAGTCTTCTGGAGGAACGCCTCGACGACCCACAAGAAGCGCTGCATCTCGACGGCCGACCCGCTCGCGGGCAGGTCCATCAGCGGTCGCGGCGTTCGCGTCTCCGTCACGCGCCGCAGCTCGGGCCACGCGGTGAGTCGTCGTGGCGGCTCGGTGCCGAGAAAGCGCTCCGAGCCGGTCCACCATCGGAGATCGATGTCCGTGCGGGCGAGCTCGAACATTCGCGAGAACCACGTGTGTCGAGACAGCGCATCGCCCACGTTCACCGGCGGAGGGATGTGCGCGAGCGTCTTCTCGACGACGTCGAGCATCCGCTTCGGGCCGGCTCGCCGAAACACGACGTCGAATCCGGGATGTGTCGACTGCACGATGTCGTGGAGCACGGCGCCGAGCGCCCACTCGTTCGCGTTCGGAGCGGGCTCGAGCGTGTCGATCGGCGCGATCCTGCGCGCGACGCGTACGCGCGCGAGCTCGGTCCGGGAGAGGAGGTCGAAGTCCGAGGGCTGCCGGTGATCGCCGATCGAGAGCGCATGTTTCCCGCCGAACGGCTTGCCGGGACGCATCGTCCCGCCGACGACGAGCGGACCGAGGAACGTCGAAAAGAGCCGCTCGCAGAGCGTCTGCGGATCGTCCTTCGCCATCGATCAGCGCGGAGGTTGTGGACCCGGAGGAAGCTGCGCGACGGGAGAGGACGGCTGACCCTGCTCGGACGGCGAAGGTGGCTCCACCTGGCTCAGGGCGAACATACCGAGCGGCTCGAGCTTCAGATCGACGGCTCGCTCCTCGAGCGCTCGGTGGATCGCATCGGCGACGAGCGGCTCCCACGCCTGGGCCTCGAGGAGCGCGGTCTCGAGCGGTGAGAACGCGCTGTCCTCGACGGCGATGGCTCGCGCGCCCGTATCGATGAAGAGCACCTGCGAAGCCGACGCGCCGAGCGCGCGATACAGCACTTCGGGCGCGACCGCGGGCGTCACGTCGTAGCCCGCCGGGATGTAGAGGTTCGGGTGGATCTCGACGAAGAACATCCCGAGCGGCACGGCCTCGATGCCGTGTTGCGACCGCAGGAACGCTCCCTTCTGCGTGAGGGCCACCTGCGTCCGCACGATGGTCTGATGCGGGAGCGCATACGCGATGCGGCGTAGCAGCGAGATCTGGTGCGGCTGGATCCACGTCGCGGTCACGTTCCGCCATGGTGCCGGCGAAGGAACCACGCGGAGCGGGACGCGGACGGGTTCGGGAAGCTTCGTTGCCGTGGCCTTGAGCGCGTCGGCACCCCCTTCGCCGCGCAGCTCGACGCGCGCGAATGCCCGGAGGTCGCCCATCTGGGGCGTCTTCTCGAGCGTCCAGGGCTCGTCGCCTCGCCCACGGAGGAGCACGAGCCCGTGGGGATCGAAGACGGGACACGCGCGGAGAGCGACGGGATGGCGGTAGCCCATCTCGACGGCGACACCCGGCCCCGCGGGCAGGAAGGTGGTCAGGCCCGGGGTCTTCGCCATCAGCGGGCGCATGCGCTTCGGCAGCTCCGGGATGCGCATGATGTACCGGCGCACGGGGCCTTCGTCGAACGCGCTCTCCGGCGGCCACTCGCCGACCGCCACCTCGCCCTCGACGCGCGAGCGGACGAAGTAGTGGATGAGCGCGGGGCCGAGGCCCTGCTCGGCGACGATGAAGCGCGGTCCGTTGTCGTCGATCGTCGATGGATCGACGTGCGGCATCAGCCGGAGGAGGAGCGACTTGAGCCCCACCTCCTTGTCGACGCCGTAAACCTGCGTGAACCGGTCGTGATAGAGCACGAGCGGTGCGTCCGTGGAGATGAGCTGCGTCGCGTCGTAACCGAACGGCGCGGCCGCATCCCGGTACTGGACGAAGTGCCGGCTCGTGCCCGTGAACGTGAACGCTCCGACGAGCCGAGCCGTCTCGGCGACGCGATCCATTCGGTCGCTCGACTCGGCCGCAAATGAGAGCGTGATCTCCTTCGTGCCGAGCTTGCTCTGCACGATCTCGATCACGAGGCTCGGCATGAGATCCTCGAGCGAGTGCTCGCGCGTGTAGACGCTGAGCCAGGCGACGAGCCGGTCGAGCGAAGGCAAGAGGACCAGGCCCTTCGCGCCGAGTGCGACGCCTTTGCCCTCGAGGCCGAGCCCGGGCGTACGGAGACGGGTCTGGTGCAGCGCGATGCGTTCGAGCATCAGAGGCGTCAGCATACAACGGTCGCTTCGTTCCGGATCGCGACCGCAGGCAGCGCAGCGCCGTTCCGGATCAGGCCGCGGCACCGGAGCCCATCGGAGGGAGAGGGCGAGCCGAGGAGCTGCGCGTCTACCCTGGACGCGCTCGAGCACGAGCGGCGCTTCCCGCGCTGTCATGGCGAGCGTCATTTCTCTCCGTTCGAGCGCCAGACCCCATGACCGCGCGCGAAGCGCTCGATCGTTCCGTCGAGGCGGCAAGGCCGGTCGATCATCCGCCGCCCGTCCGACGTCCTCGCGAGGGTCACGCCATGGACAAGGAGACGAGAGCCCTGGATCTTCCGTTGCTCGAATTTTCCGGCGGATCATCCCCTGATGCACGCAAAATCCCGCGAAATTCGAAAGGCGCGCGGGTGGCACTGTGTGTGCACTGGTGAGTGTCAACTTCCAGGCTCGGAGGAACTTCGATGATGGCCCTCGCACGTTGGTTCGCACTTGCTGCTCTCCCGATCGCCCTGTCGACGCTCGCAGGTTGCGCCGCGCAGACGGACGACGAGGACGTGAACGACGGCGATGTCACCGAAGACGAGCTGCGCAAGGGCGCTGCGGAGCAGTGGGTCTACAACGGGACGCTCCCGCATCTCGACAACCCTGCGATCACCGTCTCACTGACGGCGCACACCGCGCGCGTGACGGGCTACATCCCGGCGGGATGGAGGCAGCCGCTGCCCTATTACGCCGACTCGCTCGTCGAGGGGACTCGCACGAAGGTCGCCATCGTCTACCCGATCGCGACCGGGGCGAGCGTCAACTCGCAGGGTTCGAGCTACGACATCACGCGCGTCTCGCCGTGGGTCCCCACGAACTCGAGCGCGGCGTGGGGGGGCTTCCCGTTCATCCCCTACAACCGCGGGATCGCGTTCCACGGACCGATCACGGCGGCCGACGGTGAATGGAAGCTGATTCGCGGACCGGTCTCGCACGGCTGCAACCGCATGCAGGGCGAGCACGTCACCGAGCTCGCGCACCTGATCGGCGTCGACATGACGACGACGGTTCACCGCGGCGATGCGGTCACCGGCCTCGACGTGCCCGTCAGCGTGATCCGCAAGCCCGATACCTGGAAGGGCCAGCAGGTCGACGTCGATTATCCCGCGCAGCGCGGCGTCGCGCGTCCGACCGGCAACGTGAAGATGTTCGCTTCGTGGACCGCCGATCAGCTCGCCGCGTTCGTCTGCCCGCTCAACAAGCGCGAGCTGAACGGCGCGAAGGAGATCCCCGCGAACTATTGCTCGCGCCGCTATCGCAACGCCTTCGATCCGGCCGTCGGCCCGCGCTGACGCATCACAGTTCGGGGCTGTGCGAGATCTCCCGGCGTCCGACCCTGCTCGTCGTCAGGCACGCTCGTCATCGCGCGTCGGCGCGCTCGAGGAGCCACCCGGCGAGTGCGACCATCGACGCGCCGAACGGAATACACGCCACGAGCGCGACCGGGCCGAGCCACGCAGCGGTCGCGTCGTGCCAGAGGAGCGCTGGCAAGAGCAGGATCGCAACATGTCCGGACTCCGTCTCGAACATGTCCGGGCGATAGATGAAGAAGCCCGTCGGCAGCACGGGCCCGAGCCAGACCATCGCCGCGAGGAGCAGCGCCTGGAGGCGATCGCGCGAGAGCGCGAGCAGCGGTAGGAGCGTCGACAGCAGCACGACGCCGAGCGCGACGAGGGCGAGGCTGCTTCCGAGCGCCCCGGAAGCGGTGATCGAATCACCGACGCCGACGTGGCGGGAGACGGCGAGCGCCACGGCGATCGCGACGATCGCGCCCGTCGCCGCGGCCGTCACGAGGACTGGCGCCAGTCTCGCTCCGATGAGAGCCCGCCCACTGATCGGCTTCGCGAGAACGAGCTCGAGCCGTCCCTCCTCCCGCGCCGCGACCGTGGCATCGACGACGCTGCCGAGGCCCACGAAGAACGTGACGAAATAGACCGCGAGGAGGTCGTTGACGAGGAGCACCGCTGCAAGCCCATCGACCCGGAACGCCTGCTCCATGAAGCGCAAGACCGCCGCCGGAAGACGGAGGATCAGCGCGTGCGAGCCGAGGACGACGAGCACACCTCCCGCCGCAGTCGCGAGCGCGGCACGCAAGGGGGCCCGGCGTGCTTCGAAGAGGACGTAGTCGCGGGAGACCTGTGTGTGGGCCATCGCTCAGGCCTCGATCCTGCGTATGCCGCGCGCGCCGAGCGCGATGGCGGTTGCGGTGAAGCCGACGAGCGCGACCATCGGCACGACATGGATCCCGCCGTCGAGATCGCTCAGGGCGAGCGAGCCGAGCGTGATCGGATTGACCATCGTCGCCGCGCGCCAGGCCGGCTGATAGAAGCCGACCAGCGCGAGGCCGACGAGTCCGCTGAGCACCGAAAAGCCGACGAGCGCGGAGGCGGTGCGGTGTTTCACCCACGCGCCGATCGCGGCAGCGAGCGCGGTGGCGAAGATCGCCGCGAACGCGTGGAGCAGCATCGCTTCGAAGAACGGGATCACCCGGAAGCCGGGCACGCGGAGCGAGAACCAGATCGAGCCGGCGACTTGCGCTCCGAGATGGAGCGTCGCGACGACGCCGCACGCGCTGAGCGTGCGAACGGCGAAGTATCTTGAAAGCGAGAGCGGCTTGCTCGCCAGGAGGGGCAGCGTGCGTGTGTCGCGCTCACGGAGGACGAGCCCGCTCGCCATGACCACGGGCAAGAAGGCGAGCGCTTTGTTCATCGCCAGGTCGAGCCAGACGTACATGAAGGCGACGAACGGGTCGGCCGAGCCGAGCCATGCGTCGATGGCGTGTTTCACGTGCTCTGGAGGACGCTCGATCGCGATCGGTATCGCCAGCACGGTGTAGGCCATCATCACCACGCCGAGCCACGTCTTCCGCTCGCGGAGCGTTGCTAGATAGTCGAGCCACTGGAGCCTCAGGATCATGCGGCCCTCCCACGGACGACTGCGAGATAGAGATCGTCCATCGTCCGCGCCCGATACGTCTCTTTCAGCGCGGCGACCTCACCTCGCGCGACGAGCCGCGCCTCGTGCATGATCGCGACCCGTTCGCAGAGGGCCTCGATGTCCGAGAGGATGTGCGACGAGAAGACGATCGTGGTGCCCCGGTCGCGCGCGAGGGAGCGAAGGAGCTCGAGCAGATCGTGCCGCCCGAGAGGATCGAGCCCGGACGTCGGCTCGTCGAGCAACAGGAGCTCGGGATCGTTGATGAGCGCTTGTGCGAGGCCGACCTTCTGCGTCATCCCCGTCGAGAACCCTCGCAGCGGTCGATCGGCCGCGCGGCCGAGATCGAACGTCTCGAGTAGCTCTTCGATACGCGTCCCCACGACGTCGCGTGGCAGCGCGAACATCGCGCCGACGTAGTGGAGGAAGCGCCGCGCCGTCATGTCCGGCGGGAGCGCATAGCTGGCCGGGAGATAGCCCGTCAGCCGGCGGATCTCGAGCGGCGCACGGGTCACGTCGTGACCGAGGACGGAGGCGCGCCCCGCTGTCGGTCGGGTGAGCCCGAGCAGCATCCGCAGCGTCGTCGTCTTTCCGGCTCCGTTGTGGCCCATGAAGCCGAAGATGTCGCCGCGCGGGATGGAGAGGCTGACGCGGTCGACGGCGATGACGCTTCCGAACTGCTTCGTCAGCGACTCGAGCTCGATCGCCGCGTCCCTGGTTTCCCCGCTGGTGCCGTCGTCGTTCATCGCTTCGACCTCCTTGTTCGGTCCGTGCGGTTTCGTGGGCTCGGCTTCACTCCGCTCGACTCCGTGCGTCCGCGCGCCGCGAGACCCATGCGGAAGACGTCGAGCAGCGCTTCGAGCGCCCGCTCCGTGGAGACGACGCCGAGTGACGTCGCCAGCGCGATGTGCTCCGGCGCGAAGCGGAGGACGGCGATCACCGACGGGATCGCGTCACGATCCACGTCGGATCGGATCTCGCCGAGACGGATCCCTTCGTCGATCCATCCGGTGAGCTGCGCGCTCTGCGCCTCCGCAGCGCGCTTCATCGCCGCCTCACCGCCCGGCGGCACGAGCACGCGCAGATCGGGATCGTCCCGCATCAGCTTGGCGAACAGCGGCTCTGCCGCGAACTGCCGATACGCGAACCGCAGCGTCCCGACCAGGCGGTCGAGCGGGGAAGGGATCGACGCCACGTCGGCGTCGAAGCGCGCCTTGATCGCGGCGAAGGTCTCCGAGACGACCTCGCGCAGGAGCTCCTCCTTGTCGGCGAACTCGAGGTAGAGAGCGCCCTTCGCACAGCCCGCTTCCGCTGCGATCGCGTCGAGGCTCGCGCCCTTCAGGCCGTTCGCCGTGAAGCTCCGCTTTGCTGCGTCGAGGATGCGGCGGCGGCGCATGGGATCGCGCGGGCGTTGTACCGACCGTGGCATATGACCAATATGACCAAGGTGGTCATTTCAGTCAACTTCGCCCGGTGCGCGGGGCCGGCCGAGACGACGGGGCCCGCCGTCGTGGTGGACGACGGCGGCTCGGATGAGATCGCTCCGCTGTGATGAGGTACGTGCGACGTCCGTCCGCTTGCAGTCCGCACGCAACGTTGGCATACGCGCGGTCATGCGTTCGCTCTCTCGTCGTTCGGCCGTGCTGGCTTCCGTCGGTGTTGCTGCTCTCGTTCTCTCGTGTGGAGGAGGCGAGACGCCGGTCCCGAACACGCCGGCGAATGCCTCGGCAGGGCCGTCGCCGGAGACGAGCAAGTCTTCGCCGGCCGGCGCGACGACCGGCGTCGAAAAGGCGGCGCTCGATCCCAGCGTCTCGCCGTGTGACGACTTCTACCAGTACGCGTGCGGCGGCTGGATCAAGGCGACCGAGATCCCGGGCGACGAGGCCTCGTGGTACCGGAGCTTCAGCGTCATCCACGACCGCAACGAGGAGATCCTCCACCAGATCCTCGAGAGCTACGCGAAGGGCGAAAACCAGAGCGAGCCGTATGCGAAGGCGCTCGGTGACTACTACGCCTCGTGCATGGACGAGGCGGCGATCGAGAAGGCCGGCATCAAGCCGCTCGAGCCGTGGCTGAAGGCGATCGACGGGATCAAGGATCCCTCATCGCTGACGAAGCTGCTCGGACGCATGCAGGCCGACCTCGGGACGGGCATCGTCTTCGAGCAGAGCGCCGCGCAGGACTTCGGCGACGCGACGCAGGTCATCGCGATGATCTGGCAGGCCGGTCTCGGCATGCCCGAGCGCGAGTACTACCTCGAGAGCACGCCGAAGATGACGGAGCTCCGGAACAAGTACGAAGCGCACGTCGCGGCGATGATGCAGCTCGCCGGCGAGCCGGACGCAAAGGCGAAGGCGAGCGCGAAGAAGGTCCTCGAGATCGAGACGGCGTTCGCGAAGGCGTGGATGTCGAAGGAGGACCGCCGCGAGCCGAAGAAGATCAACCACCGCGCCGCGAAGGCGGATCTCGCGAAGGTGGCCCCCGGCATCCAGTGGGACGCGTGGCTCGAGGGCGCAGGAGCGAAGGACGTCACCGCGTTCAACGTCGCGCAGCCCGACTACATGAAGGCGCTCGGCGCGATGGTGAACGGCAAGGTGTCGATCGCCGACTGGAAGACGTACCTCCGCTGGCACCTGTTCCGCGTGACCGGGAACCAGCTCGGTCAGAAGTTCGTCGACGAGAAGTTCAAGTGGAAGCACGCGCTGACGGGCGCCGAGAAGCTCCCGCCGCGCTGGAAGCGCTGCGTTCGCGCGATCGATTCGTCGATGGGCGAAGCGCTCGCGCAGCCCTTCGTGAAGAAGACGCTCGGCGCGGAGGGCAAGCAGACCGTCGTCGGCATGGTCCAGGCGATCGAGGAGGCGATGCACCAGAACCTCGAGAAGCTCGCGTGGATGGACGAGCCGACGAGGAAGGCGGCCTTCGGCAAGCTCGGAAAGATCGCGAACAAGATCGCGTACCCGGACAAGTGGCGGAACTACGACAAGCTCCAGATCACGCGTGAGAGCTACCTGCTGAACGAGCAGCGCAGCTCCGCGTTCGAGCACACGCGGCAGCTCGCGAAGATCGGCAAGCCTGTCGACCGCAGCGAGTGGCAGATGAGCCCGCCGACGGTGAACGCGTACTACGACGCGCAGCTCAACGAGATGGTGTTCCCGGCTGGCATCCTCCAGCCGCCGTTCTATTCGAACGCGGTCCCCGCCTCGACGAACTTCGGCGCCATCGGGATGGTCATGGGCCACGAGCTCACGCACGGCTTCGACGACGAGGGCCGGCAGTTCGATCTCGACGGCAACCTGAAGGACTGGTGGGCCAAGAGCGTGAACGACGAGTTCGAGCGTCGCGCCGACTGCGTGAAGAAGCAGTACGACTCGTACACCGTCCTCGGCGACCTGCACGTGAACGGCAAGCTGACGCTCGGCGAGAACATCGCCGATCTCGGCGGCATCAAGCTCGCGTACAAGGCGTTCAAGGCGAAGCACGCGACGCCGCCGGCGACGGGTTCCGAGTTCACTCCGGACCAGGAGTTCTTCCTCGGCTTCGCGCAGGGCTGGTGCGGGAAGATGCGCGACGAATCGCTGCGTCACCTCGTCTCGACGAACCCGCACTCGCCGCCGAACTTCCGTGTGAACGGGCCGTTGTCGAACACCCCCGAGTTCGCGCAGGCGTTCAGCTGCAAGCCGGACGCGAAGATGGTGAAGAAGGACCGCTGCGAAGTCTGGTGACCGCCGGCTTCGCCCGCGGATGCGTCACGGATGGGGGGACATTCCGTCACGGGATGACCAATTCGTGACGGACGGAATCAAAGCTGACCAAACGATGGTGGTCGATCGAGGCCGCGGAACGTAGAGTCGCCGCCAACAAGATGGCGGTTGCGCTCTTCTTCGTCGGTCACTGGGTCTCGTCGGTCTTCTTCCAGACGTTCTTCCTCCACCGCTACGGAGCTCACAAGCAGTTCACGATGTCGAAGCGCTGGGAGCGCTTCTTCCACATCTGCACGTACCTCACACAGGGGTCGAGCTTCCTCAGCGCGCGGGGCTACGGGATCCTGCACCGGATGCACCACGCGTACAGCGATGGTCCGAACGATCCGCATTCGCCGGAGAACCACTCGAACCTCTTCACGATGATGTACGCGACGAAGAAGCGTTACGACGCCTTCGCGTACCGTCGCGAGGAGCCCGAGGCGCGCTTCGCGAAGAACCTCCCGGACTGGCCGGCGCTCGATCGGCTCAGCCAGTCATGGCCCGCGCGCATCGTCTGGCTCTCCGCCTACACGCTCTTCTACGTCGCCTTCGCGACGCACTGGTGGATGTGGCTGTTCTTGCCGGCGCACTTCATCATGGGGCCGATCCACGGCGCGATCGTGAACTGGTGCGGGCACCGCTACGGCTACCGCAACTTCGACAGCGACGACGTGTCGCGCAACACGCTCGTCTTCGACTTCCTCACCCTGGGTGAGCTGTTCCAGAACAACCACCATCGCCACGCCATGCGCCCGAACTTCGGCGTTCGTTGGTTCGAGATCGACCCGACGTGGCAGGTGATCCGGCTGTTCGCGTGGCTCGGCATCATCGAGCTCCGTCCCGCGCATGGCGAGGTCGGCTCCGACGACGGCGTCGCGGTCGAGGCCTAGCCTCGAAGCCGCTCGCTCGAGCTGGTCTCGAGGAGAGCAAAGCGACGTCTCGCTCGTGGTGCCTCCGCGCAGCTTGTTTCCTAGCTCACTGAACTGGGAACAAGCCGCGGCTGACCTTGCGGTACGTGATCGGCTTGCCTCCGGACGTGCGAGAATGGCGCGCCCTATCGCATGCCTGTCTCGCGTCACTCTGTCTTTCTTCGAAAGCTCGCATGGCTCGGCGCTGCGCGCGCTCCGTTCTGGGTCCTCCGCTACAGCCCGCCCGTCGTCGGATGGACGGCGGCGGTGCTCTCGAAAGATGCGCGGAGGCGCGTCGTGGACAACTTGCACCGCATCCGTGGGCCTGCCCCGGTCTGGCAGGACACGATCGACACGATGCGTACGTTCGCGAGCTTCGCAGGTGCGCTCGGCGAGTCGCTCGCGACCGGATCGAAGAACGAGCGCCCGATCGAGCCCGTGATCGAAGGCGCCGAGCATCTCCGCGATGTGCTCGGCGGTCCGTTCATCATCGGCACCATTCATTCGGGAGGATGGGACGTCCTCGGCTCGCTTCTCACGGGCGATCTCGAGGTCGACATGGTCATCGTGATGGCGCACGAGGCCGATGCTGCCGCGGAGAAGCTGCACGACGAAGTCCGTGGCAAGGCGCGCGTCCGCGTCGTCCACGTCGGCACTGACGCGCTCGATGCGCTTCCGCTCCTCGGCCAGCTCCGCCGCGGCGGGGTCGTCGCGATGCAGCTCGATCGGACGCCGCCCGGAATGCGGACGCTGCCCGTCCGGCTCTTCGACGCCGACGCTGCATTGCCCGAGGGGCCGTTCCAACTCGCGCGCCTCGCGCGGGTTCCGCTCATTCCAATCTTCTGCGCGCGAACAGGCTTCCGCCGCTATCGCATCGTAATCCATCCGCCGGTACGGCTCGGGCGCGACGATCCGCCGGAGTCCACCGGGGCGGCAGCACAGACGATCGCCGATCGGATCACCGCGTTTCTGCGGTCGAACCCTTCGCAGTGGTTCAACTTCTGATCGCCGAAGGCTCAGCGGCCGATCGACGCGTGCCGTCTCGCGCGTGCGAGATGGACCCACGCCGGGCCGCGTAGCTTCTGGCTCGCGACGAGACGCCGGACCTTCTCTCCGAAGCGGATCCCGAGCTCCGGCACGACCCAGCCCGCATGTTTCGGCGCCTCGCGCGCGAGCAGATCGAGCAGCGCCTCGTGATGCGCCGCGCGATGCGGATCGCGCTCCTCGCGGTCTTCCATGAAGACGACGAACACCGCGACGTCCGGATCGAGCTCGCGCACGAACCCGAGCGTGCCTTCGGCTTCCTCGACGGTCTCTCCTTCTGCACCGAGGACGAACGAATGCGTATCGGCGATGCCGTGCCGGACGAACGAGGCCCGCACGCGGCGCACGTCGTCGAGGTCGAAGGGCTTCCGCAAGCGCTCGAGCACGCGTGGCGTACCCGTGTCCGTTCCGATCTCGGCGCCGACACACCCCGCGCGGCGCATCGCGGCGACGAGCTCGTCGTCGAGCGACGCCGGAGTGACGTAGCAGACCCAGGGCAGGGGAGAGCCGCGGCGCTCGAGGGCGTTGCAGACCGCGAGCGCATGCGCACGGGGGACGTTGAAGACGCTGTCGACGAAGAAGCCGTGCGTCACGCCGGGGACGCGTGAGCGCTCGGCGACTTCGGCGGCGACCTTCTCCGGATCGCGCACGCGAACCTTCCGTCCTTCGAGGTCAGGGTAGTCGCAGTAGGCGCAGTGGAAGGCGCAGCCGCGTTTCGTCTGGAACCCGTCGGTGCCGTCGACTTCGAAGTAGCGCGGATCGACGAGGTCGCGCGCGGGTGCTGGCAACGCGTCGAGATCCGAGGCGGGTACCGGCGGCACACGAAGGCCGAGCTTCGCGTCGAGCTGGATGAGGCGGCGCTCGGCTACGACGCTTCGCACGACGCGCTCGGGGCGGGCGCCGCGCGCGAGCGTGTCGAGGAGCGAGCGGAACGCGTGCTCGCCTTCACCGACGACCGCGTGATCCGCGCCGAGCCGATCGAGGAGGCTCGCTGGCTGCAGTGTGACCGCTGCGCCGCCGACGACGACCGGCGCGCGCGTCGCAGCGCGAACGGTGCGCGCGAGATCTTCGTAGTACGCGAGCAGGTGCTCGCTCGAGCCGTACGCGTTGTCGTGCAGATTGCGGAGACCGATGCCGACGACATCCGGCTCGAAGGCGGCGATCGCGTCCGTCACCGCGCGCAGCGGATCGGCCTCGAAGCACATGTCCGCGACGCGGACGTCGTGCACGTCGACGATCGCGCCTGCCACCGAGAGCACGCCGAGCGGCACGACCGGCGACGGATATTGCTCCCGGTTTGCGCTGACGAGGAGCACGCGCATCGACGGAGCATCGTACTCTGCTCCTCAGCCGCTCGCGAGCACGCGGACCGCCCCGAGCACGGCTGCCGCGACGGTCTCGGTGCGAAGGATGAACGGGCCGAGCGACGCGGGGAGGAAGCCCTTTCCGACGGCCACCTCCACCTCGTCACCGGAGAGCCCGCCCTCTGGTCCGATCGCGAACGCGATCGAGCCTGCTCGCTCGACCGCGGGGGCGAGCGCAGCGCCGAGCATCTCGACGGCGCGAGGATCGAGGCAGAAGCGCGCATCGCAGTCGCTCGCACGCTCGAGGGCATCGGCCCAGTCGAGCACGCCGACGATCTCGGGTGGATCGGCGCGCCCGCACTGCCTGGCGGCTTGTTCAATGATGCGGCGCCACCGATCGAGCTTCTCCTTGGCGCGCTCGCCGGCGGCCTTCACCACGGCACGCTCGGTTCGCGCGATGACGATGCGTGTAGCGCCGAGCTCCGTCGCGTCTCGCACGACGTCGTCGACCTTGTCGCCCTTTGCGAGCGCGTACACGAGGACGAGGCCTGTTCCCGCGACCACGCGCGCCGCACGGACCGCGCCGATCTTCACGCGCGCGGCCGTCGTGGACGCGTCGACGACCTCCGCGTCGGCCTCGGTCCGCGCGTCGGGATCGAAGCCGACGAAGCGAGCGCCCGGTCCGAGCCGGCGAACGCGGCAGAGATAATGCGACGTCTCCGCCGGAAGCTCGCGCTCGCCCTCCGCGAGCCCGGAGATCGGCGCGCGGACCGTCATCGGATCACGAAGCGCGCTTTCGGAGCGCGAGCAGCGTCCACTCGCCCATCTCCGGAGCTTCGAGGAGCTCGAAGTCCGGATACGCCGCACGGACGTCGTTCTTCTGCGGGACGAGGATGCCCGACAAGAGGAGGAGCCCGCCCGGGGCCACGTGCCGATCGAGCTCGGCGGCCATCGGGATGAGGATGCGTGCCTCGATGTTCGCGACGACGACCGGCGAGACGAGGTCCACGTCCTCGATCGCCGTCGTGCTCGCGTCGATGCGGTCGGTCAATGCGTTCCGTGCGGCGTTCTCACGCGTGACGTCGATCGACTCGCTGTCGATGTCGACCGCGACCGCGCGAGGCGCGCCGAGCACGAGCGCGATGAGCGCGAGGACGCCGCTTCCACATCCCACGTCGAGCAGCGTGACGCCGGCGAGCTCACGAGCGTGATCCGCGAGCGCCTGAGCGACGAGGCGCGTCGTCTCGTGCAGGCCGGTGCCGAAGGCGCGCCCCGGCTCGAGCTCGAGGACGTGCTCACCGGGCTTCGCCGCATGATCCTCCCACGGAGGACGCACGACGACGGCGCGACCGTCGTTCGTGCGCGCGATCGTGAACGGGCGATAGTGCTCCTTCCACGCGTCGCGCCATGCGTCGCCGACGATCTCCTCGTACCGCGGCGAGAGCGCGCCTGCCTCGAGCCCCATGAGCTCCTGCGGCTCGCGAAGCTGCGCCATCGCCTCTTCGGCGTCCTCGCGGGTCGAGAACGCCGCGACGAGCGTGACCTTGCCGGTCGATGCGCTCTTCGCGAGCGTGCCCTCGTCACGCTCCTCGACACCTTCCGCGCCGAGCTCGAAGAGCAGCGCGCTCACCTCGTCCACCATCTCGGGGGCGACGTCGACGTGGACATACGGATAACGCGGTTCGCTCACGATCGATCTCTCGGAAGTTCAGAACAGTCAGAAGTGAAAGCCGGCCTCGCCGACGTTCACGGTCACCGTCGACCTGCCAGCGCCTGCCGGCGGGGTCGAGCTCGAGAACACGCCGGCGAGCGCCAGGCCGCCGACGATCGCCGCCGCGCCGAGGATCCCTCCTCCGATCGCGAGCGGCAGCACCCAGCCGGATCCTCCGCCGTCGGGGATCGCGATCCGCAGAGGTGCCTGCGCATCACCACGGGAAGCGATGACGTTGCCGCCTCCGTCGAGCACCTCGAAGTAATAGTCCATCAGCGGCGGCTTCACGGCCGACGCCGGGATCTGCGCGCGGACGCTGTCGCCTTCGACGTCGGCCAGCGTCTCGGCGAACTCGCCCTTCGAGCCGGTCCGGTAATAGAGCTTCACGCTGCCGGTGCGCCCGTCCACGTCTTCGAGCTTTGCGCGGAGCTCGATCGGCTTGTCTCTGTCGGACGACGACGGTGAGCCGTGACGGAGGACGACCGGGTGCTCGGCGGCTTTCTCCTTCACGAGGCCGGGGCGGCCTTCCGCTTCCCACTTCGTGCGTGCGTCCTTGAAGAAGTCGCGGAAGCGCGGCGACTCGTTCGCGGGCAGCTGGTAGTCGGGCTGCACGACGAGCAGACCACGCACGGCGCTGTCGGCCTCCTCCTTGCGCCCGAGCGTGATGTAGTTCAGCGCGAGCAGGCGGTAGATCTCGACCTTCTGCTCCTTCGTGTTGCTCGGACGGAGCAGCGCCGCCGAGAGCGTCTGCACCGACTCTTCGTACTGCTGATCCTCGAACAGCTGCTGGCCCTTCGTGACGAGGTCCTGCGGCTGAGCGGGGGCGGTTGTCGCCGGATTTTTCGCCGGCTTGTCCGCGGGCTTCGTCTGCGCGAATGCCGGCGAGCTCGACAGCACGACGTGCAGCGCCAGGACGAGCGCCAACCACGCTGAAAGCTCTTTCCGCAAGCCCCGCATCATGGGCGCGACACTAGCGCGCGCCTCGGCGCGAGTCATCAGCTTCCCGGGCGAACGTCGCGCCAGGCTCGGGGGCGCGAGACGTCAGGCAGACTGCGCAGTCTTGTGTGCGGGCTCGAACCAGACGCGGCGTGCGGGCTGCGAGACGAGGATCTCGCGCCGCGCGGCGATCGCTCGAGGGACCTTCTGTCCGTGTGCGAGCACCATCGCCGTGAGACGTCCGCCGTAGACGCATCCCGTATCGAGACCCGTCGCCCACGGATGGAGCTGGAGCCCGGGCGCCGCGTTGTGCCCGAAGACGATGTGCGGCGGGCCGGTGTAGCGAAGGCCCCAGAGCACGTGTCCTTCTCCGCGCGCATGTCCCGGCACGAGCACCGTGCGAATGCGGAGGAGCGTGTCGGGGTCCTGGAGCTCGAACGGAACAGCGGGATCGACGCCGGCGTGGACCACGCGCAGGCCGTGCTCGGGCAGGTCGAGCGAGAGCTTCGTCGAGTCGAGCAGCGACCAGTCGACCGGCCTCAGCTCTCGCACGACGTCGCGATGCATCTTGCCGAGCGCGGCCTTCGGTACGTTCTCGCGGCGGAGCCAGTGCTCGCGGGCGTTTCGCCAATCGAGCAGCTTCTGCTCGTGGTTTCCCCGGACCACGATCGCGCCCGTCTTGCGTGCGATGTCGAGGACGCCGAGCGAGTCTGGCCCACGGGCGACGAGATCGCCGACGAAGACGAGCCGATCGCCGCTCGCGAAGCCAACGGCATCGAGCAGCGACTCGAGCTCGCTCGCGCAGCCGTGGACATCACCGACGATGATCGTGCGCACCGACGATCCTCCTGGCGAGCTCGCCGTCGACGAGCATGCTC
This sequence comes from Pseudomonadota bacterium, assembly GCA_023402175.1. Classification (GTDB taxonomy): domain Bacteria; phylum Myxococcota_A; class Polyangia; order Polyangiales; family Polyangiaceae; genus Labilithrix. The sequence continues at coordinate 11,011 of JAEXCN010000016.1, read as the reverse complement.
CAGACGCGCCGTTTAGACTAGGGGCCCCATGTACGCATGGGGAAGAAGACTAGAGCCGCCACATCTTTTCGTCGTCCAGCTTTGCTCGCTTCGGGATGACGACGAGCCCGTTGTCGGTGACGAAGAAGCGCTTGCGGTCGGCCTCGAGGTTGAACCCGACCTCGACGCCGGGCGGGACCTCGACGTCCTTGTCGATGATGCACCGGCGAAGCTTTGCGTGACGCCCGACGCGGACGCGCTCGTAGAGGACGCTCTCCTCGATCTCGGCGAAGGAGTTCACGCGGCATCCGACGCTGAGCACGCTCCGGTGGATGCGGCCTCCGGAGATGATGCATCCGTGGCTGACCATCGAGTCGGTCGCGATACCTACGCGCGCATGCGCCTCGTCGCGGAACACGAACTTCGCCGGCGGATCGTGCGTCACGCCGGTCCGGATCGGCCAGCGATTGTTGTAGAGGTTGAAGAGGGGATGGATCGAGATGAGATCCATCTGCGCCTCCCAGTAGGCCTCGATCGTACCGATGTCGCGCCAGTAGCCCTGCGCGCGCTCCTCTTCACCGGGGACGACGTTCTTCGCGAAGTCGTAGACGAACACGTCCTGCCCGTCGGCGACCATGCGCGGGAGGATGTCGTGGCCGAAGTCGTGCTTGCTGCTCTCGACCGCGGCATCGCGATTGAGCTCGCGAATGAGATCCTCCTTGCGGAAGATGTAGTTTCCCATCGACGCGAGGCACATGTCATTCGAGCCCGGCATCGTCGGCGGGTTCTTCACCTTCTCGTGGAAGGCGATGATGCGGCCGCCGGCGTCGATCTCGAGGACGCCGAACTCGGTCGCGTCCTTCTTCGGCACGGGGATGGCAGCGACCGTCGCGGCAGCGTTCCGCTGCACGTGCGCGTTGATCATCTGCCGGACGTCCATCTTGTAGACGTGGTCGCCGCCGAAGATGGCAACGATGTCGGGCCCCTCGTCGGTGATGACGTGCTGGCACTGGTAGACCGCGTCCGCCGATCCCTTGAACCACGAGAGACCGGTTCGCTGCTGCGCCGGGATGGCCTCGATGAACTGATCCAGCATCGGCGAAAGGCGCCAGACGCGAGCGATGTGCTCCTCGAGCGAGGCGCTCTTGTACTGCGTGAGCACCTTGATCCGCGTGAGGCCGGAGTTGACGAAGTTCGACAGGACGATGTCGATGATGCGGTAGCGCCCTGCGAACGGGACGGCAGGCTTGGCGCGATCGAGCGTCAGTGGGTAGAGCCGTTTGCCCTCGCCTCCCGCGAGGATCATCACGAGGACCTGGTTCGGATCGTAGCTGGGCGCGCCGAGGACGGGCATGCAGAGGCTCGCAGGATAAGGCGATCTTCAGTCGTTCGGGAGGTAGAATGAACCGTGTCGATGAGCAAGCACCGCGGTCAGGAGGCGGAGGCGGGGACCACGACCGCCGGCGACGATCCAGATGCGGCAGGGACTTCCTTTTCGACGTCGCGGATGCCGCAGCAGAAGATCGGAAGCGCTCGCGACGAACCCGGAAGCGCTCGCGATGAACCCGGAAGCGCTCGCGACGAACCGTTGCCGATCCCTTCCGCCGGCGACATCTCGGTCGTGCTACGCGCAGCATCGTCGGCGATCGCGCGCGGCGTATCGGGAGCGATGGCGACCGTGCTCGAGCGACACGGCTCGGCGCCGGGAACCCCCGGACAGAAGCTCTACCTCGGTGACGACGGCACGTGCGTCGGCACCGTCGGCGGAGGTGCCGTCGAGCGAGCCGTGCTCGAGGCGCTCGTCGTCCTCGCACGGGATCGAACCGGGAGCGCCAAGCACGACGTGCGGACGTTCAAGCTCGGGGCGGAGCTCGGGATGTGCTGCGGCGGGAGGCTCGTCGTCTTGATCGAACCGATCGGTGGGCTCGTTCCGTCCCTCGTCGTCGGCGCAGGGCACGTGGCGACGGCGGTGGCGCCGCTGCTCGCGAAGGTCGGATTCTCGGTGACCGTCGTCGACGAGCGCGACGCGTGGGCGGAGGGCGGACGTATCGAAGGCGTTCGCTGCATCGCAGGCGAGTTCGACGAGGTCGGACGGGACGTCGATCCACGCGGGGCCTGCCTCGTCATGACCCATGATCACGCGCTCGATCAGCGCGTCATCGAGTGGGCGCTCCGGAGAGGCTTCGCCTATGTCGGCGGGGTCGGGAGCCGGGCGAAGGCCGAGCGCACGCGCCAGCGACTCGAAGCCAAGGGCTTCAGCGACGCCGATCGCGCGCGCTTGCGGATGCCGATCGGAGTCGACATCGGCGCGCGTACACCCGACGAGATCGCCGTCGCGATCGCATCCGAGATGATCGCGTGGCGGAGGCAGCGATGAATTGGCCCCCCGCTGCGCGCTCGTTCCTTTTACCAAGCGCGAGCGTATCATCGGCGAATGGTCCGTTCGTCGTCCTTCGAGCTCGTCGTCAACGGCCGCTCTGCGACCGTCGCGAACGTCCCGTCCAACACGACGCTCCTGCAGTGGCTTCGGGCAACCGGCAGGACCGGGACGAAGGAAGGTTGCGCCGAGGGTGATTGCGGCGCGTGCACCGTCGCCATCGTCGACGTCGACGCTCGCGGAGAGCGCACGTACCGCGCGGTGAATGCGTGCATCACGCTGCTGCCGATGGTCGCCGGTCGCGAGATCGTCACCGTCGAGGGCGTTGGTGGTCCGGACGCGCTGCACCCGGTGCAGAAGGCGATGGTCGAGCGCTACGGCTCGCAGTGCGGATACTGCACGCCGGGTTTCATCGTCTCGATGTTCGAGGCGTACTACCGGCAGGACCTCGCCGACGAGAACGGCGATACACGCGCGAAGATCGGCGACCAGCTGAACGGGAACCTGTGTCGCTGCACCGGCTATCGGCCCATCCGCGACGCGATGCTCGACGCGCTCGAGGAGAAGAAGAAGCGGCCCGCGCGCGAGGACCTGTTCCAGCTGCGACTCTCGAAGAGCGCTCCGATGCCGAGCGCACCGGAGATCGACTACGAGGCCGGCGGCCAGGCCTTCCGACGCCCGACGTCGCTCGGGAGCCTCCTCCAGATCAAGACGGAGCACGGCGCGAACGCGGAGCTCGTCGCCGGTGCGACGGAGATCGGCGTCTACATCAACAAACAGCACAGGCGCTATCCGCTCCTCGTCTCGACGGACGGCGTTCGCGAGCTCGCGGCCATCGAGAAGACCGACAAGGTCTGGCGCATCGGCGGCAACGCGCCCCTGACCTCGATCGAGGAGGCGCTCGCGGGCGAATATCCGATGATCGACAAGATGCTCTGGGCGTTCGCGTCCAGGCAGATCCGGAACCGCGCGACGCTCGCCGGCAACATCGTCACCGCGTCGCCGATCGGGGACATGCCGCCGATCCTGCTCGCGCTCGACGCGGAGGTCGTCCTCGAAAAGTCCGGGGGACAGCGCACCGTCCCGATCGCCGAGTTCTTCGCGGCGTATCGCAAATCGGTCATCGCGCCCGACGAGGTGGTCCGCTGGATCGTGATCCCGCGGAACGTCACGCCGGCGGAGCGGACGCGCCGCATGGATTCGTACAAGGTCAGCAAGCGACGAGAGCTCGACATCAGCATCACCGCAGCGGCCTTCGTCGTCGACACGGACGCTTCGGGTGTCGTCACGCATGCACGGCTTGCGTTCGGCGGTGTTGCGGCGACACCTGCGCGCGCGAAGAAGACCGAAGCGTTCCTCCTCGGAAAGCGTTGGGACGAGGCGATGCTCGCGGGCGCCTCCGAGATCCTCGCGACGGAGTTCACGCCGCTCGACGATCATCGCTCGGGTGCGGTCTACCGGCGCGATCTCATCGTCAGCCTGTTCGAGAAGTTCTTCCGCGGCGAGACGAGCAACGCGCAGGACGAGGTGCTCGTCTACGAGCCTACGCGCCGTACGGCTCCGGCAGATGACGATGCGAGCCGCGCGCTCGAGCACGAGAGCGCCATCGGGCACGTCACGGGTGGCGCGCTCTACGTCGACGACGTCGCCGCGCGTCGCGACATGCTCCACATCTGGCCCGTGTGCTCGCCGCACGCGCGTGCGCGCGTCGTGTCGATCGATGCTCGCGACGCCATGAAGGAGCCCGGCATCGCCGCCGTGCTCACCGCGAAGGACGTGCCCGGAATGAACGACGTCGGCGCGATCCGGCACGACGAGCCGCTCTTCGCGGCGGAGGGGAGCGAGGCGTCTTTCCATGGCCACGTCGTCGCGATCGTCGTCGGAGCGTCGTACGAAGTGTGTCGGCTCGCGGCCGCGAAGGTGAAGGTCGAATACGAGCCGCTGCCTCCGGTGCTCGGCGTGCGCGACGCGATCGCGAAAGAGAGCTTCCACACGCAGCCGCACGTCATCCGCCGCGGCGACTGCGACGAGGCTCTTGCGAAGAGCCGTCACCGCCTCGAAGGCGAGCTCGAGATCGGCGGCCAGGAGCACTTCTACCTCGAGTCCCACGCGTGCTGGGCGGAGCCGGGCGAGGACGGAGAGGTCTTCGTCTCGTCTTCGACGCAGCATCCCTCGGAGGTGCAGGCCGTCGTCGCGCACGTGCTCGATCTCCCGCGCAACAAGGTCGTCGTGCAGTCACCGCGCATGGGCGGCGGCTTCGGTGGCAAGGAGACGCAAGGCAACGCGTGGGCGGCCTTCGTCGCGCTCGCTGCACGGAAGACCGGCAAGCCGGTCCGCGTCCAGCTCGATCGCGATCTCGACATGACGCTCACGGGCAAGCGCCATCCGTTCTACGCGCGCTTCGAGGCCGGTTACGACGACGAGGGCCGCCTGCTGGCCGCGCGCGTGCTCCTCGTGTCGGACGGCGGCTGGTCGCTCGATCTCTCCGAGTCGATCAACGACCGCGGCCTCTTCCATCTCGACAACTCGTATTACATCCCGTCGGTCGAATTCACCGGACGCGTCGCGAAGACGAATGTCGTCTCGCATACGGCGTTCCGTGGGTTCGGCGGCCCGCAGGGGATGGTCGTCATGGAGGAGATCCTCGATCGGATCGCACGGCGTCTCGGTCTCTCACCCGAAGAGGTCCGCGAGCGGAACCTCTATCGCGGCAAGGGCGAGTCCAACACGACGCACTACGGACAGCCGCTCGACGACGAGCGCATCACCACGATCTGGTCGCGCCTGCTCGAGACTTCTCGTTTCGCGGAGCGGCGCCGCGAGATCGAGGCCTTCAACGCGCGGAGCGGCATGGCCGTGAAGCGCGGGCTCGCGATCACGCCGGTGAAGTTCGGCATCTCGTTCACCGCGACGTGGCTGAACCAGGCCGGTGCGCTCGTCCTCGTCTATCGAGACGGCACGATCCAGGTGAATCACGGCGGCACCGAGATGGGGCAGGGGCTCTACACGAAGATCCGTGGTGTCGCGATGCGCGAGCTCGGCGTCCCCGCTGCGGCGGTGCGCGTGATGCGAACGCAGACGGACAAGGTCCCGAACACCTCGGCGACGGCGGCCTCGAGCGGCTCCGATCTCAACGGAGCTGCGGTCCGCCACGCGTGCGAGACGATCCGCGAGCGGCTCGCGCCGGTCGCGGCGGAGCTCCTCTCCGCGGAGTCGTCGATGTTGGTTCCCGAGGGCGCCGTCGTCTTCGAGCGCGGAATCGTGCGCGCACCGCAGGTTCCGGGCGTCGAGATCCCGTTCGAGCGCGTCGTCGACCGGGCGTACATGAAGCAGATCTCTCTGTCTGCATCGGGCTACTACCGCACGCCCGGCATCGGCTACGACCGATCGAAGGGGAAGGGACGTCCCTTCCACTACTTCGCCTACGGCGCGGCGGTGTCGGAGGTCGAGGTCGACGGGTACACGGGGATGAAGCGCGTGCGCGTGGTCGACATCCTGCACGACGTCGGTGAGTCGCTGAACCCCGGCGTCGACCGCGGCCAGATCGAAGGCGGCTTCGTGCAGGGCATGGGCTGGCTCACCGGTGAGGAGCTGCGCTGGAACAAGGACGGCAAGCTCCTCACGCACTCGGCGAGCACGTATCAGATCCCGTCGATCGGCGACGCCCCCGAGCACTTCCACGTCGAGCTGCTCGCGAACGCCGCCCAGCCCGGCGTGATCCACGGCAGCAAGGCCGTCGGCGAGCCGCCGCTCATGCTGGCGATCAGCGTGCGTGAAGCGATCCGCGACGCGATCGCTGCATTCGGAGCGCCCGGCGGCGACGTTCGGCTCGCATCGCCCGCGACACACGAGGCGATCCGAGCCGCGATCAAGGAGCGGCTCGATCGCTCCGCGGGCGCATTGTCAGCGGCTCGCGCGGCCGAATAGGCAGCGCAGTCAGCGCGCGGTGCTCGCTGGTCCCTTTGCAGTGCTGACGCTTGCGCTGGGCGGAGCGATCTTTCCTTCTTTCACGTCGCACGCGTAGTCGCCGGCGACGATGAACGCGCGCCGGCACACGACGACGTAGTGCCCGTGCTTCACGACGTCGTATTCGATTCGCTCTTCGAGCATGCCGCGGTCTCCGCGAAGGCCTTCGAGCTTGCAGTCCTCACCGCAGCCGGCGGCCTGGTTCACCGTCGTGCGGGCCTTCGCGCGGACGTCGTCGTCGTCGGAGAGGACGTTCGCGTACGCGGTCCAGACGCACACCCCGAAGAGGAGAACCGTGAACCACTGGAACAGCTGCCGGGTGCGCACGAATCGAACCTACTCTGCGGGAACTCGAACATGGAAACGATTGAAATCGAAAAAATCGCCCGGGTGAGGTCGACCCGTGCCACGCCGAGAGTCAGAGGCTCTTCACGTAGCCGTCTCTTTCGGCGCCTTGCGCCCCGTTTCCGTTGCGCTGTGGCGCAGGCGGAGCGGGTTTGGTTTGAGGTGCGGGCGCGCTCATCGGCGTCGCGCGCATGGTCGCCTGTGGCGCGTGACCGGCAGGCACCGGCGCCGTGCTCGGCTTTGCAGTTGGGGGCGTGCTCGCTGGACTCGCGACGGGCGCTGCGCTCGACGCGACCGGCGCGGCCGGTGCCGACGTCGACGCTTCTTCGACGACGAGTGCCGCGGCCGTTGCCCTCGACGAGGGATCGGCCGTGCTCGCCGCGGTCACGGTCGCGCTCGCGCCCTTGTGACGAAGCGCGAAGGCGCCTCCGACGAGGACGAGAAGGAGGACCGCTGCTCCTCCCGCAACGGCGATCGCCGTCCAAGGTGCGCGCTTGGGCAGCGGCGTCGAGAGCGGCTGGTTGTCGACGGTCGCGTAGAGGCCCGGCGAGGTGTTGTCGCCCGCCCGCGCCGGCGCATTCGGCGTGGAGTCGTGCCGGTGCACGCCATGCACGGGCAGCGTCGACGCGAACAGCGGCGGCACCTGCCCCGGCTGCGAGATCCGCACGTGAGGAGCGTCGCCGTTGGGAGCGTTCGCTTGCTCGTATGGCGAGGGGAACGCGGGCGCGAACGACGCGGCATGCGCTTGCGCGACGTGGCCGTTCGGTGTTGCCACGGCTTCGGGCGACGAGCCGCGATGGCCATGCGCAAGTGGTGCAGGTCCGGTCAACATCGGCATCATCCCGGACGGATGTGCAGGATGAGCGCCCGCGTGATCGCCCACGAGCGAGCTCGATGCGCCGAGCGATATGGCCCCCGCCGAAGGCGCCTGCGCAGGCACGTCGGGCGACGAGTCGCGTAGCGGTGCCATGCCGACGCCGGGCATCGTCGGCGGGTGGGTAGCTGCCACGGGTGCACTGGCTGCGGGGGCCCCGGCGGCAGGCCGTACGCCGAGCGGCGCGGCAGCACCAGGTGGCGGATCTCCCGTCGGCGATGCGAGCGTCGGCCCAAAGGACGCAAACACGTCGGACGGGCTCTGCCCGGGAGCGCCCGCCATCAACGGCGTCAGCGGAGCCGCCGTCAGCGGAGCCGCGAGCGCCGACCCCTGCGCGAGCGGAGCTGCAGGGTGCGCCGGATCACTCCCGGTCGGAGGGCGCCCGGCGGCTGGTCTCGCAGGCGAAACGTCGTCCGCCAGCGGCATGTGGCGGAGCAGGTCGTGCACCTCGGCGCGGATGGCTTCTTCGTCGGCAGCTCCCGGCGCGTTCTTCAGCGCAGCTGCGATGGCGCGCAGCTCGCTCGCGAGCGCGCCAGCGGCCGGCCTTCGTCCAGGATCCTGCTCGAGCGCGCGCGCGAGCGCCTGGGTCAACGGCTGCGGTGCTCGAGGAACGAATTCGGACAGCAGCGGCGCCGGCTTGAAGCACCGCGAGAGCCCGACGCCCGGATCGTCGTCGAAGGGACCTTTGCCCGCGAGGAGCTCGAAGAGCACGAGCCCGGCCGCGTAGACGTCGTTCGGCGGCCCCGCGGCCTTGCCCTGCATCTGCTCGGGAGCGGCGTAGTAGAGCGTGCCGACGAAGCCCCCCGTCTTGGTGATGCGGCTCTGCGAGACGCGACCATCGCTGTCGAAGATGTGGACGATGCCGAAGTCGAGCACCTTCGTCACCGTTCCAGTCGCCTGCTCCGAGAGGAAGACGTTCTCCGGCTTGATGTCGCGATGGACGATGCCGCGCCGATGCACGTACTCGAGGGCGTCGAGCACGTCCGCGACGATCCCGATCGCCCGGATGCGGGGCGCTCCGCGCTTCATCAACGAGCGCAGATCGACGCCTTCGAGCTTCTCCATGACGAAGTAGCTCGTCCCGTCCTGCGTCATGCCGACGTCGTGCACCTGCACGATGTTCGGATGGCTGATCGCCGCGAGCACCTGCGCCTCGCGCTCCATCCGGCGGGCCGCGCCGTCCTCGTTCTTGATCTGCTCGTGAATGACCTTCGCGACGTACCGCTTCTTCAGCCGAACGTGCTCGATCTCGTAGACGACGCCCATTCCGCCCGCGCCGAGCTCGCGAACGACCTGATAGCTCGTCCCGTCGAGCATCTGCCCTGGGCGAAGTGCCCCCATCGCCGAAGAACGATATCAGATGAGGACGTTCCCACGATGGAGATCGTTCGACTTTCCCGTATTCCACGTTCCTTCGCCTTGAGGGAGGGGATGCGGTTTTCCGCAAGTCAGGCCTCGTCGCGATGCGGCGAAAAGGCGCGGTTCGTGCCGTGACGGTGAACGGGGGTTTCCCGTAATCTGGACTGAAATGGGGATTGGTGTTCGCGGCGCACGAGCACGCCGGGGGCTTTTGCTCATCGCGTTTCTTCCGTTGATCGGCGCGCTCACGCCCGCGTGCGGAGCGACCGACTGCGCGACGACGGCTACGTGCGGTGCGGTAGTGGCGGACGGTGCTGGCGATGGAGGCGCTGGCGTCTATCCGGAGGTGCCGCCTCCGCCGGGATGCGATCCGAGCGGCGATCCGAAGGACGCTCTCGCGTGCGTGGTCGATGGATACGCCCTCTTCGTCGACGGCGTCGGCGGTAGCAATGGCGGTACTGGCGGGCGTGCCGCTCCACTCCGCACGTTGGCCGCGGCCACCGATGTCGACAAGCTTCGCGGTCGTCCTCGCATCTATGTCTGCGGCGTCGGTCCTTATCCAGAGAGCGTGAACCTTCCTCCGAACGTCAGCCTCATCGGCGGATTCGAGTGCGCGACGTGGACGTACGCCGGCGCGAAGGCGAAGCTCGCGGCGCCGGCAGGCATCACTGCTCTTCGCGTCCTCGACTCGGACAAGGGGGGCGTGCTGTCGGATCTCGAGATCTCGTCCGCCGACGCGACCGAGCCCGGTGGATCGAGCGTCGCGGCGCTCGCGATTCGATCGAAGGTCACTCTCCGACGCGTCGCGATCACCGCCGGGGAAGGCAAGGACGCACCGTCGGCATCGACACCGTCCTCGAACCATTCCGCATCCCCGGTCGACGGGATCACCACGGCAAGCAGCGCGGGCGCCGGAGCTCGCGAGTGTGCTTGTGCTGCCTTCGGGAAGACGCGCGCCGGACGCGGAGGCAACGCCACGATGGCAGGCGAAGGAGGAGCGTCCGAACCCGAGGCGGTCGTGACGTCCGCGAGGGACGCCAAGGGCGGATCGGGGGGACCCGACTCGAGCTGTACGAGCGGAAACGCCGGTTCCGACGGGGCGGCCGGGGCCGAAGGGGCGGGCGCGTCCAGCCTCGGCATCCTGGCGGCAGATGGCTGGACGCCCGGCCATGGCTCGGATGGCCGTCCTGGCAGCCCGGGGGCCGGGGGCGGAGGCGGTGGAGGCAACAAGAGCTTGGGCGGCGGCGGCGGCGCATGTGGTGGGTGCGGTGGAGCAGGCGGAATCGGAGCCGCTGGCGGCGGGGGGAGCATCGCGCTCGCGGCGCTCGACTCGGACGTGAAGCTCGTCGAATGCTCGCTCACGACGAAGGCTGCCGGTGCTGGCGGGCTCGGCGGGCAAGGGGAGGAGGGGGCATCTGGCGGGACTCCCGGCTCCGGCGCGTGTGCTGGTGGCCACGGCGGAAACGGCGGTGGTGGTGGCGGCGGCGGAGGTGGCGCTGGCGGTGTGAGCGCTCCGGTGCTCCGTTCCGGCGGAAGCGTCGAGAAGGACGACGCCACGACTCTGACCCCGGGTAAGGCCGGATTCCGCGGTCTCTACGGGTTTGGCGGACCTGGCGGCTCGAACACGGTCGGCGTCGCCGCGCCAGGTTCGAACGGCACCGAAGGTGTCGCCGGCGCCGCCGATGAGGTGGTGGTGGTGATGCCGCCGTAGGCAGCTCGAGCGTGCTCCACCTCTCGCGGCCTACGCCCAGGGGCTCGAGGAGCGGTCTTCTCTGCCCTGTCATAACCGGCCGAGCACCGAGATGCCGGCGTCTCGCGTGCTCGCGAAGGGAACGACGCGCGCGCCGGTCTGCGTCCGCTCGCCTTTCGGTGACGAGACGAGGAACAGCACGGCGCCGCCGACGACGAGCGCGCCGCCACCGATGAAGAAGCCGGTTCGGAGGCCTTCGCGCTGGCTCTGATCGTCGACGTTCGTCCGAAGCTTCGCGCACTGTGCGCTGTTCGCGGGGTCGTTGCAGGCGGACCCTCGCGGCTCGGGTAGGCCGCTTCGGATCTTCTCCGCTTCGTCGGCCGACGTGCCCGCCATCGTGTGGAACACGACGCCTGCGGCG
>JAEXCN010000553.1 GCA_023402175.1 Pseudomonadota bacterium | reverse complement strand
AAGGGCCCCGATACTATTTAAGCCGATCGCACCTGACGATCGTGTTGTGCGCGGCAGCGCGCAAGTGATCGATCTTGCTGTGTTCTAAAGATCATCCGCATGCGCTTCGCGTTTCGCTCGAAAATTTTGAGCCTCTGATCCGACCTGGCATGTCGTCGTTCAAGGCACTGGCGTCCTTGCCGGCTGCACGACTTGGACGGAGAAACGGCGCACGCGGCAGACGCTCATCGTCACAAGAGCCCGCAGCGAGGCGCACAGCCGTGCATCTCGTCTGCCGGTCGAGCCGCTCTGCACCTCCCGAAGGTCTCGGGACAAAGCTTGGAGAGCGCACCGTTTGCGGAACCAGGATGGAGCCCGGAAGTGAGAGCTTCCATTCCGAAGGAAACGTGAAGTGCTCGCGAAGCGAGCGCTTCACGTTTCCTGAGGGCCCAACGAGGGTCCAGGTGAAAAGAGAGACGAAGCCCCTCCCTCTGATCACCCTGTCCCCCTGTCTCCCTGTTAATCTGCCGAACGAAGCGCCTGCAGCAGGATGGAGAGCGCAAGCTACGCGACCAGGACCGTGCCGACGCTGCCCGGCTCGCGGACGGCTCGGGCCAGGTCGCCGCGCTCGAGGCGGCCGACGATGTGGACGGCGCGGACGCCTTCCGCGATCGCGGCGAACGACTCTTCGAGCTTCGGGATCATGCCCTTCGTCACGACGCCTTCGTCGATCGCGCGCTTGCCTTCGGCGGACGTCATCCGGCCGATGCGCGAGGTGGGATCCGAGACGTCTCGGAGCACACCGGGCACGTCCGTGACGAGCACGAGCGCGCGCGCGTCGAGGCGGATCGCGACCTGGTTCGCGACCGCGTCGGCGTTGATGTTGTAGACCGTGCCCTTCGCGTCCGCGCCGAGGCACGCGAGCGCCGGCACGTAGCCCGCGCCGACGAGCATCGCGATGAGCTCGCCGTTGACGCCGACGACGTCGCCGACGAATCCGAAGTCGACCGGATCGGGACCGCCGCCGCTCACGAGCTTGGGAGGCCGACGCGTCGCGAGCACCGTGTTCGAGCTCGCGCCGTGGAGGCCGACGGGCTTCACGCCAGCGGCGACGAGCTGCGCGCAGAGGTCGACGTTCATCTTGCCGGCGACGATCATCTTCATGACGTCGAGCGTCTCGGTATCCGTGACGCGTCGCCCGCCGATGATGGTGGGCGTCTGACCGAGCTTCTTCTGCAGCTGGGTCGCCTGCGGGCCGCCGCCGTGGACGATGACGACGGGCACGCCCTCGCGTCGAATCTCGGCGACGTCGGCCGCGACGAGGGGCATGTGCGGCCCCTGCACGACCTCGCCTCCGAGCTTGATGACGACCGGACCTGCGTTCGAACCCACGGCGCTCACGGCCAGCCGCCCGGATCCTCGAGGGACGTCTTCTCGTCGACCCCGAGCATGATGTTCATCGACTGGATGGCCTGACCGGCGCCGCCCTTGATCAGGTTGTCGGTCACGGCGAAGCACGCGACGACGCGCTTGCCCGCCTCCGCGCCGTCGGTGCCGACCTGCACGCCGATCTCGGCGTAGTTCGTCCCGCTCACGGCCGCGACCTCGGGCTGACGCTTCTCCGGGACGCGGACGAAGGGCTCCTTCGCGTACGCGTCCTTGTAGAGCGCCTTGATCTTGTCCGCGCTCGCAGTCTCGGAGACGTGCGCGAAGCACGTCGCGAAGATGCCGCGCGAGAGCGGCGCGCTCACGGGGACGAAGCGGATCTCGACGTCCTTCGCGCCGGCCTCGGCGAGCGTCTGCGTGATCTCGGGGATGTGCTGGTGATCGAGCGGCTTGTACGTGCGAAGGTTCACCGCGCGGACCGGGTGATGCGTCCCGGCGCTCGGGACGACGCCGCTGCCGGACGATCCCGTGATGCCGACGACCTCGACGGCTCCGGAGAGGAGACCGGCCTTCGCGAGCGGCAGGAGCGCGAGCTCGATCGTCGTCGCGAAGCAGCCGGGCGACGCGACGTACTTCGCGTTCTTGATCTTCTCGCGGTGCAGCTCGGGCAGGCCGTAGACGAACGTGCCGTCGGTGAGCCGCTCCGCGCACGGATGATCCGCATGGTAGTAACGCTTGTAGAGCGCAGCGTCGCGGAGGCGGAAGTCGCCGGAGAGATCGATGACGCGCGCGCCGGATGCGATCAGCTCGGGCATCTTCGTGGCGCTGACCTTGTGCGGGAGGCCGAGCAGGACCACGTCCATCCCTTGCGCCGCCTCGGCCGGCGAGATGCCTTCGAACTTCAGATCGGTCAGTCCCTCGAGGTTCGGGTGCGCCGCCGAGAGCGGCTCGCCGACGAAGTCGACCGACGCCACGCGTACGAGCTCGACATGGGGATGGAGGAGAAGGCGCCGGACGAGCTCTCCGCCGCCATAACCGCTGCCGCCGATGACGGCGGCCTTGAAGCGCTTGGCCATGGGTCGCGACCTTAGCACTTCACTGCAGGGGGGAAAGGCGGCGCTTGCACGCTGCACCGGGTCATCCGACCTCCGGAGGAGGAGTGCTGCCGAGGGGCCGCAGGGCCTCCGGCTACTTCGCCATATCCCGGCGCTTCGGCGCCATCGTCCCCATGATCCAGTCGAAGAGGGGCACGGTCACGTTGAAGTTGTAGCGCTGCATCAGCCGGGGATCGTGATGGCGCGCATGATGGGCGCGAAGCACCTGGATCACGCGGCGCCGTCCAATCCAGCTCTTCGCGGGCGCGTGGTAGCAGAGGTGAAGGACCTCGTAGCTGACCATGAACAGGCTCGTCGTCAGCAGGAAGAGCCAACCCGCCGCACTCGACCAGAGCTGCGCGAGCACGAAGGCGACCGGCGCCGCCGCGAGCACGATCCCGAGGACTCCCGCCGCGGGGATGAGCACGAGGCGGAGCTCCCTGACGTCGCGGACGGCCATGTCGTCCTCGACGTAGACCATGTGATGCATCGGCGTGTGCTTGTCGTAGATCACCTCGAACGGCCAGAAGCGCTTGTGCAGCACGTCGCGATGCACGCGCCACTCGTAGTAGTTCGCGAGGAGGATGACGCCGGGGATGACGAGCAAATCGGTCCACCGCACGCCTGGATCGAGTCGCGAGAGCGCGTAGATGCTGCCGACGAGGACGACGAGCCCGATCCCCGTCGTCGCGGCGAGATGCCCGTACGGGCTGTACCAC
>JAEXCN010000540.1 GCA_023402175.1 Pseudomonadota bacterium | reverse complement strand
CCTGCTGCGAGCACGGCATGGCGCGCAAACCTCGGCCTCTTTCTCGCGACCGCAGCGAGCGTCTTCATCACCGGCGTTCTGAGCTTTCCGAACGACGCGGCGAACCCGGCGAAGGACGACACTCTGCGCGGGGCGCTCGCGAGCGTCGACGCGACTGCGCTCGTGCATGGCGCGCAGTTCGCCGGCACGATCCTCACGATCCTCGTCGCGCACGAGCTCGGGCACTACATCGCCGCGCGCATCCACAAGGTCGACGCGTCGCTCCCGTTCTTCATTCCGATGCCACTGCTCAGCCCATTCGGGACGATGGGCGCGGTCATCCGGATGCGAGGGGTGATCCCTACGCGCCGCGCGCTCCTCGACATCGGCGCGGCTGGACCGCTAGCCGGTCTTGCGTTCGCGCTGCCGCTCTATGCATGGGGCGTCGCGCACTCGCATTTCGTGCCCGGGAGCGCCGACAATCTCGTCGAGCTCGGCGAGTCCGTCATGATCAAGGGCCTGGACCGGTTGTTCGCGCCGGCGGTCCCGGACGGACAGCTCCTCGTCTATTCGCCGGTCGCGTTCGGCGCGTGGGGCGGCTTCTTCGTGACGATGATCAACCTGCTCCCGGTCGGGCAGCTCGACGGCGGGCACGTCGCGTACGCGCTCTTCGGGCCGAAACAAGACCGCTACGCAACGCTCGTGCATCGCGCGATGCTCGCCTTCTTCTGCGTCATCGTCGTCGGTCACCTCGGGCGCGATCTCGCCTCCGGTCGCGGCCTGAGCGTCGTCCTCCTCGGACGCCATATCTCGAACGCAATCTTCTGGCTCGTGTGGTTCCAGATGCTCGCGGTGCTCGGCTCACTCGCATCCCGCGGGAACCCTCGCGCCGCAAGAGACTCCGACCACGACGCCCCCATCGGCGTCCTCACGATCCGAACGCGCATCGTCGCGACAGTCGGCCTCGTCGTTCTTGCCAGCCTCGCCCGCGAACATGCCTCGTGGCCCGTCGTCGGCGGCTTCTTCGCCGGCCTCGGCCTCCTCATCGCGATGGAGATCAAGGGCGGCGTCCTCCGCCGCCACGACCTCCTCGATCACCCGCCGACCGGCGCCGAACCGCTCGACGCAGGCCGAACGCTCGTCGCGATCGCCACGCTCGTCCTCTTCGCGCTCCTCTTCATGCCGGAGCCGTTCAGCCTCTGACGCGCCCGCCACATCGCGACGGGCCGCCTCCCTTCACACCAGCAGCGTGTCGCCGACGGAAGCTCCGCCCGGCCGTCCAGGCGTCCGACCTGCTCCACACGGGTCGTTCGCCCGACGAACTCTGATGCCCGGCCCCCCCGTTCGTTCGCCGAACGAACCTTCCCCACGAACCCGTTCGTTCGCCGAACGAACTTTCCCGCCAACCCGTTGGTTCGCCGAACGAACCGTCCTCCTACTCGTTCGTTCGCCGAACGAACCTGCCCCACGAACCCGTTCGTTCGCCGAACGAACCTGCCCCACGAACCCGTTCGTTCGTTCGCGGAACGAACTTCCCTGTCAACCCATTCGTTCGCCGAACGAACCGTCCTCCTACTCGTTCGTTCGTTCGCCGAACGAACCTGCCCCACGAACCCGTTCGTTCGCCGAACGAACCTTCCCCACGAACCCGCTCGTTCGTTCGCGGAACGAACTTCCCCCGAACCCATTCGTTCGCCGAACGAGCTTCCCAACCCGTTCGTTCGCCGAACGAACCGGCTGCCCCAAAAACACGTTCGTTCGTTCGTTCGCCGAACGAACTTCGAACTTCTCCACGAAACCCGTTCGTTCGTCGAACGAACTTCGAACTTCTCCACGAAACCGTTCGTTCGCCGAACGAACCTTCCCCACGAACCCGTTCGTTCGCCGAACGAACCGGCCGCCCCAAAAACCCGTTCGTTCGTTCGCCGAACGAACTTCGAACTTCTCCACGAAACTCGTTCGTTCGCCGAACGAACTTTCCCCGAACACGTTCGTTCGCCGAACGAACAACCGACTGGTCGAGCTCCGGATGGTTCGTCGAGCGAACGACCCCGAGCAGAGGGTGCCCGCCCTGCCGAAGCGTGCGAGCCGACCGGTCGGGCCGCAGCTCGGGGCGGTCGCGTCCAGGGGCGAGCGGCGCGCGAGTGACCGTCAGGACGACGCGGGCGTCCGGGGCGGGACGGGAGGATCGGACGGGTCGGGAGGATCGGACGCCACGGAAGGGTCGGGAGGCGCGGACGGAGAAGGCCGATGGGGACGCACCAACGCGACGAGCGTTTCGGTCGGACGAAAGCCGACGGACGCATAGACGCCCGACGCGTGATAGGTCGCGTCCGTCGCAATGACGAGGCGATCGAGGTGCTGTTCTTCGAAGCCACGGCGTGCGACGTCGTACACGAGCGTCGAGCACACGCCCTGCCGCGCGAAGCGGGGATCCGTGCCGACGAGCTGGAATCGCCCGATCTCGTTCATGCGCACGAGGCCGAGCGTCGCGGCGAGCTGCCCATCGACGTAGGCCCCGTACCACTGCCCGATGCCCGCATCCTGCATCGCGCGATAGCGGACGAGCTGGCGATCGACGAAGTCGCGCAGCAACTTCACGCTGCCGATCAAGAGCTGCCGCTGCGCGAACGCGTTCACGAGCGCCACGGCCGCGGCGTCCCAGCTCGCGCTCGTGCGCAGCGGCTCGACGACGACGTCGTCGTTGTAGCGACTGGGCCGGACCAGCGAGCTCTTCGTGGCCGTCAGGATGGCGCCCGTGTCGACCTCGAACCCTCGTGCGAGGAAGCCATCGAGGTCTCCCCTCGCGCCGTCTTCGCGGTCCCAGCCGAAGAGCGTCGTCTCCGCGAAGCCGCCGAGCTCGCGATCGTGATCGTCGAGCCAGGATCCCTCATGGCCGGGACGCGATGCATCGGCATCCGGCGGCTCCGGATACAGCAAGTAGTTGCCCCAGATGAAGCCCGGATTCGAGGGCGTCTTGATCAGGACGTATCGCCCGCGGTCTTCGACGACGCTGTCGAAGCTCGCGATGAAGATGTCCGTCCGGTACCCGAGCGAACGGATCGCCCGCATGCCTACCCTCCCCTGCTCAGGATGCGAGCGGACGCGCTCAGGGCGCGACCAAACGCGGTCAGACGACGATCTCGAAGTCCTCGATGACCGGATTCGCGAGCATCTCGTCGGCCATCTTCGCGAGGCGCTCCTTGAGAGCAGCCTTGTCGGCGATGGGCGCGTCGCCCATGTCGATCTCGATGAGCTTGCCGATGCGGACACCGCGCACGCCCTCGAACCCGAGCTTGTCGAGCGCACGCTTCACGGCGTCGCCCTGCGGATCGAGGACCTCGGACTTCAAACGGACGAGGACGGTGGCCTTGCTCATGTCGAAACTCCGAGGTTCTTCGCGATGCGGGGGAGCGGCGGTTCGGTGTTCGGCTCGAACTTCTCGCCGGTGATGCGCTCGTACGCTTCCATGTAGCGCTTGGCTGCGCCGATGCGGACGTCGCTCGGGAGCTCCGGCGGATCGCCGTCGCCCTTGTAGCCGAGCGCGGTGTAGTAGCGACGCACGAAATCCTTGTCGAGCGGCTCGGGGTCGAGGCCCGCGTCGAAGCGCTCCTGGTACGTCGCCTCCATCCAGAAGCGCGACGAGTCCGGCGTGTGGATCTCGTCGATGACGATGATCTCGCCGTCCTTCGTCTTGCCGAGCTCGTACTTCGTGTCGACGAGGATGAGCCCGCGCGCGGCGCAGATCTTCTGTCCGGCAGCGAAGAGCGCGAGCGCCATCTCGGCGGCGCGATCGAACTCGGCCGCGGTGAGGCCGCCCTTCGCGAGGATCTCCTCGCGCGAGGCGCTCACGTCGTGCTCGCCCTTCGGCGCCTTCGTCGCCGGCGTGAGGAGCGGCCGCTCGAGGCGCTGGTTCTTCTGCAGATCGTCAGGCAGCTGGTGACCGCAGAAGACGCGCGCGCCAGCGGCGTAGTGCGTCCACATGCTGGTCGAGGTCGAGCCCGTGATGTACGCACGGACGACCATCTCGACGGGAAGCGGCTTCACGTCGAGGCACTCGAGGACGTTCGGATCCGGGACGCGGACGAGGTGGTTCTTCGAGACGTCCTTCGTCTTCTCGAACCACCACGCCGCGAGCCGGTTCAGCACCTGACCCTTGAACGGGACCGTGCCGAGGATCCGATCGAACGCGCTGATGCGGTCGGTGACGATGATGAATCGCCGCCCATCGCGACTGTAGTTGTCGCGGACCTTGCCTTCGTAACGCTCACCGAGCCCCTCGAAGTGAGTTGACTCGAGGGTGTGCGCGAGTTGCTCCTTCAGCAGCGCGTCGTCGACCGTCATCAGAGCCCCCGTCTAGCCGATGCCGGCGCCGGGGTCGACGGCGAACAGGCGTCGGGACGAGGGCCCTGCTGTCTGCATAACTGCGGAGCTCTAGTTGCGGAGCTTGACGTCGACGCGGCGGTCCCTCTTCCAGCCGCCCTCGTCCGAGCCCGTCGCATCGAGCTCGCCACGCGAGGTGTCGAACAGCTTGTCGTTCGCGACGCCGAGGCCGGCGAGGAAGGTGTGTGCGGCACGCGCGCGCTTCGCGCCGAGCGTCATGTTGTACTCGGTCTCGCCACGCGGATCGGCGCGTCCGACGAGATCGACGGCGCGGCCCTTGAGCGGGCCGGTCGTGAGGCACTTGGCGATCTGCTCGAGGACGGCCTTCTCGGACTCCGTGAGCTGCTCGGAGTCGAAGTCGAACTTCGGCGCTTCCTCGACGTTCGAGAACTTCAGGTTGCACGCCTTGAGGATGGCGTCGTCGACGTTGACCGCCATCTTCTCCTTCTGCGCCGGCGCGCTCGTCACGGGCGTGGGCTCCGCGCTCGGCTGGGGAGCAGGCGTTGCAGCGGGCTTCTTGTCACCGCCACATGCGGCAACGAGAACGAGGACCGGAGCAACGATGGCGAAAGCAACCTTCTTCATCTTTTCCCTCACGAGCTCGGCTGTTGACCGAGGGCTAACCGCGTGAACGGCTTGGGCTCTTTGCCCCAGCGCGTGCACTACGTTCTAATCGCGTGCGTGCTCACGTCAATGAGCGCTTCACGCCGCAGAGGAAACGGCGAAAGGCCGCGAATCTTCCACTGTCACGAGATCGTGACAGTGCGCGCGTTCGTGCACGTGCGTGCGGCCTTCGAGCTACGGAGATCTCGATCTTGCGCGAGTGCGAGATAAGATCGCGTGGTCCATGATCAATCCGCCTTCGCCCGCCTCGGGGACGGGCGACATCGTCCTCGTCGTCGATGACGAAGAGGACATTCGTCGGCTCGTCTCGTTCAACCTGGATGAGGCGGGGTTTCGCGTGGAGGCAGTGGATACAGGTGCTGGTGCGCTCGCGGCCGCCGCGCGCCTTTCGCCGGCCGTCGTCGTGCTCGATTTGATGCTGCCCGACGTCTCGGGGACCGAAGTGTGCAGGCGGCTTCGCGGCGATCCCATGCTTGCGGATGCAGCCGTCCTGATGCTGACCGCGCGCGGCGATGAATACGATCGCGTGCTCGGCTTCGAGGTCGGCGCCGACGACTACGTCGTCAAGCCGTTCAGCGTGCGCGAGCTCGTGATGCGCGTGAAGGGCCTCGCGGTGCGTGCGCGCGAGCGACGGTTGGCGCGCGGCGCGACGGACGAAGGCAAGCGCCTCCGCTGGCGCGGGCTCGAGATCGATCCCGTTCGTCATCGCGTCACGATCGACGGTGGCGAGCTCGGACTTCGGCCGCTCGAATACAAGCTGCTCGCGATCTTCATCGAGCACCCGGGGCGCGTCTTCTCGCGCACGGAGCTCCTCCAGGAGGTCTGGGGCATCAGCCCCGAGACGAACACCCGCACCGTCGACACGCACATCCGCAGGCTCCGCGAGCGCCTCGACGCGTACAGCGAGGCGATCGAGACGGTGCACGGCTTCGGGTATCGACTGCGCGATCCGTCGTAAGCGATCCAGATGAGCTTCGCGCCGCACACAGCGCTCGACCGTAGACGGCAAGGTCGCTCGGCGCGCGTGCGAGAGCCTGGACCAGCATGACGCTGTCGTTTCGATCGAAGCTGCTCGCCAGCCACGTCGCGCTCATCCTCGTCGTCGGAGCGATCGCGCTGTGGATGCTCGATCGCTGGCTCACGGCGGATCTGGTCCGTCAGCTCGATCAGCGGCTCGAGGAGCAGGCGACCGGCGCGATCGAATGGGCCGAAGGCGGCAAGCGCCACCCCGACCGCATCACGTCGCGCATCGCGCGGATCGTCGACGCGGAGGTCACGCTTTTCGACAAGGACGGCACGATCCTCGGCGCATCCACGCCCGAGGCGCGGAACGACGTCGGGCCGGAGGTGACGGCCGCGCAGGCCGGCAACGTCGGCAAGGCATCGCGTCGGCGCGGCGACGAGGAGCTCCACTACATCGCCGTCCCGGGGGCGGAAGGGACGGTCCTCCGGCTCGCGCAGCCGCTGTCCGAGATCAACGAGACCGTCGCGGCGATGCGCCGGCGCCTGCTCTTCACGTCCGCGCTCGCGGTCCTCGCGGCGATCGTGCTCGGGATCCTCGCCTCGCGTGTCGCGTCGCGACCGCTGCAGGAGATGACGACGACGGCGACGCGCCTCGCTCGCGGGGAGTTCGACATCCCGATCCCCGAGGGCGAAAAGGACGAGTTCGGCGTCCTCTGGCGCGCGCTCAGGTCACTCGCATCGCAGCTCAAGGCCCGCATCGGCGAGCTCGTCGAGGAAGGTGTCCGCCTTCAGCGCCTGATGACGATCCGCCGCGATTTCGTGGCGAACGTCTCGCACGAGCTGCGTACGCCGGTGACGTCGATCCAGGGCTACGCCGAGACGCTCTTGCGAAAGGAACATCCGGCGGAGACGCGGACGCAGTTCCTCGAGGTGATCCACCGTCAGGCGCAGCGCATCGGCGCGCTGGTCGAGCAGCTCCTCGCGCTCTCCGAGCTCGAAGCGCGCGGACGCGACGACCTCGCACGCATCGCCGTGAACGTGCTGTCGATCGCGCGTCACGTGGCCGGGACCGTCGCCGGCCACGCCGAGCAACGGCGCGCGATGGTCGACGTCGGCGGAGTTCCTGCCGCGCTCGAGGTCCTCGCGGATCCCGAAGGCGTCGAGCGCGCGCTGCTGAACCTCGTCGACAACGCGCTCAAGTACGGCAAAGAAGGAGGCACGGTCACGCTGAGCGCAGCGCTCACCGAAGAGGGCATGCGCGAGGCGGTCGCGATCACGGTCGCGGACGACGGGGACGGCATCGAGGCGAAGCACCTGCCGCGCCTCTTCGAGCGCTTCTATCGCGTCGACACGGCCCGCTCGCGCCAGAACGGCGGCGCCGGCCTCGGTCTGTCGATCGTGAAACATCTCGTCGAGTCGATGGACGGCTCGATCCGCGTCGAGAGTGAGCTCGGCCGAGGCACGAAGTTCGTCGTCACGCTGCCCGTTCCGCGCGCGTCGTCGCCGGGCTCCGTTCCGCGCTGAGGACCCCGAAAGAAGATCGCTTCTCCGGCGAGCGATCGCGCACGTGGCCGTCCGAACAGCCGCCTACTGGAGAACGCGCATCCCGTATTGCTCGAGCGCGCCGGTCGACAGCATCGAGCCATCAGGGAAGCGGCAGAAGCCATCCTCGCTTCCGACGGAGTTGTGACCGGACACGAGCTGATGCTTGAGCCGGAGGCACGCCTTCGTCCCCGCGCTGATCCCGCCCTGGAGCTCGCGGCCTGGGACCTCGACCGGCATACCGTTCCGGATCTGGCGGATCGCATCGCACGCGAGATCCCCGCTGGCCTGACGGCACTGCGCGCTCAGGCGCACGTTCTGCTGCGTGTAATAGATGAACGGCATCTGCTGGCCATCTTCCGAGATCCACACCTCGTTCACGAACGGCGCGGACTCGAGGTTCGCGAGCGGACCGGTGCCCGTGCTCGCAGCAGCGGACGGCGAGGTCGCGCCGCCCGAAGACTGGCTGTCCTTCGACGGACATCCGAAGAGGACGGCGGAAGCGAGGACGACCACGGACGCGAGGACGCGCGAGCTCATCTCCTCGTGATACAGGACTCGGAGGCCGAGGTCACGGCGGCCCGCCGCCCCGCTCACGGCGAGACCGACGATCGTCCGCGTCCGCGCCCGACGACGTACGCGCCCATCGCGGCGCAGACGACGAGCAAGAACAACGCGACGATGATGATCGCGCGCGTGGAGCCTCGCGGAGCTTCCGCTCTCGGCGTATTCGCTCCGTGCGGCGCCCCCGACGGCGCAGAGAGCGCAGCCCCCGACGGCGCAGAGAGCGCAGCAGAAAACGGCTCGGGTCGACT
Organism: Pseudomonadota bacterium; assembly: GCA_023402175.1. Taxonomy (GTDB): domain Bacteria; phylum Myxococcota_A; class Polyangia; order Polyangiales; family Polyangiaceae; genus Labilithrix. Next base: position 1,219 of record JAEXCN010000540.1, on the reverse strand, counting down.
GTGCAGCGGCCCGCGCATGCGCGCCGTCGCGGCCGGCATCGGAGGCGGCGGCGGTGCCGGGCCGCGGACACGCGGAGACAGCCCATGCGCCATCGGCGCGAGCTGCGTCGGCTCGTACGCCCCTTCGTCAGCGTCCGCCTGAAGTGCCATGCATGTGCCCCGCCGCTGCGCCATCGGCGCGAGGTGCGTCGGCTCGTACGCCCCTTCGTCGGCGTCCGCGTCACACGCTGCAAGCGAGCCGAGGGGCGCCGGGATCGGCCGAGTCTCTCCGGACGGCGCGGGCGCCTCGATCGAGAACGCCGGCGCCGACGACGTCGACGCGCGCGGGAACGCCGGGCTTTCCGACGTGACGACGTCGGGCCGCGCGCCGCGCGCTGCACGCAGCGCCGCTTGCATGTCGCGCGCGCTCGGCCAGCGATCGTTCATCTCGAGCTCGAGCGCGCGATCGATCACGCGCGACACCGCAGGCGCGAGGTGCGGGGCGAACTGACGGATCGGACGCGAACGTCGCGTCGCGCTCGCAATGAGCTGCTCGTGCAGCGACTGCGCTTCGTCGTGGACGTAGCGACCCGTGATCGTCGTGTAGATGGTCGCGCCGAGCCCCCAGACGTCCGAGCGCGCATCGACGGCGTCGCGCCGCCCGGCCGCCTGCTCGGGCGGCATGAACTCGGGCGTTCCGATCGTCACGCCGGTCTGCGTGCGTTCGGAGAACGCGTCTTTCATCCGCGCGAGGCCGAAGTCGAGGAGCTTGATCTGGCCGTCCTTCGTCAGAAAGACGTTCTCGGGCTTGAGGTCCCGATGGACGATCCCTTTTTCATGCGCGGCCGCAAGCGCATCGAGCGCGTCCTCCGCGACCTCGAGCGCCTCGTCGACGGGCAAGCAGCCGCCGAGGCGGAGGCGGCGCGCGTCGATCGTCTCGCCTTCGAGCAGCTCGAGCACGAGGAAGACGGCGCCGTCCTCGGTCACACCATCGTCGAGGACGGCGACGACGCCGGGATGCCCGACCGCGTTCGCGACATACCCCTCGCGCAAGAACCGCGCGCGGGTCGACGGATCGCGCGAGAGCTGGGTGTGCAGCATCTTGAGCGCCGCGCGAGAGCCGTTTCGGTGCGTCGCGGCGTAGACGGTGGCCATCCCGCCCGAGCCGATACGGGCGTCGACCTGCCACTTGCCGTTGATGACGGTGCCGACGCGGCCCTGCACTTGGGGCTTCATGTAA
>JAEXCN010000526.1 GCA_023402175.1 Pseudomonadota bacterium | reverse complement strand
CTTCACGACTCGCGCCGCCGGCGCCGGCGCCGGCGCGACCGCGCGTGCCTTGTTCGGCTCGTTCACGGCGGCGACCACGGTCGGCGCCGACGGCAGCTCCGCCGGCGTCACGGTCGGAACGGTCTCGACCGTCGGAGAGGCCGCAGCTGCAGGCGCCGGCGCGCTCGGAACCTCGGCGTTCGTGATCGTCGTCGTCGAGACCGGCGTCACGTTGTGCGCGCGGTTCGAGTCCGGCCCGAGGAAGAAGAACGTCCCCGCAGCGGCGACTCCGACGAGCAGCAACGACACGGCCGCGAACGTGAGCCCGCGCGAGGGCGGCGGCGGCCGCCATCCGCGACGCTCCTCGAAGATCTCGTCACCGATCGGAGCGAGCTTCGGGTTCGTCGCGGCGAACCACTGCGACTCGAAGCGTTTCGATGCCGGAGCGCCCGCGGACGGAGGATCCATGCGCTCCCAGGACCCTTCGGAAGAAGGGCCCGCGTCATTGAGGTACCGCTGGCGCGCAGTCTGCGCGCGGAGCGGCGCACGCGGAGCGCTCGGCCCGCTCGGCCCCGAAGAGGCATTCCTGGGCGTCGACGTCGTGCCGACCTGACTCCCGAAGACGATCGTGTTCTGGCGTCCCATGCGTCGCGCCTCCAATCACACATACGACCGGCGGAAGAAGCGCCCGCTGATCAAACCAATGAAAGCCACGAAGAGCGCCGAGCCGAGAATCGACCAGACGATCGGAAAGCCGGTCCCACCGATGTTCACCGCGAAGAGCTCGGGGAGTCCGATCAACCTCGCGACCCACGTGCCGACGAGGGCACCGACGAAGCCGACGCCGATCGATGCGAGAAAGCCGCCCGGGAACCAGCCCGCGATGGCCTTTCCCGCAGCACCGCAGATACCGGCGACGAGGAGGAGGATCAGAAGCTCGACTACAGACATGGTCATTTCCTTTCTGTCTGTTCGTCGAGCAACGGCTATACCGTGTGGGACCGTGCGAGCGGATCGCGCCGGCTTCTCCGTCGCGGAGAGCTCTATTGGCCGCAGACCTCCGGCGCTACACGGTCGCGCTGCGAACACACGAAGCCGGCCGCGGTGTCACCCGTGTGCCCTTTTTCCCCGCAGTTTGCGCTATCTCTAGCTTTGGTTCGTCGTCGTGCAGCTATTGAGCTCTCTCTCGCGTAGCGTGACCATGGGGAAGAGAACGGCCGGGCTCACGGCGTTCGCGGCCATGATCACGCTCGCGCTCGGAATGCTGTACACGCCGCGCGCAGAGGCGCACGCGATCGGGCTCTCGACGGGCGAATACACGGTGAAGGGAGCAAGTGTCGTCGGGAAGCTCGCTTTCGCGCGCGGTGAGATCGCGTCGCTCGCGCCGGGCATCGACACGAACCGTGACGGTCATCTCACGGCATCGGAGATCGAGTCCTCGCGGTCGGTGCTCGAGAGCAAGATCTTCGGCCGGATCGCCGTCACCGCGGGCGGATCGCCGTGCCGCGCGAAGCTCACGGACGCGGGGCTCACGGAGCAAGACGGCCTCCTGCTCGCGGGGCGATGGGACTGCGCGAGCTCGGACGAGCCATTCGAGCTCGAGCTGAGCCTGCTCGACGATCTCGCCCGCGGACATCGTCACATCGCACGCACCGTGACGAGCGGCGCGACGCACGACGAGGTGCTCTTCGGTGACGAGCGCAAGGTCACGATCGCGCCCGAGGCGAAGTCCGCCGCTCCGGAGGCGAAGTCGGCATCCGGCGCGGAGCATCGTCGCGAGGGCACGAAGGGGTTCTGGGCGTTCTTCGCGATGGGAATCGAGCACATCCTCGGCGGCTACGACCATCTCGTCTTCATCCTCGGCCTCGTCCTCGCGCGGGCTCGTCTCCGATCGCTGCTCACGATCGTCACCGCCTTCACGGTCGCTCACTCGATCACGCTCGCCCTCGCCGTGCTCGGCGTGTGGGCGCCAAGCTCGCGGATCGTCGAGCCCGCGATCGCGCTGTCGATTGCCTACGTCGGGATCGAAAACTTCTTCGTGAAGGACGCGAGCAAGCGGTGGCGGATCACGTTTCCCTTCGGCCTCGTCCACGGCTTCGGATTCGCGGGCGCGCTCCAGGAGATCGCGCTGCCGCGGAGCGCGGTGCCGACGGCGCTCGTCTCCTTCAACGTCGGCGTCGAGACAGGCCAGCTCGCGGTCCTCGCCGTGCTCTTGCCGCTCGTTCTCTTCCTCCGGGGGAAGTCCTGGTTCGAGCCGCAAGGCGTCCGCCTCGTCAGCGGAGCGGTCGCCGTGGCGGGCGGCGTGTGGTTCGTCTCGCGTGTGATCAGCGGCTAGAGCGCATCGCTCGCTCGAACTCTCATTCGAACGTCTCGGTTGCCAGAAGGACTCTAACGTCGCTCGGATCGCTTCGACGTCGAAGTGAATTCGTCGATGAACGGGTTCGTGTTGCCCTGCCGCTCGGCGATCGCGCGATTGCGCTCGCGCTCCCATTCGTCGGGAGGATCCTCCTCGTTCCAGCGCTCGAACATCGCGCGGTGCGCCTCGTCGAGGATCTGCCGCGACGGGTACGCGCGGTCCATGTAGAGCGACGCACGCGCGATGTCGCCGCGCACCTCCGGCCGCGGGAGGAAGACGCCGCGCTCGATCGTGCTCTTGCAGCTGCCGAACGTGAAGACGTCGTTCGTCGGTCGATGATGGAGCGGCGCGCGATCCGGCGGGTCGAGGATGCCCATCGGCAGATCGCCGCGGAGCCCGTTCACCTCGCCGACGACGGGGAACAGGTTGTGGAGATCACCCTCCATGCGTGCGAACTCCGGCGATCGCCCGGCGCACTTCCGTCCCTTGAAGCGCTTGCCCTTGCCGTCGACGCAGCGCTCGTCGCCGGATGTCCATTCCTGGAAGGTCCTCCCGAAGGTTGCGGCCGCAACAGCGTGTTCCCATTCGATCCGGCCCGCACGGGTCGCGTCGCGGAAGACGGCGTAGCCGCAGGCGCTAAGGTCGACGCGGAGCCCGCGTCCTTTCTCGGGGAGGAACGAGCATCCGCAATAGAGGTCGATCCGGTGTCGCTCGTAGATCTGAAGGAGAGCGCGCTTGGCTTCGTCGAACGACCGAATGCGCTGATTGCCGGCCGAGCCGACTGGTCCGATCGGTCCGGGGTTCGGCGGAGCACCGGCATCGGCGACGTCGTCTTCGTCGTCGAGTCCTGCAACGCCGCCGTGGTCGATCGTTGACGGTGGACGCGGCTCGGGACGAGAGGAGCAGGAGAATGCCGCGACGATGATCGCGGCGATGAGGAAGCGCGCTCCTTGCATGGGCGGGTCTGTCGACGCGGGCGCCGACTTTCGTGCGAGTCAGCATACCGGGAACACCGCT
>JAEXCN010000443.1 GCA_023402175.1 Pseudomonadota bacterium | reverse complement strand
CGCTCGCCGCGCTCTTCAGCCAGAGCTGGGACGTCATCCACGACAAGACCGCGATCACGCGCGAGCAGGTCGACGAGGCCGCGCTGCTCGGGCCGAGCCTCCTCGTCGCCTTGGCCGAGGAGCCGCTGCCCAAGCCGGACGACGCGAACGACACGCGGCAGCGCGCGTTCTCGCTGCTCGTGCGGGCGTACGACGAGATTCGCCGTGCGGTGGCGTTCGTGCGGTGGGCGGAGCGCGACGCGGACACGTTCGCGCCGTCGCTGTACGCGAGGTCGCGCCGGCGGGCGTCGGGCGGCGCGGAGCCGGGTGACGAGGGCGAGGACGTGGACGCGGGCGGCACGGTCGACCCCGTCGTTCCGCCGGCGGACGGGCCGACGGGCTGACGATCGCTTCGGACACGCACCGAACTGCGAGGGCGCGGCGGGCTTGCTCGCCGCGCCATCCGAACGCCCGTCCTGCGCTCGGGTCCGCTCTCGCGTGCCGAGCCAAGTACGGCGGCGTAAATGCCGACAGGACGTCGAGCATCGCGGTCGTCGCGAACTTCCCGCCACCAGCTCCAGGCGTCACCGGAGCGCGCCCCGAGCACCGTGCCCTCCGTCGAACGATGCCGCCGGTCGAGGACTGGCCGAATGGTGATCGCAAAGTGGGTTGTCCCCCGCCCCTCGCCTTCGGTCTCGGATGCGCGCGACAAAGCGCGCCAGGGCGAAGCGCTATCATAGCGTCGGAGCCATAGCGTTCACGCTATGACTCGCGCGCCTCAGAATGACGGCATGGCCAAGGACTTCGTCGCCGAGATCGTGAAGGAACGCACGCGCAAGAACGCCGGGTTCCCGGATCTCGTTCGTGAAGCCGAGGCGCGGCGCAAGCTTGCTCGGAAACTCGCCGCGCTCCGAGAGAAGCGCTCGCTATCGCAGACCGTCGTGGCGGCTCGCATGGGCACATCCGCGTCGGTGGTTAGCAAGCTCGAGGCTGGCGGCGACGTGAAGCTCTCGACCCTTCAACGCTATTGCGCAGCGATCGGCGAGAAGTTCCCGATCGCCGTGTAATTCTCGGACGCCCTGTGTGAGCTCCGTTCTCGGCGAAGCTCGTCGGGTAACGCAGAGTGTTCCCGCGTGAGCGCGAACATCTCCTTGGCGATGAGCTGAATACGGCAGCGGGCTGAGCAAGCGGCGAGCACTTCCGAATCCTCGTCGACCCTGGAGCGCCGCCTCATGGCGGACGCCTCGTAGGAGACAGCAAGACCTCCAGCGCCGCGCCCGCTGTTCCTCGAAACGACTCCGCCCGCCGTGGCAGACCAGAGCGGGCGGAACGAGTGACGCGGTATTCTGCGAGTCGTTGCGCGGGGGGGGGCGATGGACGCGCTGTATACCGGGATTTTCTTGGGGTTCGAGAGGCGGATCGCGGCGTGAGCGTAGAGCGTGGTGATTGACCGCGAGGAGGTGCCTCCTGCGCCTCTTCAACGTATCCTGACTTCGTGACCCCTTCGGAGCTCGCCGCCATCTACGCAGAGGCCCACAGATTAGAGGAGCAAGGCGAGTGTCGCAGGGCGTTTAGGCTCTTTCTCCGAGGCGCTTTCGCAGGCTCGGCAGAATGCGCTGACCGAGTGGGAACGTGCTTTGGAGCGGGTACAGGTACACGTCGATCCCCCTCGCAGGCACTCCGCTGGTACCGGATCGCATATCGGCGAGGCTGGAGCCCGTACAACCTTGCCGTGGAGTACGCGTGTCAGGGACGTTGGCGACTTGCCCGGAAGTGGTACGAGCGCGCCCTCGCGGAGGGGGAACAGAGCGCGGGCGTCGACGTGGCGCTTTGCATGCTGACCCGACGAGGCGCACGATTGAACGCAACTCGTGCTTACCGGCTCGTCGCGGCAGTCGTGCGAATGCGACCGCCTCACGGCGTCTCGCCGTTCGAGCACGAAGAAGCGATGGCGCTCCTCGGAGTGTTGACCGCACGCGGCATCGGAAGGACGAAAAACATCGCGCAGGCACGCCAATGGCTCGCTAGAGCGAACGCCGATGGGGACTATCCGGAGGCCGCACGAGCTCTGAAAGACCTCCAAGGGGTCACCGCGCTTGATGTCGCGCGATCTCCGCCATGGCGCCCCAGGACGCGGCTCTTCAGAAAGCAGACTGACGACAGCACGAAGAGGCTTGGCAAGAGCCTTCACCGCGCATGATGTCGAGAACCGGAAGTCGCTCGGTCGGTAGAGGAGCATGGTTCGCACGACGCTGCGCAGGTTGCGCTGCGCGAAGCTATGCAGGCGCTAGCCCACGAACGTCGTGGAGTAATCTGCGGAGGTGGGCGTCCGACATGTCGAGAATCGACTCGTACATGAACGAGTTGAGGTGGATGCTTTCAGGCGTCATGAGCATCACGCGCTGAAGAACATCCAAACTCTCTCGGTCGATCAATCGAGTGTGCGCGGAACCCTGAGTCGTAGATCATCGGATCGCCAACCAACGTCACAAGACCTGACTCGATCCAAGGGCGAATGCGGTACACGAAATAGAGCAGACGCACGGTGTCGCGACGGTATGTTTTTCGGCGTCGTGACGGGGTCTACAAGCGCGCTCGGCGCATTGAATCCGAGCGCTGGTCCAAGACCACGCACAACTGGACTCCGATTGGGGCCGTCGTGCTCAACCCTGAGCAGCCGACGCCTGCTGCGCACGCTGCATGAGCGTGCACGCGACAACAACCTTGACGCTCACCGCGTCGGGCGTCAGCACGCGACCGTCGAGGAACCGCTGCATGGTCTCCTCGTCTACGGTGCCCACCTTCGGCGCGGGAAAGCTCCGCGGCGCGATCAACTGGGCGTCCGGCTGATACGTGACGCGACCGAACCGGTCGATCGTCGCGAGCTTCTGCTGGTAGAGGTAGCTCGCCTCGCTCGCGAGGCGAGCGAAGTCTTCGCGGAATGCTACGCCGTGTCTCTCGACAAGCGAGACCGCTTCACCACCTCCCCTATCGGGTGGATAGTATCGACAAGCATGCCCGGAGCTTCGTTTGACCGCACGACATGGAGCATCGACGTCCCATTTTCGAAGGAAGACCTCCTGCGCGACAGCGTCTGCCAAGCCGCGTTCGTCCACGAGTACGTCCACTACGTTCAGTTTCTGACTTCAACGATCGGCCGAATCATTCTGCTCGAGACGATACGGCTCGCCGTTTACGCCGGCGCGTCGCTCGATGGCAAGGAACCCGTCCGATTCGAGCATCAACTCGACCTGTACGAGACCCTCGAAAGCGCCCAGAAGTGGCGCCTTGAAAGAACTCAAGCCGCGAAGCAGTTCGAAAATCTGCAACTCGATCTGGATTTCGCTCTGAGATTGAACCTTGTGCCTTGTGGCCCGGTGCCTACGTCCGTCATTCGCCGCCAGCTCACCGGCCACGGTCGCGCCAGCAGTCGTGCAGTACAGGACTTTCCGCACATCGTCGATCTGCGCGACGGACACCCGTTCTTAGCGGTCCCGATCACCGACCGTCTCTTGTTCGAGAACATGGCGCGACAGGTCCAGCGCAACTATCTCATCGTAAACAACGCCCAACCGGACCTTGCGGCGAGCGTCAAGCCGGTTGACGACCTTAGATCTGAGCCGCTCGGCGACATCCTCTATACTTGCGTTCATGATCATTTCGCACACCGCGGCGCAGCCGGCGTCGCTGCGAAGTGGACGATAGTCCTCTGTCAACTCGCGCTCGGGTGCCGCCACCCCGGCTTGGCGATGGCACGCATCATCGAGCGCGCGGAGGGCTTGCGGTATCCGAGTCTCGACGTGCTCCTCGACTATCTACGCAAGGACAGCTTCTTCGCCGGCGAGTTCAACGTTCCTCCCATCCAGCCCGTCCTTGATGAACTCGTGCACAAATGGGCGAGTGCGTTCCGACCTGCTCACGCATTCCACCTTCAGGGGCTCGCGACGGCTATCGCGGCAGCGAACAACGCCGTGAGTGACCCCTGGGAAACGTTTGCCGACCAATTCGTGACATGGAAGACCGTTGTGGCCTGGTTGCGGCGTTTCGGGTGCCCTCGAGTGGTGTGCGCCAATGGCGTGCTCGATGAGATCGACGGGATCGCACTAGTTCAACCGTGGCATGACATCCTCTCGATGGCTGCCAAACTTCTGGCGCCGTAAGGCAGAAAGTGGGGCAAGCAACTTCGGTCGTCGCGGAACAGACCCCCGAGCCAGCGTGGTGGAAGAGGGAAAGTCCGCCATCGACGAGAGACGAGTGCGAGCCCGCTCTCGCACGTCAGCGCTGCCCAAGATGCCGCAGCAGCTCACACCGATGCGGCTCCGACGCTCGGGCGGCCAACCGTGTTCACCGCTGAACGGATACGAAGCGCCGAGGCGCTCGAATACTTCGCGCGATGCATCGAGCTCAAAACGGAGCAAGCACGACAGTTGCGGCCACGCTTCCGGAGCGCCAGCGAGTCAATCGCGACGCCGCACAGAGGTCAACGCCGTCGACCAGACGGCCGGTACGCCAGCGCTGAGGCAAGCGAGTCTCACTCCCACTTGCGAAGGACCCTCTGCTGAGCAACGGTCACTCTGACGTCGCCGTGCGCAGCGGCAGCGCGCAGGAGAGCAACGAAGTCGCTACCACCGGCGAGGCGCTCGGACATGCCTAGCGCTTGTTCAAGCGCTTCAGAATCGCGTGCTGCACTGAGGAACTCCTGGAGCGGCCACCCATGCCTCTGGAAGCGCTCAAAAAGCCCGAGACTGAGCCTCTCGCACCAATCCCAGTTTCGGTAATACCGCGCATGCGGTAGCTGCGGCTCGAGCCAGCGCCAGACGCTGCTTGAAATCCAAGACCGGCGAGCCGCGGCGTAGACGTTGTCGAATGTCATCGTGCTCAGGGCACTGGCCTCCAACTCGGTCGACGCGAAAGCGATCGACAACAGAAACGCCGATGCTCGGGTCCGCGTCTCATCTCTTAACGTGTCGAGCGTTCCACTCGCGATTCGGAGCCAAACGCGTACAGGTACGCGACGAACAGTCTCGTCGAGCGGATCCAGAACTGAAACCGCGAGGGCGAGTCGCGCCGGTGTCGCCGATGTCTCCTGGACCCAGTCGATCACCTCGCTGGGTGATTGGCTGAGGACCTGGCGCCAACGATCGCCGATCATTCCGTGCATCGCGGCGTCGCTCTGACTGAGGGCCTGAAGTATCGCGGACACGGCGGCGTCACCCAAGATGCGCGCAACGTCGAGTCCGACGTCGTTCGCACCAGCCTCGATCATGGCTCCAATGGCCCCTCGAAGTGCGTCCGTTCCAGCTTGCGACAGAACCTCGACAAGCTCACGCTGAGCGTCGCGCGAACCGCGCCAGAGGGCAGGCGAGCGAGCAAGTTGAGGGCTGCGCGCTACGAGCAACGGCAACACCCCTCGGTGCATTCGTTCCAGTTCGATGGCGACCGCCGGCCCAACCGCATCGCACAGAGCCGACAGCATCTCGGCACCGAGCGGGTTGAGTGGCCCGTCGATTAGTTCGCGCAGGAGAGATGACGCGGCGTCGCGGTCGTGCTGCCAAAGCTCGCGAGCACGTCTTTGGACCCCAATCGCTTCCGCATCGAACGCCTCTGACGCAGTGCTAGTCGCGAGGGCGCTCAACACGTCCTTGGTGGCGAAGAGGCGCTCCCCCGAATCACCGAGAAGATCGATCTTGAGGCGCCGGCCATCCTCGCGCGTCGGGAAACGCTCGGCGAGTCTCTCCACCACTTCCGCAGCAAGTGGCATCGCTGCAGCCGCTTCTGGATGCGTCCACCTGAACGCCTCAACGAGCCCACGCCACGCCCGGCGTGGATGCACGACGTCGGCACCGTATGACCACAGGAACTCGCGGAACGAGGCACCGCCAAGCGTCATGCCCAGCTCTGCGATACGCAACCATTCGGCGTCCGCGCTTGATTCGACCTCATCGGGGACAAGGGCGCTCGGCGCATCTCGCCTTACTGCTCCACGAAGTGCGGTCGGCGCCACGGCGAGGTCGAATGCGACCGTCTGATGAACACGTGTCGACAGCGCCCCCGTACAAAATCGAAAGCTCCGACGGAGTCGTGGCCATTGCTGCGACCAGATCCAGAGAACGATCGGCTCCAGCTCTGCGGCATCTCGGCGGAACAGCACCACGGAAGATTCGGGCGCCCCGTACAGCGCCCCGGAGATGCGAATCGCGAGCGAGAGATCGCGTGCTGATAGGGGGTGTACCTCGCCAGTCACCGAAAGCGTAGGCAGCGAAGGTTTTCCAACAACGTCGAGTGTCGGACGGCGAAAGTACCCAACAAGCGAAGACAGCTCGTCGAAGCGCGCAAGGTCCGGATAGTCGATCAGGAGTGAATGCGTCCAGACGCAACCGGGTCGATCCATCTCGGGCGCGTACCACGTCCTTGCAAGAACATAGGCTCCGATCTCGTCGAGTGGATATCCGGTCAGATACTGCTCGAACCCTGGGACGAGCGACGGACCGGACAGATCGCTCTGCACCAGCATCGCGCGTTGGACCTCCGTGGGGACAGCCCGCGACATCTGGAGGAGCTGATGGCCCGCGCGATAGCCGTGCACCATCTGGTGAACGCGCAGCGATTGACCGCCCATCTCAGCCCTCGTCACCCGCCAGCTCGCGGAGCGGCAAGGTGATGTCATTCGTCGGGGGCGCGTGGCTGCACACCACTTCGATGCGCCGTGAAGGATGTGTCAGGGAGAGCAGGCGCTTGTTGTCGCGAGGGATCGCCCCCCCCTGGGCGCTGACGCCGTAGTACCGGATGTTCAGCCGTCGCTCATTGGAGCGGAGGAACTGTGCCAGCAGCGGAACACGCTCTGCGCAGCACTGCTCAGGCGTTCGATCCAAGTCGCGCACCTCGTCCCAGGCCGACATGACTATCGCGATCCGCCAGCGGACCGTCGGTCGCCGCCACATAAGGAGCTGGAGGAGGTCAACGAGCTGAGCCTGCGTGGGCGACTCGTTCGCGTCCCATGGTACGGGAACACCAGTCGCGGCCTTCATGCCCTCTGCTTCAGGCACTGCGCTGGTTACGGCCTCTGTCGCGTCACGCTCCACCTCGGCATCGCCAGCCTGAGAGGAGGCATCGGCGATTTTCTCCGCCAGCCAGTTGCCACCGACCAGGCTCAATGGCTCGTCGACGCGTCCACCACGAATGAAGATAAGAGCCCCTTCGGCCTGTTCGATCAGGCTGTCATAGCTCGCGTCCCATTCGCGGTTCGCCCAGTGGGCCCTGAACGTCTCGCCAGCCATGTCGGGGAGCCAAAGTTCATGGACGTTCTTCGCGGCGTCGGCAAGCAGCATCCGCACCATCGTATCGCCCTGTTGGGAGGTGCGCGGCATCGGTGCGCACTGCGCCCACGCATCGCGAAGCGCATTCAGGTAGGTGCGATCGCCCACGAGGCGATGGAGCTTCAGTGCTGAGGCCACCTCATTCGCCTGGACGACATGCCAGAGCGCGCCGATGAACGTCGTCTTTCCCGACTCTGGGAGTCCGATCAGGAGATAGCGCCTTCCTACCATTCTCCGCTCCACGGGCTCGTCGCACGGCGGATGCCTGCGTAGCGATCGAATGGACGTAGTGCGGGCACCTCGGCAACCGGCCGCGGCCGCGGGACATGCAGTTCCGACCGCGCGATCCAATCACGCACGAGCGCTTCGAGCCCCTCTGCATCGCCGCGCTCGGGTCGAACCGCAACGCGCGCGCAGAGTACCTCGCCGAGCATCGGCCCGAAGGTCTCCTTGAAGTGTTGCTCTAGCTCGTCCAGGCGGGCGCACTCGTGGTCCTTCCCCTTTTCGCGCAAGAGGTCCCACTTCGTTGTGAGCATCGTCACGCGCGATCGAGACCCAAGGATGTCCGTATCAACAAGCGCGCGCACGAGCGAGGTCGCATGTGCGTACGCCTCGGCGTGTTCACTGTTGGCGACCTTCCGACCGTCGAGCAGCACGACGAATTCGTGCGCCAATCCGATGAACTTGTATTTGAGGCACTCGTCTGAAGAATCGCGCGCAGCCTTGTATAGCTCGCCGGACATGTCTCCGAGGAGTAGCTCCGTTCGCGAATCATCGTTCATCTCGCGCAGTCCGAGATGCAGGAACTGAAAGCCCTCGCCTGGTTTGGTGCGGTCCGTGTCCGCGACGTCGAGGCCCGACTTGTATCGCGAGAGGTGACATCGCAGCTCGAAACCGTGAAGCGTCTGAGACCCCGCAAAGGCGAGGCTGCCCATCGGACCACCTTGAAACGCCTCGTAGATGCTGGAGAGGAGCGTCGTCTTTCCGCTGCGCTGTTCCCCTGCGAATACGACGACCCGCGCGAAGGACGAGCGTGTCACGGCGTAGGTCGCTTCCACGCTCATCGCCGTGGCGCGAGGCAACCGAACAACATCGAGTTTCGGGGAAGCAAGCCTCTCAACGCCGACGTCAGGCGCTCCGGCTTCGCCATCCGCAAGGTGGTTGGGGCACCTAGCGAGATCCTTGATGCCCTCCATGCACTCGCCCGTCTTCGCGACGTGGCAACCACTAAGGCGACAGGCGGCCATGGCTATGCGTTGATCGTAGCAAGTGCGCGCACGAGCAGGTTCTCGTTGTACGCCTGCAAGGCCAGCGCCGGCGGCGGCGCCGCCGCATCCTTGATACCGGTGCCCTTTGCAAAGGCCGAGATCCAGTCGGTGGGGCTGTCGGTCTCGAGAGAGCGCGTCGTTGCGTACATCACGGGAGCCAGCTCGCGAAGCTCGGAGACCGCGTAAGCCTTCGTCCACGCGGTTCGCCAAGCGCGATCGACCGCGTTCACTGCGTCGGCGAGCGCGAGCCTTGCGGTAGAACCATCGATCTGCGCGAGCGTCCGATCGAGAAGCGCCACTGCCGACCGCGGGCCAGGCAACAGTCGCGTAAGGTCGGCCAACTCCTTTGCCGCGATCAAGCAGCTCGGCGCGAGTCCGACGTCACGAAGCGGCCTGTCGAGGTCGCTGCTGTATCCCGCGAACGACCACCACAGCATGTCGGACTCCTCACGCATCGCCTTCATCGCCGAATGAAGCGCCGCGATAGCTTCCGCATGGATCTTGGTGACATCCCCGATGAGTGCCGAAGTCTTCGCCTTGAGCCCCTCAACATCTGTGGGCGCGGCCGCCGAAAAGGCCGAGGCAGCACTCTCAAAGTCCTCAACCTTCGAGCCGGAGATCGATGTCACCGCCCGAACCCGTGCCCCTTCATGTGCGAGGTACGCCCTCCCGACCTCCGCAGCCCTTTGTGCGAGTGCATCAGGGCCCGCTGTCGAGAACGCAGCACAAACGACCGCAAGGGCGACGAAATCCGCCTCACAGCTCGGCGTTTTCATGATCTCTGCGATGGCAACAGTCGAAAGCACACGAAGCTCCGCATCGGAGTTGTGCACCTGGAACGATTCGTCCGCGTCCCGCACGGCCTTCACAGCAGCCGCTGTGTCTCCGCTGCTTCCTCTCGCAGCCCTCACCAGCGACAGGAGACCCGCCCGCGTCTCGGTGGCGGCGAGCGTCTCCACAGCGGTCCAACGCTTGGCTAGAAGGTCAGACGATGGCTTCAGAGCGACGAGTGCAAACCAGTCCGGAAACGAGGGATCCACGACGCATTCTCCTATCGCCCAGCGAACGGATTCGGGGCTGAGTTGGGCTGTCCGTGCTGCTCTTCTACTGCTGCCCACAGCGCTGCAAGCTGTGTCCTTTCACGCGCCCGACTGAAGATGCGCGCAAACAACTCGCGATCGGTTAGGCCAGCATCGTCATCCGCGACGAGCGCGAGCTTCACCGCGATGGTCATACGTTGCGGGTGCGGAAGCGTCAGGAAGCGGTAGGTGAGCCGGCGACTTGGATCCATGCTCGGTCCCTTTGGTGAGACGGCGTTGCCGCTCTCCTTCTTCTTCTCGTCGTCGGCGGCGGGCCCCGCTGACGGCGCCGTGGACACATTTCGCGAGGCGGGCCCGTCCCATGGATCGAGGGGGACGGTATGGACGCACTCTTCCTTGCCGCACCCAGCCGTGTCCGCAACAAAACGCATCCCGCTCTGATTCCAGACCCTCGAAAAGAGCGACACGCTTAGCACGCGAGCGGCGTTCGTGCCGTCGACCGAGATGGAGAGCACGTTGTATCCAGGAGTCCACTCGCGTTCACCCCGATCTGGGTGAACGGCTCCTGCAGTGATCCGCAGCATCTTCCCGATCTGCCGAACACGCTGCCTGTGCTTGTGCCCGAACAGTTGCACGTGCGCACGGTTGGTGAGCAGGTCGTCTGTCGCGTCGAGGTCGATGAGCCACTCCGGCGGGTGATGGCAGAGCGTGAGGTAGGCGACGCCGTTCTCCTCGGGCATGCAATGGGCTATGTCGCAGAGCACCAGTCCCTTGTTGTTCGCGTCGTCTCCCTTCCACGATGCAAGCGTGGAGTTGAGCCCCGCCAGCCGCAGTTTCGACCCGTCATTCAGCTCAAGCTCGTCGTGCCACACGAGTCTTTTCGGTCCGAAGTGGCACTCAAACTTGCCCGCGAACTCGTTGTAGTTCTCAATCGCTGTAAACAGAGCGTTTTGGCCGATCGGGTCGGCGAGCAGCTTTGGGAGCGATCCGGCGTCTTTGCGAAGCTGCTGCTGGGCCATGGCCGTCATCGGGCTCTCGTCGATCACCTTCCGCGAGACATCGTGATTCCCAGGCACCGTCCAGACGGCTTGCTCTTCGCACCCGATTCGCGCGCAGAGCTCCTTCAACCAGTCCTCGGCCGCCTTGTACTCGCGCGGGTCGGCGCTGTAAGCGATGTCGCCCGTGACGACGATGCCCGTGAAGGGTCCGAGGCGATTGCGCAGAGCTTCGGCATCGCGCTCCAGCTGCCGGCGAAGGTCGGTGTCGACGTCGTACGTACTGTCGTCGAGACGCCATCGCCAGAAGTGGATGTCCGAGAGATGTAGAAGGAGAACGGGAGCTGGCATTCGGCGCACAGAGGGTATCCGAATCCAGTCGTGGCCGTCAGCCATTGCTGAGCATCAGGGCGCGCCTGAGGCTCATCGCAGCACGAACTGCTTGCTCCGCCGTGGCCTCGCTTCTTGCGTCGTCGCCAGCGTGGAGACTCGCCTTGTTGACTGGAGCTCGTCGACCCGGCGAGGTCGACCAGCGTTCCGACCGCCGAGGCCCCACAATCCGTCGTCGTAGACATCGTCCTCCTCGTTGCGAACCCCAAGGGTCGAAAACGAAGTCCGCAGAGACGATTTCGAGTGGTCCGTCTTCGGCTCCGCGAGCTGCCTCGCGTGCGAGCCAGCATGCCATCAGCCGATCGCCTGGATGACCCGATGGCGTGTACGAAAGCAGCTCGCGCGCCCCAATTCTGGTGGCAGGAGCGTCGGGCACGACGCACTCTCCGCGTTCGAGTTCAACTGCAAGCGACTCGATGCCGTAGCAGGGATCGAACTTGTTCCGCGCGGTCGTTGTGTAGGCCTCGACGCGAATCCCCTCCGCCTTGAGCAACTGCGCGAGGTACGCTTCGGTCCCGTGACTCTCGACCCTCACCACGCTGCGATATCGCTCCTGTGTCGAGCGAATGCGCATGAGGATCTCGGGAGCCGTCCAATGCCCAGCATCGATGGCGAGGAGCCGTCGGCGACCATCCGGAAGAAGCGCGATCGTGAAGATCGCCGTTTCGTCGTGCTTGGACGTAGCGCCCACCGCGAGATCGACCCAGATCGGCGTCGCCATGCGCCTCTCCATGCCGGAGGGCTGGCTTCGTAACTCCTGCAACCACGACCGTCGCTGTTGCAGAGCGGCTCATGCTCCGAACGGTCGTTGGCCCCACCGTGGCCCCAATCGGGTAGGGACTGACGGGCTTTTCCCCGTCAGTTCCCTCCCACACCACCGGACGTGCGGGTCCGCATCCGGCGGTTCAGCGAGTTGAGGTGGCAGCAAGCCTAGGCAGGCCGAGGCTGTCGAAGTAGCGGACGGGGAAGGCAATGTTGATCGCCATGCTCGAGTTCTTCCACCAGCGGCGGCCGTTCGCGGCGACCTTCTGCGCTCCATCCGGACGCATGCCGCGCCGGACGAGTTCTCGATAGATCGTCGTTCCCCGCTTCCACTGTTTCAGGTGGATTGCGCGCAGGCGATGACGGATCCATTCGTCGAGGTCGCTGAGGACGCGCGGCGTGTCCGCCAGCTTGAAGTAGTTCTTCCAGCCGACCAGATACCCGCGCAGCTCTTCGACGATCGACGTGACACTCCGTCCTCCGCTCCGCTTCGTGATGTCGCGGACGCGGTCCTTCATCGCAACGAGGGCCTTGGGTGCGACGCGCCGTTTGACCTGTTTTCCTTTGGCGTACCAGAAGCTGTACCCGAGGAATTTGCGGTCCTGTGGGCGCGCCACGGCGCTCTTCGATTCGTTGACGCGTAGCCGAAGATTCGCGAAGAGGCGCCGTAGCGCCGCCATCACGCGTTCGCCCGCTCGCTTCGACCGCACGTAGACGTTGCAGTCATCGGCGTAGCGCGCGAAGGCGTGTCCGCGTTTCTCCAGCTCCTTGTCGACTTCGTCGAGGAGCACGTTCGCAAGCAACGGCGAGAGGGGGCCGCCTTGCGGCGTTCCCTCGTGCCGATCCATCACGACCCCGGATGCCATGATGCCGGCATTGAGGTAGCGTCGGATGAGCCCGAGCACACGGCGGTCCGCGATGCGCTTCGCGAGTCTGCTCATCAGCACGTCGTGGTTCACGCGGTCGAAGAAGGCTTCGAGGTCCACGTCCACCACCCAGCGGCGCCCTTCCTGGATGTAGCGCTGCGCGACACGCACGGCGTCGTGCGCGCTCTTTCCAGGCCGGAAACCGTAGCTGTGCTGCGAGAAGCTCGGATCGAGTCGCGGCTGCAGTACTTGAAGCACGCACTGCTGGATGAGCCGGTCGAGGGCGGTAGGGATCCCGAGCTCGCGGACACCGCCACCCTTCTTTGGAATCGCATGCCGGCGCACAGGCTGCGGCTGGTAGCGCCCGGCGAGGATTTCCTCGCGCACTCGCGACCAGTGCGTGGCCAGGTACATCGGCAGCTCTTCCACCGTCATCCCGTCGATGCCGGGGCTGCCCTTGTTCTTCTTCACCCGTCGAAGCGCGGCTTCGACGTTGCTGCTTTCGACGACGAGCTCCAACAGCTTCTCGTCGGCGTTTCCTGAGCGCTCGTTTCCGTGCGCCGCCGATCGCGTTTCGCCGCTCCGTTTTCCTCTCGGGGCTTCACCCCTACCCGCCAACGGCAGCTCCGGTTGCCCGGACATCTGGCGCCTTCCGCTCTCGAGACCCACGTGCGTTTCGCTCTCCTCGCCGTTCGGTCCTTCACGTCGCTGAGGCTTCCGAGGGTAGGGTTTCAGCCCGTCTCGGCTTCGCGCTCGTTACTACGACCTCGGCTGACTTCTCGCTCCACGCTTGGTTCGCATTGAAAACGCACGTCGCCCTTTCAGGCATGAGGCGAGATCTCCCCAGGTAAGAACGCTGTCCTTCACCGCGCGAGCGCCGGGTTTACGTCGTCTGAGCCTTGGTCATCAGAGCTTCGCGATCGTTTGCTCGCTCGCCCCGCTCGCCGACGCCTCGTACCCGGTTTCTGTTCGTCGCCCCGCGGTTTCGCTCCCCGCTTCCTTCCCACGCTCGGTCACCCTCGCGCAGTTGCGGTTCGCTTCGGTCGGGATGACCTCCTCTCGGCTGGACTTTCACCAGCGAGACAGCGCCCATGCTGGGCGCACAAACAGAAAACGCGAGGTCCGCCTTGCTGGCTAACCTCGCGTCCTCACTTCGTTGCGCGGGTAGGATTTGAACCTACGACCTTCGGGTTATGAGCCCGACGAGCTACCAGGCTGCTCCACCGCGCGTCACGTCCGCCGTTGCGGAACGAGGCGATAGATAGAACGCGTCGCGACTCTGGTCAACACCTCATCTTCGCAAAGTGATCTCTTTCGTCGCGGAGCGCTGAGACACGCTGCCGAAGAGGCCGCGTCGAGCTATCTCAGCCGCTCGCGGTTCGTCGCGGTAGAGTTGGCTCGATGCCCGACGCGGCCTCGATCGCGCGCACGATCCTCGACGGCTTCGACCGCCACTACCGGCTCTTCCGCGCCACGAGCGCCCGCGCGAAGGAGCGCTGGGAGCGCGCCGACTGGGCCAGCGTCCGCGAGGCGAGCCGCGCGCGCATCGACATGTACGATCAGCGCGTGCGCGAGGGCGTCGAGGCCGTGCACACCGCGCTTCAGGGAGCAGTTATCGAAGAAGCTCTCTGGCCCGCCATCAAGCAGGCCTTCATCGGCATGCTCCACGAGCACCACCAGCCCGAGTGCGCAGAGACGTTCTTCAACTCGGTCGCGCGGCGCGTGCTCGACCGGCGCTACTACAGGAACGACTACATCTTCCGTCGGCCCGCGGTCTCGACCGAGCACCTCGAGGGCGCCGAGCCGACGTACCGCTGTTACTACCCGCCGGGAACGGACCTCCGGCAGACGTTCCGCGAGGCCATCGAGGCGTTCGGGATGAACCTGCCCTTCGCCGATCTCGATCGCGACATCGAGTACATCGGCTACGCGATCAGCGAGCGCTTCCCCGAAGGATGGGACCGGCGGCCGAACTTCCAGGTGCACGTGCTCCGCTCGCTGTTCTTCCGGAACAAGGGCGCGTACGCGGTGGGCCGCGTCGTCAACGGGTCGAGCGTCACGCCGTTCGTCATTCCGTTGCTCCAGGACGAAAACGGCAAGGTGTACGTCGACACGATCCTCGTCGAACGCAAGAACATCGGGCGGCTCTTCAGCCTCGGGCGCGCGTACTTCTTCGTCGACATGGAGGTGCCGGCCGCGTACGTCGACTTCCTCCAGACGGTCGTGCCGAGCAAGTCGCGCGCGGAGCTCTACACGATGGTCGGCCTCGGAAAGCAGGGCAAGACGCTCTTCTTCCGCGACCTCGAGCACCACCTCCGGCACTCGACCGACACCTTCGTCCTCGCCGAGGGAACGAAGGGCATGGTCATGGTCGTCTTCACGCTGCCGTCGTTCCCTTACGTCTTCAAGATCATCCGCGACTGGTTCGCGCCGCCGAAGGACACCGACCGGAAGACCGTCGAGGAGCGGTACAAGTTCGTGAAGCTCGCCGACCGCGTCGGACGGATGAGCGACACGCTCGAATACGCGCACGTGAACTTCCCGATGGATCGGCTCGACGCGGCGCTCGTCGAGGAGCTCGAGAAGCTCGCGCCGTCGCTCCTCGAGCGCGACGGCGATCAGCTCGTCATCCACCACCTGTACATCGAGCGTCGGCTCGTCCCGCTCGATGTCTATCTCCGCGACGCCGACGGCGCGAGGCAGCGCGCGGCGATCGACGAATACGGCCGCGCGCTCAAGGAGCTCGCCGGCGCGAACATCTTCGCCGGCGACCTCTTGCTGAAGAACTTCGGCCTCACGCGCTACGGGCGCGTCGTCTTCTACGACTACGACGAGCTCTGCGAGCTCACCGACTGCCGCTTCCGCACGCTGCCGAAGGCGCGCGACGACAGCGAGGAGATGGCCTCGGAGGCTTGGTTCAACGTCGAGAAGGGCGACGTCTTCCCGGAACAGTTCCCGACGTTCCTCTTCCCGCCCGGACCTCCGCGCGACGTGTTCCTCGAGCTCCACGGCGAGCTCGCCGACCCGGCCTACTGGCGCGAGCAGCAGGAGCGACTCCGCCTCGGGATCCAGGAGGACCTCTTCGCGTACTCGGCGCGCGTGCGATTCAAGAACCGCTACGGCGACGGGAGGCCCGATACGCCCGTCGACGAGAGCCGCACCGAGCTCGACCCGGTGAGCTGGCTGACGCGCGCGTCGGACTGACGCATCGACACGCGAGCGGATCGAGCGTCGCCGCTCTCGACAGGGGTGTATCATCGCCGGATGTCCGACGCTGAGGACAACCGCGGCAAGCCCCCGCGCCCGCCGCCGCCGAAGCCGCCGCCGTTGCCTGCGAAGCCAGGCATCGCGCCCATCCCTACGCCCGAAGGGTTCATGTCGACCGCCGCGAAGATGTCGCTGGCGAACGCCGCGCTCCAGCTCCGCGACGAGCAGCTCGAGGCGAAGGTCGTCCACTACAAGGCCGATCTCGCGACGAACGCGGAGCTCGACGCTGTGACGGCCCAGGTGATCGCGGATCTCCAGAAGCTCCAGGCCGAGGCGAAGCGCGGCGGACCATCGAGCAGGCCAGGGCCGAACATCGACCGCGCGCAGGTCGAGATCGAGCTCATTCAGAACCTGAAGGAGATGCTCGGGCGCGTCTTCCGCCAGGGAAAGCTCGCGACGCTGATCGAGCGAAAGCTCGGCGAGGTCGCAAAGCGCTTCGCGCGCCTCTTCTTCGAGAGCGAGCTCGCGGACAAGATCCGCGGGTCGAACGATGAAGTGAAGGCGATGCGGTTTTCCGACCAGGCGCTCTTCCACGCGCTGAACAAGATGGAGCCGCAGGTCCTCGCGCAGCTCGAGTCGTTCCAGTACATCGACCCGAAGGCGAAGGCCCGCGCGCAGGAGCTGTACTTGGCGATGGTGAAGAACCTTCGCAACGACTTCCTCTCGCGGACGACGCCCGAGCTGAACGTGCTCGTGAAGTACCTGAACGAAGTGCTCACGCAGTTCTTCACCCAGGAGCTCCCGCCGCAGCTCGGCGAGCTCTCGTGGGAGGTCGTGAAGGAAGCGCGCCTCGCCGAGGCGAAGACGACGGCGAACTACAAGATCAGCGCGAGCGCGTTCCCGCTCTTCCGTCAGGCCTTCGAGCGAAAGTTCCTCCAGCGCCTCGTCCCGTTCACCGAGGACGAGATGCTGAAGCGCGTCCGCAACACGGCTGGCCAGTTCCGCGAAGAGACGCTCCGCCTCGTCGCCGACCCTGCGATCTTCAGCGAGCTCTGCGACGTCATCTGCGATGCCGTCTACGACATGCTCTACAACGACGGCTTCCTCGATCTGCCGTCCGACTGGCGCGCCCGGCTCTCCGCAGGGGAGTAGAAGGATCGGTCGGCACGCGGCGGTCGCGGCTTGTTTCCTTGTTCAGTCAACAAGGAAACAAGTCGGCGGCGGAGGGCCCTGGGGTCGTGGCCTGTTTCCTTGTTCACTCAACGAGGAACAAGTCGGCGGGCCGCGGAGGTCGCGGCTTGTTTCCTAGCTCACTCAACGAGGAAACAATCCCTCGACCAGCTGTTTCGCCCTGGTGTCGCCGAGGAGACGCCCCGCGAAGGGCGATCACGCGCCGCGCGTCGACGCTCGGCTGAAGCGCACGCGCCCGATGGTCTCCCACCACTCGCGGTAGCGCGCCTGCGCGCGTTCGCGCTCGCGCTTCGGGAGATCGTCGTAATAGGCGAAGTACTCCTTCGTGATCGTACGCAGCTCCTCGCTCGCCGAGCCGCGGAGCGCGCGCTGATCGTGCATCAGTGAATCGATCAGCCACTCGAGCCGATGGCGTTGGCGGTTGTCGCGCCACCACTCGAGCCACTTTTGCGCGTCGCGGCCGAAGTCCTGCTGCGTGATCGTGACGAGCGCCGCACGCGTTGCCTTCACGATCTGGTCGGCGCCGTCCTCGAGCAGCGGCAGGAGGACGGGAACCGCGAGCGGCTCGCGCGTCTCGCCGAGCGCCTCGATCGCGTGAAGGCGGCGAGCGAGCGACTGCGACGTCGCGATCTCGCCGAGGCGTTCGACGACGGGCTGGGGATGCGCCTCCGAGAGCGCCCGACAAGCTGCACGCGCCGCGCGGCGCACGCGGGCGTCCTCGTCGAAGTTGCGCGCGATCGCGGCGTCGATCGCGTCCGGATAGACGAGCTCCGTGAGGAGGTACGTCGCCCAGAAGCGTGCGTCGGCGTCGGCGCCCTCGACGTGCGTGAGGACGAACGGGAGCGCCGTCCGGCGCTGGCTCGCGATGAGCCGGATGACGGGACCGCAGTCCGCCACGCGAGGGAGCTTGCCGCTGACGAGGCGCTCGGGCTCGAGCGCGATCGGACCAGGGAAGCTCGCCATGATCGCCGGCATCGCGTAGCCGCCCGCACGGAGGAGCGTCGTCTCGGCCTCTTCGTCCGGGCCGGCGAGCACGCGCTCGACGAGCGACACGTATTCGCTCGAGACATCGACGATGACGCTCGGGAGGATCCGCGAGTGATCGCTCCGCGACGACGGCGGCCGGTGTGCGGGCACGCTGATTTGCTGCTCCGACATCGGCATCGACTTCGACTCGGGCAGCGCCGGGAGCACCGGCGGCATGCCTTTTCGCTGCGCGAGCGAGAGGATCGGATCGTTCGGAATGCGCACGCCCGGGATCTCGGCGACAGGCGCCGCGATCGGCGTTGGCTGCAGATCCGGATCGAACACCGGCGGCGCGACCGGAGTCGCATCGGGATCGGTGACGGAGTCGAGCGCAATCGGCTTCATGTCCCGATCGGGCGTGACGACGACGAGCGGCGTCACGGGCTTCGGGTTCTCGTCGACCTTCGCCTCGAGCATCGGAAGAAGCGGCGAACCGGCGACCAGCGTCGGAACTGCGGGCGTCGGGCCGGGCGTCGAGGATGCGTCGATGGAGTCGTCGAGCGTGATCTGGTTCGCGAACGGCTGCACGCGCACCTCGGGCGCAGCGGGCGAAGCGTCGATCGTTCCGAATGAAGCGATGGGCCCGATGGGTCCGATCGGCTGCGGCGACAGATCGGTGATCGGCGCAGCCCGCATCGGCGGTGGAGACTCGGCGCGCGGCGAATACGGGATCTCGCCGAGCGACGCGCTCGCGGGCTTCGTGCCCTCCCCTCTTCCGCCGACGCCCGAGGTCGAGCCGTCACGGTCCCACGTGAGCTGCCGCTCGACGACGGCGTCCGGTGCCGGAGGCGTGAACCCCCACGACGCGCCTTCCGCGATCACGCTCGGGATCGACGGCGTGCCGAACTCGAGACGCGGAGCTTCGGCACGCTTCAGCGCTTGCGACCTGGTCGTCGGACGTCCCGATGGCGTACGCGGAGGCGGCGACGACGGCGGCACCGATGCCGACGCCGATGGCGCGACCGATGCCGATGTCGGTGGCGCGACCGACGACGATGCGGTTGCCGCGAGCGCCGCGAGAACGCTGCCCTTGCCCGAGTCGGGCTCTTCCCGCGGGATCGGTCGCCCGCTCGGACGCCTCACGGCGAGGAGGTTCGACGGCGGAGGGCGATCGCTCCGGACGGAGCTCGGGTCTGCCGGCATCACCGACTTCGCCGTGGCGGTGGGCTCGCGGAGCGTGGTCGCGACGCGCGACATGGGCTCCGCCATCAGGTCACGGATCGGCGGAGCAAGCTCTTCGACGGCAGGCCGAACGTTCCTGATCGACGGAACAGGCGGCGCGGAGACCTGCGTCGCGGGCGGAGGAACACTCGGCGCGGCCTTCTTCTTGGCGGCGATGGCTCCGCCTTCGGCGACATCCGAGCCCTTCAGCTTGCGCCGCATGATGACGCGCTCGAAGGCGCCGGATGCGGATGCGACGAGCTCCTCGACCTGGCGGACGCCGACGTCGTCGATGCCCGACGGGCCCCCGTCGCCGAAGAGAAGCGCGACGACGCGTGTGCGGACGATGATCGGGAAGACGGCGCACTCGGTCCCGCCGTCGCGCGCGAGATCGTTCATGAGGACGGGATCGAGCCCCTCGTTCGACGGCTTCGCGCGGAGGATCTTCTTCGCCTCGCGTGCACGCGAGAGGATGTTCGCGAGATCGAGCGGGACGCCGACGCGCGCGACCTTCTCGCGCGACGCGCCGTCGCCGAACGCATCACGTCCCTCGGCGATGTCGCCGTGAACGATGAACAGCGCCGTGTAGTCGAAGAACTGGCGCGCGAACTCGAAGAGGATGTCGAAGATGACGTCGCGCTCGGCGGAGGCTTCGAGCTCCGCTCGCGCGACCTCGGCGGTCAGCGGTCCGCGGCGACGCCGGATCGGACGGAGCGCCGGCGTCTCGACTTTCCGCACGAGCGTGCCTTGCGCCGTCGAAGCCGCGCGCGGAGGGTCGATGGACCGCGCGGGCGGCGGCGGCGCAACGCTCGGCGGACGCGGCGGAGCGCGATGATGCGCCGTCGACTCGAGCGGCGGCGGCGCAATGCTCGCGATGCTCGGGCCCTTATTGATGATCTTCGTGATGAGGCGCGTCGTGCGCTTGTCGAGCGGCAGCCCGTAGTCGCGCGCGAGCGCCTGGCGGATGCGGAAGAGTGGAGCGATGCGCTGCTCGATCGGCAGCGCGAGCGCGAAGGTCAGCTCCTGCTCGGCATCGCGTGAGAGCGGCTCGGCGACCGCAACGACGAGCGAAGCTCCGACCTCGAGCGGCGCGAACGCGCGCTCACGGACAACCTCAGCCGTGACGAGCTGCGCCGCCTCCGGCGGCACCTTCGGCAGCTCGCCGGTCGGTGCCGGTGGAAGGCCGTACGATTCGGCGACCACCGGCATCAGCGTGGCCTCCTCGACACGACTCACCTCGAAGAGGTTGGTCACGAAGTCCCCTCCGTAGAGGACCTGGCGTGCCAGCGCTTCTTCGATCTCGCGGATCGACGCGATCCCGCGCTGAACGATGAGGGAGCTCAGAGACATGTGCCGAAGCGTGCGCCGAGGGCGTAAGCGTCGCTGGAAGGACCTGGTATGTCAACTTGGCGCCGGGCTGGAGCCGCGTCCACCGATGACGTGCGACCTCTAGATCCGCGCAACGGTGCGAGTCCCGGTGGTCGACAGGTCGAAATACGCCTCGATTGCCGAGACGAGCCCGGGGATCGTGTGCTCGTTCGCCGTGACGTCCACCCGGAGGCCCCTCTTCCGTGCGGTCTCGGTCGTGATCGGGCCGATGCTCGCGACGCAGGTGTTGGCGAGCAGCGCAGGCGCGCGCCCCTCGAGAGCGGCACACAGGTGCTCCACCGTGCTCGACGACGTGAACGTGACGACGTCGATCTCGCCTCCCTCGAGCAATGCCGCGAGCGCTTCGAGCAGCGGTCGCGGCGGCGCGTGCGTCTTGTAGACCGGCACGACGTCGACCTCACAGCCCGCGGCGCGAAGCGCGTCCGGGATGACGTCGCGGGCGACCTCGGCGCGCGCGATCAAGACCTTCGGCTTTGCATCGCCGATCGCCACGAGGAGCTCCTCGGCGAGCCCCTCTCCCTTGTGGACCTTCGCGACGAGGTCGGGGCTGAGCCCGCAGCGCGCGAGCGCCGCCGCGGTACCGGGCCCGATGGCGGCGATCTTCGCGCGCGCGAACGCACGCGCATCCCTGCCCTGCCGCCGGACCTCGGCCCAGAGGCGCTCGACGCCGTTCGCGCTCGTCACGACGATCCACGCGTAACGATCGAGCGAGGCGACGGCCTCGATCATCGGCGCGGGATCGGAGGGCGCGCTGATCTCGATGGTCGGCACGACGACGGGATCGGCGCCACGCTCACGAAGGAGCGACGCCGTGCGGCCGGCCTGCTCGCGCGCACGTGTCACGAGCACACGCTTGCCGAACAGCGGCAGCTTCTCGAGCCACGAGAGCTCGGGCATCGGCGTCGCGTGCGCGCCGACGACGAGAATGACATGCGGAGCGCGTGCGCGCGGCAGGAGCGGCACCTCGCCGAGCGTCGCCTCGCGGATCTGCTGCGTCGGCAACGAGACGTTCTCGACCAGCGTGACGGGATCGCTCGCCTTGCGGCCATAGAACACGAGCGAGCGCGCCGTCTCCGCGACGCTCTCGGCATCGCACGCGATGGCGAGCGTGTCGGTCGCCGTCGCGAGCTTCGACCAGTCGTGCAGGGACTCGTGCCCGTCCGTGACGCGCAGGGCCGCGACGCTCGGCGTGACATCGGTCGTGCGTGTGAGCGGCACGCCCGCGAACGCGCCGAGCGATACGAGCGGTCCGATCCCGGGGACGATCTCGATGGGAACACGATGACGAGCGACCGCGACGGCCTCGACGTCCGCCGGTCCGAAGAACAGCGGATCGCCCCACGTCAGGCGCACGGCGTGCCTTCCGGCCTTTGCTTCCAACGCGAGCAGCTGCCCGACGCGCTCCGGCCCGAGCTGCGGTGTGACCGGATGGCGTGGCGTGCCCTCCCGAACGCGGCCGAGCACGTCGGGGTGCACGGCAGGATCGAACAGCACGAAGTCGGCCTCGTCGAGCACATCCGCGGCGCGCAGCGTGAGGAGCCTCGGATCTCCGGAGCCAGCACCGACGAACGTGACCTTTCCCGCCATCTCTCTCTCGCTATTGTTGTGGGGCACAGGTCGAGACGCCGGCGCCGACGATCTGGAGCGGCGTCGTCGCGACCTGCTTGACCGAGTCGTCTGCCGGACGCCAGCGCGTAACACGCGTGGAGCCGCCCGGGGCGTGGAACATGTAGAAGTCGCCGCCCCAGAACGCGAACGCCCAGCCCTGTCCTTGATCGACGGTGTCGAAGCGACGCTCGCCGATGACCTGAGCCGTATCGGGATCGATCTCGCCGATGTACGACGGCGGCGTGTCCGTGCCCTTCCGGTAGAACGCGAAGAGGCGCCCGTCACCGGTCCCGGTGAGCTCTGCGGATTCGACCCGAGGGAAGAAGTCGCCCACGGCGGTCAACTTGAACGTGCCCGGCGTGATGCGCGCGAGCCCGCGACCTCCGGGAGGTCGGCCGTTGCGGGACTGCTCGTCGCCGGCGATGAAGAGCGTCTCGGTGGGGCCCACGCTGTCCGTCGCGAAGCCCATCCCGAACAGGGCGAAGTTCGCCTGACGCGGCGCGTACGGGGTCGAGATGCAGGCCCCGGTCGCGGTGCTCACGCGATAGAGACGCTCGTCGGTAAAGAGGACGTACGCGACGCCCTTTCGATCGACGGCCATCGAGAACGGCGTGGCTCCGCCCGGCGCCGGGCAGGAGATCTGTCCGATCGACCGAAACTGCCCCGTATCCGGGTTGAAGCTCTGGAGATCGTACGTGCTCGTGATCGTGTAGACGAGCTGCGCGTCTGCATCCGGGCAGTCGCGCCGATCGACGTCCTGCGGAGGCCGCGCGTCGAGCGGCGGAGGGACGTCTTCGAGATCCGCGTCGCGTCCGCCATCGCGCCGCGCGTCCGGTCCTGCGTCCTGTCCAGGGAAGCTCGAGAAGGCGTCGTCGTCGACGAAGAGCCCGGTCCTCGACCCGCACGCAACGAGCAGCAGCAGAAAGGCGACGCGGCGAACCGCTGGGAGTGACCTTCGCATGGTTGTACCTGGAGAGTGTCCTCGGAGACCTACGAAGGGTCGAAAGGAAGAGAGAAGCGGCGCCGGCGCAGAAGAGGCCCGTGCATCAGGCACGAGCGGCCCTAGGGTCGCCCGCCTCGGGCCGCCCGACAAGCGTCACCGGCGGGGACCTGAGGACGCGATGGGGCTTGCCTGCCTGCCCTGTCTAGTGCTTCGCGCCGGCGTCGGCGTTCGCTGCGGGCGCGCTTCCGAACGACAACGTGACGATCTGACTTTTTCTGTTCCCCTCGAAGGTCATCGCCTTCACCGCGACGAGCAGGCAACCGACCATGTCCTCGGCCAGGCCGTCGCGTTTCACGAAGCGCGCCGACACCACCTTCCCGTCCTTGCCGATGATCGCGTCGAACGTCGCGCTGCCTCCGATGTTCGGCTCGGCAGCAAGCGCTTTCTTGTAACATGCATGGAGTCGCGGGCGGACCGGAGCGACCGCCTTCTCGACGGCCGGATCGGACTGCACGCCGCCGACGTGCGGATCCTCGGATGGCTCGGAGCCGGAAGCCGCCGACGACGACGCGGTCGCCGTAGAGGACGGAGCGCTGCTCGGGGCCGCCTTCTCGCCCGGCGGGCTCGCATCGCTGAGCTCCATCGTCACCTCGGTCCGATCCGGCGGACGCGTGCCTGCTGCCTTGTGCGGCGTCTCGGGCGGAGGCTCGCTCGCTTGCTCGCACCCGCTGGAAGCGATCGCGATGCTTCCGGCCACGACACACGAGACGGAGAAGACCAGGAACGATCCGAGCCGCGAGCTCATGAGTCGAGGATACACGCTCTCTTCCGGCAGGCTCCGCAGACGAACGACACGAGGATGGCGCTCGCTCCATACAGGCGCGCTACGGTCACTCGCATGACCAGCACATCCGCTCGTTTCCCGGATCTACCGGAGGGGCGCGCGGCATTCGTCCGCGCTTACACGGTCCTCGAGCCGGTGCCGATGTTGGCGAGCATCCGCCTGTACACGGCGACCGAGCTCGTTCCGATTTGGCGCGCGACCGAGGGATGGCTCGCGGAGCGAGGTCTCGGTGTCCCTTTCTGGTGCGTGCCGTGGGCGGGAGGCCAGGCTCTCGCGCGCTTCATCTTCGAGAACCCTGAGATCGTGCGTGGCAAGCGCGTCCTCGACTTCGGCGCGGGCAGCGGGCTCGTCGCGATCGCGGCTGCGAAGGCGGGTGCGAGAGAGGTCCGCGCGGTCGACGTCGATCCGATCGCCGTGGCGGCGTGTGCGCTGAACGCAGAGGCGAACGGCGTGACCGTCGACGCACTGTGCGAGGACATCGTCGGCGAAGATCCTCGCGCGGACGTCGTTCTCGCCGGTGACGTCTGGTACGAGCTCTCCGCCTCGGCGAGGTTCGCTCGATGGCTGCGCGAGATTGCAAGAAGCGGCACGCGCGTGCTGACGGGCGATCCCGGACGGCACTACGTGCCCTCGAATGCGCGCGAGCTCGCAGCGTACGAGGTGCCGACGACGATGGAGCTGGAGTCCGCAAGCTCGCGGAGGTCGCGCGTGCTCGAGATCCTGCCGCTCGCCCCGACTTGCGCCGACTGAGCTCCTCCGCTAGACCGCACGCATGAGCTTGGGTTCTCTTTTCCGCGTGTTCGTGACGGGTACCGCCCTCTTCGCTTTCTCGTGCGGCGGCGGCAGCTCCGACGGGACAAGCTCAGGCTCGCCAAGCGGCAGCGGCAGCGGGACGGGCATCACGGCCGGCATCGACGGCACGTGGGACATCACGGCGGCGGGGAGCGGCGACATCGGCCCGTCCGAGATGACGATCGCGAACGGCACCGTCACGGGGTTCATCGCCGACCGCGACGAAGGCAAGGAGTCCGACGGCTGCACCAACCTGAAGTACCGCGCCGAGTTCAGGCTCACCTTCGAAGGCAATGCGCTCAGCGGGACGATCACGTCCGTCCGCGCGTACGAAGGCGGCGCGCAATGCACGGAGATGAACCGGAACGACGTCACGCCAATGAGCGGCTCACGCACGAACGCAGGCTCCGGCCTCTCCGGTGACTGGGAGGTGACCGTCGGCGGCGAGGCGCCGTTCGTCGTCGCCGTCGACGGCCTCACCGCGAAGGCATGGGACAAGAAGGCCAAGGCCAACGGCAAGGAGCCCACCGTGAACGTGTCGGTCGCCGGTGGGAACGCGACGGTGACCGACACGAAGAAGACCTTCTCCTTGGCCGCGCGCAAGCGCTGACGGTTTGAGGTCGAGACTCGCTGCAGCGATCGCGGTCTCGGTCGCTCTCGCCGTCACGGGCGGCGTCTACCTCCGGGCGAGCTCGCCAGACGCGAGCCATCCCGCACGCTCGTATGCGTTCGCGATGTGCATCACGCACGGTGCGGGTCCGGCCGAGCAGCGCTGGAGCGAGTCGGTCCTCGCATCGGTCGCGCGGACGCTGACGAATGGAGAGCGCTCGTCGCTCGAAGAGGCGCTCGCGCTCTCGGCGACGCGCTGGGAGGCGCGCGCAAACCCGCTGCTCGAAGACATCGAGGGCACGCATCCCGACGCTTCGCTCGAAGCGTGGTTCGAGACGGCGCCGCCGTTCGTGCGTACGGCGCAGTCGACCGCACGCCTGCATGCGTGCGCGCCAGACGGCTTTTGCGCGCGACCTCGGACGAGCGCATCGTGCCCGCCCGGCTGGACGCCGCCCGCAACCGATGCCGACGAGGGGCGGGCGCGCTTTCTCGCCTGGCCGTCGGGACACGCGCTCCGCTTTCGCGCCCCCTCCGAGACCGATGCGCGCCGCGCGGCCGTGCTCCTTCGCACGCGCATCCACGGGAGCCAGCGCATCGCCCTCGTGCTCGGCGCCGACGACATCGAGGTGACGAAGCACGAGCCTCTCGTGAAGGTCCGCGACCTCTGGGAGCGACGCGCCACGCTCCGCAAGATCGCGTCCGGCGAGCATCGCGAAGCCGATGCAGGCGCCGCTTCCGGCGACACGCTGCCGGCCGTCGATCCGCGCGAGCTCGTCGTCCTTCCCCGGCTCGAGACGATCTCCGACGATCGCGCGCTCGAAGCCGAGGTCATGGGCATCGCGCAGAAGCTCGAGCCCGTGCGCTGACGGGAACTAGCTCAGCATGAATGGGCACGCCGCTCAGCACGAACGGCACGCCGCCGAAGGACCTCCACGCGGGCGGTCGCGACGACAGGTCGTCGCAGACGAGCCTCGGCCTACGCCTTCGGCAAGGCCTTGGAGTATGCTGCACGGCCGTATGGGTTTCCCGACCATCCGCCCCCGCCGGCTCCGCGCCACGCCCGAGCTGCGTGCGCTCGTCCGCGAGACCACGCTCTCGCCGAACGACTTCGTCTACCCCATGTTCTTCAACGCCGCGATCGACACACCGCGGCCGATTGGATCGATGCCCGGCGTCGACCAGCTCCCGGTGAGCGCCGCGCGAGCTCAGGCGAAGATGCTGAAAGAGCGCGGCGTCGGGTCGGTCATCCTCTTCGGGCTTCCGAAGACGAAGGACGACCGCGGCAGCTCCGGGCTCGATCCCGACGGTCCCGTTCCGCGCACCATCGCGGAGATGAAGAGCGCGGTCCCCGAGCTCGTCGTCATGGCCGATGTCTGCGTCGACGAATACACCGAGCACGGGCACTGCGGCGTCCTTCGCAAGCGGCCCGACGGGACGATGGAGGTCGACAACGACGCCACGGTCGAGATCCTCGCGAAGATGGGCGTCGTCTTCGCGAAGGCGGGAGCGGACGTCGTCGCCCCGAGCGACATGATGGACGGGCGCGTCGCGGCGATGCGCAAGGCGCTCGACGCCGAAGGCTTCACCTCGACGACGATCCTCTCGTACGCCGTGAAATACGCGAGCTCGTTCTACGGCCCGTTCCGCGAGGCCGCGGACTGCGCGCCGAAGTTCGGCGATCGCGCCGGCTACCAGATGGATCCGGGCAACTCGCGTGAGGCGCTCCGCGAGGCGGCGCTCGACGAGGCCGAAGGCGCGGACATGCTGATGGTGAAGCCCGCGCTCGCGTACCTCGACGTCATCCGCGCGGTCCGGCAGGCCTCGAACCTCCCGCTCGGCGCCTACAACGTCTCGGGCGAGTACTCGATGCTCCACGCCGCGGCCGACCGCGGGATGATCGATCGCGATCGCGCCATCATGGAGGTGCTGACGTCGATCCGCCGCGCAGGCGCCGACTTCATCCTCACGTACCACGCACTCCGAGCCGCGGAGCTCCTCGGATGAACGCGGCCGCGCGCGAACCGAAGCACGAGGACGCGCTCGGGCGCTCCACCGAGCACGAGCGCCATGGTGCCTCTCGTCGGCGCATCGTCGCGCTCGCCGCGCTGTGGGCGTCGATCAGCGCAGCCGCGCTCCTCGCGCCCGGTTGTTACGGCAACAACTGCGAGGGCGGCTTCGAGACGTTCGGCGCCGACACCGACCAGGGCTACATGGTCGACGAGAACACGTGGGCGTCGAACCGCTGGAACGAGACGTGGCTTTGGTTCCCGCGTCAGCGCTACTACATCTTCGACATCAAGGCGCTCGGCGGAAGGACGCCCGAGAAGGTCCTCCCGTACATCAGCGCGAGCCCGAACCCGAACAAGGACAACAACAACGCCGTGATCGCCGCCGGCAACCTTGGCGAGATCTACCAAGTGGGACCGAACCGCGTGGACGTCAGGAACGACTCCTGTTCGGACTACTACCTGAGGCTCGTCGTGGAAGTGCCGCCGCAACCGCCGGAAGCTCCGGCCGACGCGGGGGAGACCGACGCAGACACAGGCATCTTCGATGCTTCCGCCGGAGGGGATGCGGAAGCCGACGGCGGTGACGCCGAGGCTGGCCCCTGAGACTCTGGAGAGCTTCATGACGCATCCGTGGCACGACATCACCGTCGACGAGCCCATCGAAGAGGGCTTCAACTCGTTCATCGAGATCCCGAAGGGCTCGAAGGTGAAATACGAGCTCGACAAGGAGACCGGTCTCCTCAAGGTCGATCGCATCCTCTTCAGCGCGGTCCACTACCCGGCCAACTACGGCTTCATCCCGCGCACGTATTGCGACGACGGCGATCCGCTCGACGTCCTCGTGCTCTGCCAGGAGCCCGTGACGCCGATGAGCATCATGCGCGCACGCGCGATCGGTCTCATGCAGATGCGCGATGAGAAGGGCCTCGACGACAAGATCATCGCCGTGCACCTCGATGACCCTGCCTTCCGCGACTACTCGCACATCCGCGAGGTGCCGCAGCACACGCTGCTCGAGCTTCGTCGCTTCTTCGAGGACTACAAGATGCTCGAGCACAAGAAGGTCGAGGTCGACGAGCTCCAGGGGCCCTTCGAGGCGACCAAGGTCATCCGTGCAGGCATCATCGGCTACAACCAGCTGATGGCGAAGACGCCGCGCCTCGACCCTTCGGCCCCGAGACGCTGACGTCGGCGCGACGTCGAAGCCGTGCCGGTCACTTGAAGCAATCGCGCATGCACGCGCGGTACGTCTTCAGGCAGGCCTGACACGCCTTCGTCGTGCTGCTCGAAGCGCCCGCGTCGGCGAGGTCGCATCCGCTGCTGCAGCCTCGGAACGCGGATGCACACCCGTCCGCGCACATGGCCGCGGGCAGCGGCGTGTGGACCGGCGCCGGCGCGCCCGCGTCGATGCCGAGCACCGGGATGTCCGCCGTTTTTTGCGAGACGTTCGAGTCGGTCGCCTCGAGGATCTTCGGCGGCGGCGCGAAGGCATTCGTCGGGGCAGGCGCGGTGATCGTCGTCGCGCGCGGCGTCTCCCCAGGCGCCGCCATCATCAGGGCTTCGTCGGTCGGCAGGTTCGGCGCCTGCGAGAGCGCTACGTAGCGCGCGGTGGCGTAGTGGATCCGGTCGCGCGTCTGGCCGTACGTGTAGTGCTCGGACCAGTCCCGCCAGCACGAGGCCTTGTCCGGCATCGGCGCCTGGGGATTCTCCTCGAGCGCATAGCAGTGCTCGAACCGGACGTTCCCCTCGTAGATGGCCTGAAAGCTCGGCCCACAGCCCACGGCCCCGCCCGCCCCGACGATCGCCGCGGCAAGGGCTACACGCGCCCAGCGGGGCAGCCGATCGGAGCGCGGTACCGGTGGCACCCCCTCATCATACGCGACGAGCCTTTGACGCTCGCACGATCCTTCACTACTCAGGCGTCGCAGCCATGTTCACGGGACTCGTCGAAGCCAAGGGCACGCTCGTCCGGCGCACGCAGCACGACCGCGACGCGCGCCTCGTCATCCGCGGCGAGCTCGTGCCTGCCGGACGCGATCCCATCGTCCTCGGCGAGTCGATCGCGGTCGACGGCGTCTGCCTGACCGTGGACACCATCGTCGAGCCCGGAGGCGCGGCCTCCTCCTCCACGGGCACGGGGGCGCGCCCCAGCGCCACGGTGTTCGAGGTCGACGCCTCGAGCGAGACGCTCGAGAAGACCACGCTCGGCACCCTCGCCGTCGGCTCCGCGGTCAACCTCGAGCGTGCGTTGCCCATCGGCGGACGCCTCGGCGGCCACATCGTCAGCGGACACGTCGATGGCGTCGGCCGCGTCGCCGAGAAGATCCCGACCGGTGGCGCGCTGAAGGTCGTGTTCGAAGCTCCTGCCGAGCTCGCTCGCTTCATCGCACCGAAGGGCTCGATCTGCGTGAGCGGCGTGAGCCTCACCGTCAACGGCGTCTCGGGCTCGACGTTCGACGTGATGCTGATCCCGCACACGCGCGACAAGACCTCGCTCGACGCGCTCGCCATTGGCGCCCCGGTGAACCTCGAAGTCGACATCCTGGCGCGGTACGTCGCCCGGCTGCTCGAGGTGGGCCGCACAGGAGACTCCACGTCCGAACCGTCCCCCGATTCTCGCTTGTTGGAGCGCCTTCGTGCTTCTGGATACGTCTGATCCCCTGGATTCCATGCCCCCAGTCCTCAACATCGAGCCCAAGCTCCTCGAGCGCGTCAACGGAGCCATCTCCGACATCCGCGCCGGAAAAATGGTCATCCTCGTCGACGACGAGGATCGCGAGAACGAGGGCGATCTCACGATGGCCGCCCAGTTCGTGACGCCCGAGGCCGTGAACTTCATGGCGATGCACGGGCGCGGCCTCATCTGCCTGACGCTCACGGAGGAGGCGATCAGTCGCCTGAACCTCCCGATGATGGCAGCGCCGGGTCGATCCACGCCAACGCTCGGCACCGCCTTCACGATGAGCATCGAGGCGCGCCACGGCGTCACCACCGGCATCAGCGCCGCCGATCGCGCGCACACGATGCGGCTCGCCGCGAGCCCCGACTGCAGGCCCGAGGACCTCGTCACGCCGGGGCATGTCTTCCCGCTCCGCGCACGCAAGGGTGGAGTCCTCGTCCGCACGGGTCAGACCGAAGGCTCGGTCGACCTCGCGCGCCTCGCCGGGCTCACGCCCGCCGGCGTCATCTGCGAGATCATGCGCGAGGACGGCTCGATGGCGCGCATGCCGGACCTCGAGGTCTTCGCAAAGAAGCACGGCCTGCGCATCCTCAGCATCGCGGATCTGATCCAGTACCGCCTCCAGACCGAGCGGCTCGTCCGCCGTCTCTCGCACGGCACGGTCCGCCTCGACGAGACGGGCACCGAGTGGACCGCGAACGTCTACGAGTCGACCACCGACGGCCGGCAGTTCGTGGCCCTCGTGAAGGGCGACATCGACAGTGGAGCTCAGGTGCTCTGCCGCGTGCACTCCGGCTCGACGATCGGCGACGTCTTCGCCTCGACGACGGGCGACGGAGGTCGCAACCTCCGTGAGGCCATTCGCCGGATCGAGGCCGAGCGGCGCGGCGTCATCGTCTATCTTCCGCCGCGTCGGCCGCCGGCCGAAGAGATCGCGGCGCTCCTCAACGGCACCTCCGCCGCGGACGCTCACCGCCCGGCTCCGGGCGACAGCCCGCTGCGTGAGTTCGGCCTCGGCGCGCAGATCCTGGCCGATCTCGGCGTCCACGAGATGCGCCTCCTCACGAACAATCCTCGTAAGATCGCCGGCATCTCGGGCTACGGACTCTCGGTGGTCGAGAGCGTCGCGCTCGGCGCGTCCGGCACCAACGAATCGAACAGCTGAAAAGGCAGGATATCTGATGGCCGTGTCGCCGCGCATCGTCGAGGGCAACGTCGTCGTTCCGAAGGGAGCGAGGTTCGGCATCGTCGCGAGCCGCTTCAATCACTTCATCGTCGACCACCTCGTCGGCGGTGCGCTCGACGCGCTCGTCCGCCACGGAGCGGAAGAGAGCAACATCACCGTCGTGCGTGTCCCCGGCGCCTGGGAAATCCCCGTCGCCGTGCAGCGCCTCGCACACGGACGCGACGGCGCGAGCGGCAGCGGGAGAAAGCTCGACGCGATCATCGCGCTCGCGGCCGTGATCCGCGGGTCGACGCCTCACTTCGACTACGTCGCTGGTGAGGTCTCGAAGGGCGTCGCATCGATCTCGCTGTCGAGCCGATTGCCGATCGCCTTCGGCGTCCTCACGACGGACACGATCGAGCAGGCGATCGAGCGCGCAGGTACGAAGGCCGGCAACAAGGGGTGGGACGCGGCCGTCACGGCGATCGAGATGGTTTCTCTGGAACGCGCCCTCGAAGGCGCGGGCTTCTGAGGAGAGTCATGGGTGCGCGTCACTCTGGCCGCGAGGCCGCGCTGCAGATGCTCTTCCAGCTCGAGGCGTCGGGGACGACGCCGGCGCAGACGATCGAGCTGTTCTGGCGCGCCAACGCCGACACCGATTTCGAGCCCGACCCCGAAGGGCGCTCGTACGCGGACGCGCTCGTGCGAGGCGTCGCCGAGAGCCTCACGGCGGTCGACAAGCAGATCACGGTCGCGTCGAAGAACTGGCGCCTCGAGCGCATGAGCCGTGTCGATCGCAATCTGCTCCGCATGGGAACGTGGGAGCTGATGGCGCAGAAGGACGTCCCGCGCGCGGTCGTCATCGACGAAGCAGTCGAGCTCGCGAAGTCGTACGGGACCGAGGACTCGAGCAGCTTCGTCAACGGCGTGCTCGATCGCATCGCGACGGATCTCGGACGCACCGACGACGACGGCAAGGACAGCGCGCGCGGCTGATGCTCGATCTTCGCTTCGTCCCACGTGCTCTGCGGAGCCTCGACGAGGTGAGCGCCGAGGTGGTCGCCTGCGGCATCTATCGCGACGAACGACCGCTCGCCGGTCTTGCCGGGCTGCTCGATTGGCGGCTCGCGGGACGGCTCAGCCGACTCGCGAAACGAGGCTTCCTCGTCGGTGAGGTCGGCGAGCTGCTCGCCGTTCCCGTCCGACCGCGACTTCCATTCGACAAGCTTCTCGTCGCCGGGCTCGGCCCGCGGAGCGCGTTCGGCGATGCGACCTTCCGCAAGGTGCTCGAGCGGACGCTCGACGGCCTCGAAGGCCTGCACGTCAAGAAGGCCGTCGTCGAGCTGCCGGGACGCGGCGACGACGCGATCAGCGCCGAGCGCGCCGCCGAGATCTTGCTCGACTTGATCGGCGACGACGAGCGCGACGCGCTCACGTTCGTGGAAGATCCCGCCGAGCAGCAGCGCATCGAAAAGCGCGCGCAGGAGCGCCGGCGGTCGGCGCTTCGCGCCTCGCACGCGGGACGTTGAGCAGCCGACATGCTATCGGTTGTTTCGTGCTCGATCTGAAGCTCGACCGCGCAGCGGCCCCGCCGAAAGACGCGGCCACGATCGTCCTCGTGAGGAGCGGATCGAACGGCGGCGTCGAGGTCTTCTGCGTCGAGCGCAGCAAGCAGAGCCGGTTTCTCGGCGGCGCGATCGTCTTCCCGGGAGGAAAGCTCGATGCGAGCGACGCGTCCGACGAGTGGGCGAGCCTCACGACGCCCGCGCGTCCCCCTGCCCGTCCGACCGCAGTGCCGTTCACGAACGACGCGGCCCATCTGCGCGCACTCGCGATCGCCGCGTGTCGCGAGACGCTCGAAGAGGCAGCGGTGCTCCACGCGACCGGCGCGCCTGACGCGACCGGCGCGGTCACGCAAGAGGAGCTCTTCGCGCTGCGCACGCGGCTCGCCGAAGATGCCGGCGCGCTCCGTGCGTTTCTCGGCGAGCGCGGTCTCTTGCTCGATCTCGCGGCGCTACATCCGCTCGCGCGCTGGGTGACGCCGGAGGCGGAGGCGCGCCGCTACGACGCGCGCTTCTTCGTCGCCGTGGCCCCGACCGGACAGACCGGAGCTCACGACGAGCACGAGACGATGGCGAGCTTCTGGGCGACGCCCAAAGAGGTGCTACGGCGCTGGGAAGCAGGCGAAGTGCAGGTCGCGCCGCCGACCCACTGCACGCTCGCACTTCTCTCTTCGTGCACCTCCACCGACGAGGTCCTCGCGCTCGCGGCCAGCAGCTGCCTCGATCCGATTTGCCCGCGCCTCGTTCAGCAGAAAGAGGGCCAACAGCAGACCCTCGCGCTGACGCTCCCCGGCGATCCGGAGCACGAGGTCCGCGAGCGCCGTGTGCCGGGCCCTTCGCGTTACGTGCTGCGCGGTGATCGATGGCTGGCCGAGGACGCACCACGCTGAGCGGCAGCAAGGCGGGTCGAGCCGCGCTCGCAACGCGACGAGCTTCGCCGGCGGAGCCGAGGCCTCTCCTCTACACGGCGCAGGACCTCGCGCGCTTCTGCGAGGTCGATCTCAAGACGATCCATCACTGGGCGGACGCCGGGAAGATCCCGCACCATCGGACGGAAGGAAGGCACCTTCGCTTCCGTCGTAACCACGTCCTCTCGTTCCTTCGCCGGCACGGCTACCCGCTGCACGCGGAGATCTCGACCGCGCGTCCGACGCTCTTCCTCGCGGTCGCGGCGACGGCGACGGCAACGGCGACCGAGAGGAGTGCGCAGCCCGTGCCGCTCGACGAGATCGCGAAGAAACTCTCGGCGCGCTTCTTCGTGCGTCGGTTCGACACTGCGCTCGCGGCGATCGCGCATCTCGTCGCGGAAGAGCCGGA
The DNA here is from genome assembly GCA_023402175.1 of Pseudomonadota bacterium. Taxonomy (GTDB): domain Bacteria; phylum Myxococcota_A; class Polyangia; order Polyangiales; family Polyangiaceae; genus Labilithrix. The sequence continues at coordinate 5,203 of JAEXCN010000443.1, read as the reverse complement.
CGTCCTCGTCTTGTCGCTCGACGATCCGACCTGGAACGGAGCACGCACGACGAAGGCGCTGAAGGCTCACGCGGGGACATCGTGGATGTCGCTCGTGGTCGTGACGGACGACGCGAACCAGCCGAGCGCGCGCGACCTGAGAGAAGCGGGCGCCGATCTCGTGATCGGCCTCGCCGAGATCGGCCGCCTGCACGGCGAGTTGTCGCGAGCGCTCGCCGTCGAGTGATCCGTCGCGGCCCGCGCGCCCGCGACGCCGTCGCGCTGCGCACGTGACGCATCGGCGCGGTATGCGCGATGCACGCGAGCGCACGTGCAGCCGAGCGGAGGGTCGATGAGTAGGGCGACTCGCGTGACAGGGATCGTGCTCGTGGCGACGATGCTCGGCGCGGCATGCAAGAGCGACGAGAAGAAGGAGACGGCCGGGCCGACGTTTCCGGCCGACTGGAAGCCGCCCAACGATGACTTCGTGCCCGACGCAGGCGCTCCGAAGAAAGCGACGCCGAACGTGGAAGGTTGGCTCGTGGTCGATCCGGGCGCAGACAAGCTCGTGCTGGTGTCGCAGGCCATCGTGAAGCTCTCGCCTGCGGATGGCCGTCGCGGCGAGGGCACCGTGTGGCTGACGCAGACATCGGATGGGCTCAAGATCAAGCTCGAGATGAAGGGGCTCACGTTCATGCAGAAGTACGGCCTTCGCGTGCACCTGCTCGGCGACTGCTCCGGGCCGGACTTCGAGAGCGCAGGCCCGCCGATGAACTTCCAGGGCAGCTCGCTCGCCGACGACAACCCTCCCGGGACCGGGCTGCTCGGAGAGCTGAAGGCGTCAGTGGAGGGCGACGCAAAGGGCGAGACGGTCGCGAACGCCGCGCTCCAGGGACATTATTCGATCATCGGACGGTCGATCGTGCTCCACGATGCGGCCGGATCGAAGGACCCGCTCGGGGCACGGATCGCATGTGGCGTCATCGGCGTCTTCGCGGACCTCAACGCGATCATCGCGCCGCCGCAGACGCTCGATCCGGGAGCGTCGAAGAAGGACCTGCTCGGGCCGTTCGATCAGCGGCCTTCGCGATAGGCCTTGATGGCATTCGCGATCGCGTCGGCGAGGCGCTGCTGGTAGTCGGCGGATCCGAGCCGCTCCTCCTCGAGCGCGTTCGAGATGTAGCTCGTCTCGAAGAGGACGGCGGGCATGCGCGCGCCGACGAGGACGTAGAACGCAGCGCGATGGACGCCGCCGTCGAGGACGTCGCTGTATTGCGTCCCGAGTGAGGCGAGGCCGGAGCGCTGGAGCAGCTCCGCGAAGCGCGTCGAGCGCGTCGCCTGGTCGGCGAGCCGCATCGAGGCGAGCAGCTGCGCGACCTCGTTGCTCGCCGCCTGGCTCGTCGCGTTCTCGCGCGCCGCGACACGTCCGGCCATGTCGCTCGTCGTCGTGTCGAGGACATACGTCTCGACGCCGCGACGCGTCTTGTTCTCGGCCGCATTGCAGTGGATCGAGACGAACAGATCCGCCCCGAACGCATTCGCTCGTGCGGTGCGCTCCTCGAGCGTGACGAAGCGATCGTCGTCACGCGTCAGCGCGACCTGGATCCCGAGCCGCGCCAGAATCGGCGCGAGCTTGTGCGCGACCGCGAGCGTGACCTCTTTCTCCTTGAGGCCCGACGGGCCGAGCGCGCCCGGATCGATGCCGCCATGACCGGCGTCGATCGCGACGCGTTCGACGGACCTGCTCGCTCCCTTCGGGCTCGAGCCCGGCGGATGTTTCGCGACGTCGATCACGACGCGGAACGGCTCGAGCAAGTGGAAGACGCGCCGGTATGCGGGCCCGCTGAGGTCGAGCGCGACGCGCGACCCGGTCGTCGTCGCCTCGGCGACGATGCGCGAGACGATCCCGTCGAGAGGCGTGTCGCGCGATGTGCCGCCGAGCTCCACGCCGTCGAGCTCGACGTACGTACGAGCGCCGTCCCCGCCGCCGCTCGCGACGTCGCCGACGCGGAAGCGGGCGCTCCGATCGAGGTGGACGACCACGCGCGCCGCCTCCGCGCCGCCCCACTGCTCGATGTTCGTGATGCGTGGGGCGACGAGCACGCGCGAAGGCCCCGCATCGAGGCTCGTGAGCGCGATGGCGCCCTCGCCGGCGAGACCGCGGTCGATGGCATCGAGCACGGCGGGCGGAGGGCGGAACGCGGCGAGCGTCGCGAGCGGGGGATCGATCACCGCCGCGCAGACGCTCGCGCGAGGATCGCCGTTCGAAGGGCTGCCACGGCGCTGGACACGGTAGAGCTCTGCGTACGTGGTCTCGGCATCGTTCGCGAGCTCGCCTGCGAGCTCGGCACCTCGGACCGCCGCGTCACACGCACCGCGGAGCGCGAGGTCCTTCGCGGCGGCGCGGTAGAGGTCGACGGCCTCCTTCGCGTCTTGTTCGCGATGCTCGACGCGCCACACCCGCTCGAGAAGCGAAGCCGCCAGAGCGTGCAGCTCGACGGCGCGTGCGCCGGCGCCTTCTCGGAGGGCGAGCGCCTCGACGGACTGCGCGACCGCGATCACCTCGGGCCGTGCCGGGAGCGACGTCCCCGGCGCGAGGAGCGCCTCGGCGCGCGCGACATCGCCATCGATCCCTGCGTCCGAGGTGGCCGAGCTGGTCCCGCCGCACGCTGCGCCCGAGACGAGCGAGGACACGAGAAGCGCGCCGAACATGCGCCGGACGCGGTGAAGGATGTGCGGTCCGTCGCCGGCGTTCGCGTTCGGACGACGGGCTTTTCGCTCTCTGCGGTCCGCCTCCCGCCTCTCTCCGATGCCCATCACGCGCAACCGAGGCTATCATCGACGCCGTGGAAAGCCGAAGCGAGGACGATCCCATCTATTCCGATCGAACGACGGGACAGCGGTTCTCGGACGCGACCGAGATGGTGAACACGTACCTGAAGCGGTTCGCCGAGCGCGCGCGCATCGAGCTCCGTCCGCTGGACGAGAACGGGTACACGCAGACCCAAAAGGGGTCGGCGAGCATCGGCGTGAACGTGCTCGACGATCATGGAGTCCTCCTCCTCATCGCTCCGGTGATGCCGGTTCCGAAGGCCGGACGCGAGACGCTCTACCGGAGGTTGCTCGAGTTGTCCTTTCTCACGACGGCGGACGCGTCGTTCGCGATCGACGCAGCAAAGGACGAGATCTTCGTCCGGGCGCTCCGCCGCCTCTCGGGCCTCGACTACGAGGAGTTCGAGGACCTGCTCGACACGGTGGGACGCGTCGCCGACGAATGGGACGACGTCCTCCGACGCGAGTTCCCCGGCTGACTCGGCCAAGGCCGAGTTGAGTGCAGCGGGCCCGCTCTTTCCGCGAGCCGCGCCAGCCGATCCCACACGGAGCGTCGCGTTGTATCAGCTGGGACCGGAGTGCTACGATCGCGCACGATGGCGATGCAGGGGAAGAGCACCTCCGGCGACAAGCCTTCCCTCGACATCGACGAGGCCGAGCAGGCTGCGAACGCGTTCCGACCTTCGTGGGCCGCCGACGACGACGACGCGGGATGGGATGCACCGGCGACCCCCGACGTGACCGCTCCCGCAGCGCCGATCGTCGCCGCACCGGTGATCGCGCTCGGCACCGCGACAGTGAACGAGACCGCCCCGCTCGCGGCGCAGCCCGCCGAAGCGCCCGCCGCGCCGAAGCCGGCAAATGCCGTGAACGGGTCGAACGCGGCGAATGGCGCGACCGCCGCTCGTGCCCCCGCACCGAGCATCGTCGAGCCGCTCGGCTCGGAGTCCGTCATCGAGGCCGTGCCTCAGGCGCCCGCGACGGCGCCGATGCCGAAGGCACCGGACTCGTCGTCGCCGCCCGTGAAAGCTGCCTCCGCGCCCCCGAAGCCAGCGCCGCCAGCGACGGCAACGGCAGCCGCGCGTGCCGCAGCCGTCACGCAAGCGACGGCGAAGCCTTCGAACGCGCCGATGCCGTTCGCGGCGGCCGATCCGTTCCGCAATGCGGTACCCGCGGCGGCGGAGTCGGAGCCGGACCTCGACTTCGTCAAGAAGAAGTCCTCGAAGACGCCGCTCTTCGTCGGCATCGCTGCCGCCGCGCTCCTCGCCGTCGGTCTCTTCGTGAAGCTCGGGTCCTCGTCGTCCGACGAGCCCGCGACGAAGACCGCGACGTCGGTGAACGCGGTCGGACCGGCAGTCCCCTCGCCCACGAACGACATTCCGCCTCCGCCGCCGAAGGACGAGATCACCTCGCCGCCCGCGACGGCAGCGGCGCCCGCGAAGACGGCCGAGCCTGCGCCGACGCAGCCCACGAAGGCAGAGCCAACGCCCGCCGCGAAGGCAGAGCCCCCGCCGACGCCCGCTGCGAAAGAGCCCCCGCCGACGCCGAAGACGGTGGCCGCCGCGCCGCCGGCGCATCACGAGCCCAAGGCGCGCGTCACGCCCGCGCCGCCACCGGCCGCACCGAAGACTCCACCCAAGGCCACGGGTGGAGGTATCGTGCGCGATAGCCCTTTCTGAGACGAGCGCTCGTCTCGGACGGCCCGAGAGCCCGACACTCATGAAGACGCGCCGAATCGCTGCAGCCGTCCTCTTCGCTTTCCTCCCCGCGACCGTCTCGCTCCCTGCGTGGTCGCAGGACGATCCCGTCACCCTTCAGGCGCGTGCGCGCTTCAAGGAAGGCGTCGATGCGTTCGACAAGGGCAAGTTCGAAGAGGCGCGGCTCGCGTTCCTCCAGGCGTACACGCTCAAGAAGCATCCCGCGGTGCTCCTGAACCTCGCGCAGAGCTCGGCGAAGTCGAACCACTCGCTCGAGGCTGCGAAGTACTTCCAGCAGTTCCTCAAGGAAGCGACGACGGCGAGCCCGCAGCAGCGCAAGGACGCGGAGGCGGGGCTCGCGGAGGTCCGGCAGAGGCTGGGCCGGATCGACGTCGTCGCGCCGGCGGGGACGGAGATCTCGCTCGACGATCAGGGCAAGGTCGGCACGACGCCGATGGATCCGATCGACGTCGAGCCCGGCTCGCACACGGTGAAGTCGCCGACGCAGAGCGTGACGGTGACCGCGAATCCGGGACAGAAGGTCGAAGCGAAGCTCGGACCGGTCGCGGCGGCCCCTCCCGCGGTCACGCCGACGCCGGCGCCGTCGACGACGGCACCGTCCGAGACGGCAGCGCCGACGTCGGCGCCACCTGCCGCCGAAGAGTCCGTCCGCGTGAAGCATACGAACCTGCTCG
>JAEXCN010000376.1 GCA_023402175.1 Pseudomonadota bacterium | reverse complement strand
TTCGTACAGTTGTACAGACCACAGCTGTCCGGGAGATTGAACATGACGCAAAGGTCGACGCACTCACCGTTCAGACAGAGGAGCCCGTCTGCGCACTTGTTCCCGCACGCGCCGCAATTGTTCTTGTCGGCGACTCCGTCCGATTCGCATCCGTTCGTCGGATCGCCATCGCAGCTCTGGTATTGATGCCGGCCGAATGCCGTCACGCAGCCGAACGTGCATTGGCCATTCACGCATGTCCACTTGCTGTGATTGCCAAAGTCCTCGCCGGCACATCGGATGCCGCAACCGCCGCAGTTCTCGTCGTCGTTCAATAGATTCGTGTCGCACGGGAACCGCGACGACGCGCACGTCGCCCATGGCTGGCTGCACGTCGTGACCGGACACATCGGGACTTCGGCGTCCGAGGCGGATGCGGACGCGTCGGCGGACGCATCCGCCTCGACGAAGCTCGGCGTCTGCGACGGACCTTCGCGCACGACGACGACATCGGACGTCGTGCAGCTCGCGACGCCGAGGAGGACCGAGACGCCGGCTACGGCGAGCAGGGTTAGCGACTTGGAGTCGACTCGACGCATGAAGCACGCACCTCGGGTACGAAAGGAGATTTCGGATACTGCGCAACGAACTTGGCGGAGAGATCGCACGCCTCGGCGTGCCGCCCGAGCGCCGCGAGCGTGAGCACGCGTTCGCCGGCGAACTCGGGACGGAGGGCTCCGTTCGGAAAGCGGCGATCGTGCTCGTCGATGAGCGCCAGCGCTCGCGCCGCCCGCTTCTCTCGAAGCGCGGACGTGACCTCCGTGAGCAGGGCGAGCTCGGCTTCGAACCCGCCATCCCCTGCCCGGGCGCGACGGAGCGTGTTCGCCTTCGGCTCGACCGCGGGAGCGGGTACGTCTTTGGCGTCTGGCAGATCGCGAGGCCCGGCCAGCGACGCCACCGGAGCGACGACGCTGCTCGGGTCGTCTGGAATGGGCGCGGGCGCCGGCATTGCCGTAGGCGCTTTCGTCGATGCCGCAGGATCAGGAGCCGGCGTCGTCGTTGCGCTCTCGACGGTGTAGAACGCCGTCGCCAGGCCCAGCACGGGGACGAGCATCGCAATCCCCTTCGTCCACGGGCTACGACTGATGAATCCCGTCGTCTTGCTCGCGGCGGCGGACGTGGCCCCTCCGCGTGCTCGCGCATCGGTGGACGCGGCCAGCGTCGCGAGCGCGGCGGCGGTCGACGCGGGCAGTCCACGGCGCCACGACACCTGAGAGGCAATGCCGCTCTCGATGCGTTTTGCCGAGGTCACGGGCATCGCGCTGGCCTCGTGCTCGGCGCGCGCGGCCCGCAGGAACTGGTCGAAGTCGTCGTCTTCACTCATCGGAGTCTCCACTGGTCGCGGGCCGTCGCTCGGTCCCACGCGGCCCGCACCTCCTCGCGCGCGACTCGTAGCCGCGACGCCACCGTGTTGGTGCTGATCTCGAGAATGGTCGCGATCTCCGGCGCGCTGAGCTGCTCGAGCTCCGCAAGGACGAAGACCTCACGTTTGTCGACGTCGAGTCCGTTCAGGATCTGCTGCAGCAACGTGAGCGACTCGGCGTGCTCGGCAACGGCCTCGGGATGCGCGTCCTCCGCGGGCAGAGCATCGAGCTCCTCGACGTCGGACTCGTCGCCCACGGGGCCGACCGATCGCCGGCGCCGATAGTTTCGGGTCACCCGGATGGTGACGGCGAAGGCCCACGTCGTCAGCGCGGCGCGACCCTCGAAGGCGTCGAGCCTGGCGTAGATCGTGAGGAAGGTCTCCTGCACGACGTCGTCAATCGCGTGGGCCGGGATGCCGAGCCGAGCCACCCATCTCCAGACGAGTGGGGACAGTTCATCGTAAAGCGCACGGAAATCTGCCGTCTCCACGTAGCCGTCGCTGCTCGTACACCTGCGACGTGGCTGGGAGAACGAAGGAAGGGTCTCTGCTCCGGCCACGTACTGTTCGTGTAGCCGCTCGGCGACGTCCGTCGGAAAATCGTCTGGGCCGCTCGCGGGGATCAACCTCATCCGCAATTGCGGGCACTTCCACGGAAGCCGTGGCCCCCCCTCATCGGCGACGGACGGCTATCGCCCCCTGGCAACTGAGCGACACCCGCGATCGCTCGGACGTCGGAGCGCGTCAGACCGTCGGTGCGGTGCCGCGCTTGGCGAGCGTTGCTCGGCCGACGCGGCTTTGCACGCTTCGTCCGAGCTTCTCGCTGATCCACTCGGCGGTGTCGACCAATGCCTGCAAATCGATGCCGGTATCGACGCCGAGGCCCTGCATCAGGTAGACGACGTCCTCCGTCGCGACGTTGCCGGTCGCGCCTTTCGCGTACGGGCAGCCGCCGAGGCCGCCGACCGAGCTGTCGAAGATGCGCAGGCCTGCCTGGTACGAGGCGTACACGTTCGCCGTGCCCATTCCGTACGTGTCGTGGAAGTGACCGGCGATCTTGTCGAGCGGCACGTGCTTGCCGACCACCTCGAGCAATCGGAGCACCGTCGCCGGCGTGCCGACGCCGATCGTATCGCCGAGCGAGATCTCGAAGCAGCCGTTCCGGTACAGGCGCGCCGCGACGTCGGCTGCGCGCTCGGGCGCGACGAAGCCCTCGTAGGGGCAACCGACGACGCAAGAGACGTAACCTCGGACCGCGACGCCGTCGGTCTTCGCTGCTTCGAAGATCGGCGCGAACCGCTCGAACGATTCGTCGATCGAGCAGTTGATGTTCTTCTGCGAGAACGCCTCGGATGCCGACGCGAACACCGCGACCTCGCGCGCGCCCGCCGCGACAGCCGCCTGGTAGCCGCGGAGGTTCGGCACGAGCACCGGGTACTTCCGTCCAGGACGGCGCACGAGCCCGCGCATCACCGCATCGTGATCGGCCATCTGCGGCACCCACTTCGGCGAGACGAACGACGCCGCCTCGATCTCCGTGAGCCCCGCCTGCGCGAGCCGCTCGATGAGCTCGAGCTTCGTCTCCGTCGAGACGTTCACCTTCTCGTTCTGGAGACCGTCGCGCGGCCCGACCTCGACGATGCGCACCGCGGTCACGGCTTCTTCTCCTCTTCCTCGAACGTGACGAGCTCGACGCCTTCGCTGACCTGCTCGCCGACGCCGTAGAGGAAGCGTTTCACGACGCCGGCGCGAGGCGCGGAGATCGTGAGCTCCATCTTCATCGCCTCGACCACGAGCAGCGGCGCGCCCTTCTCGACGCGTGCGCCTTCGCTCGCGATGTGGGCGATCACCTTGCCGGGCATCGGCGCTCGCAGGCCGCCGACGTGCGTGTCGGCGTCGGCCTCGACGTAGAGCGGATCGACGACCTCGAGATCCCAGCGTGCACCGTCGATGAAGAGGTGGAGCTTCGATCCGTCCGGGACCGCCGTCGCATGGACCGACGAGGCGCCGATCGCAACGCGAAGCCCGTGGCCGTCGACCTGCTCGAACGCGACACGCGTCGCAGGGGCCTCGGCCTTGCCAACGCCGATGTCCCAATGTCCCTTCGAGACGAACGTCGCGAAGAGCTCGCGCGTCTCGTCCTCATGGCGGAGCGTCACGAGCTGCGCGCCCTTCCCCGCCAGGCGCCACCCGTCGAGCGGCGCCCACGGGCTCGCCTCGTGTGCAGCCACCGTCGTCCTCTTCGCGAGCTCCGTCGCCGCGCCCACGAACCATGCGCTCTCGGGCACGGTCCGCTTCTCGGGCAAGAGCGCCGCGCGCTCACGCTCGATGAGCGACGTGTCGAGGTTTGCCTTCGCGAACGACTCCGTGCGGACGAGGCGCCCGAGGAACTCGACGTTGTTCTCGACGCCGACGATCTCGTAGTGATCGAGCACGCTGCCCATCCGCGCGAGCGCTTCGCTCCGGTCCGCGCCCCATACGATGAGCTTTGCGATCATCGGATCGTAGTGCGGCGTGATCGCGTCGCCCTGCTCGACGCCGGTGTCGATGCGAACGAGCTCCGACTCGCGCGGCGGCACGAGATGGATGAGCCGCCCCGTCGACGGGAGGAAGCCCGCGTCCGGGTTCTCGGCGTAGATACGCGCCTCGATCGCGTGGCCGCGGATCGAGAGCTCTTCCTGCTTCTTCGGGAGCGTCTCTCCGGACGCGACGCGAAGCTGCCACTCCACGAGATCGAGCCCGGTGATCTTCTCGGTCACCGGATGTTCGACCTGGAGACGCGTGTTCATCTCCATGAAGTAGAACGTTCCGCTCTGATCGGCGATGAACTCGACCGTGCCCGCACCCGCGTAATTCACGGACTGAGCTGCGCGGACGGCGCTCCGTCCCATCGCGGCACGACGCTCCTCGGTCATGCCGGGCGCCGGCGCCTCTTCGAGCACCTTCTGGTGACGCCGCTGCACCGAGCAGTCGCGCTCGAACAGGTAGACGTAGTTGCCGTGTGTGTCGCCGAAGACCTGCACCTCGATGTGCCGCGGCCGCTCGATGTAGCGCTCGATGAGGACGCGATCGGAGCCGAACGAGCTCGCTGCCTCGCGCTTGCACGACGCGAGCGCGGCCGCGAAGTCGGCCGCGTTGTCGACGCGGCGCATACCCTTGCCGCCGCCGCCCGCGCTCGCCTTGATGAGGACCGGATACCCGATGCGGTCAGCCTCGCGCGCGAGGTGTGCCGGATCCTGATCGTCGCCGTGGTAGCCCGGCGTGAGCGGCACGTCGAACTTCTCCATCAGCGATTTGGCGTCCGACTTCGATCCCATCGCTCGGATCGCCGAGGCGCTCGGGCCGACGAAGACGATGCCTTCGCGCGCGCACGCTTCGGCAAACTCGGCGTTCTCGGAGAGGAAGCCGTAGCCGGGATGGATCGCCTCGGCGCCCGACGCCTTCGCGGCCGCGAGGATCTTCTCGACCGAGAGATACGACTCGCGCGCCGCCGCCGGACCGAGGAGGAAGGCGCGATCGGCAAGGCGCACGTGACGCGCGGACGCGTCGGCTTCGGAGTAGACGGCGATCGTCTCGATGCCGAGACGGCGCGCGGTGCGGATGATCCGGCAGGCGATTTCGCCACGGTTGGCGATGAGGAGCGATCGGAACATGGTCGTTCTCACATCCGGAAGACGCCGAACCGCGTCTCCTCGATCGGGGCGTTCAGCGTGGCAGCGAGGGAGAGGCCGAGGACGCGGCGGCTCTCGGCGGGATCGAGCACGCCGTCGTCCCAGAGCCGGGCGGTGGCGTAATAAGGATGGGCCTGCGAGTCGTACTTTTCGCGGATGGGCGCCTTGAAGCCGGCCTCCTCTTCCTTCGACCACGTCCCGCCCTTGGCCTCGATGCCGTCGCGCTTCACCGTGGCGAGCACGGACGCGGCCTGCTCGCCGCCCATGACGCCGATGCGTGCGTTCGGCCACATCCAGAGGAAGCGCGGCGAGTACGCACGGCCGCACATGCCGTAGTTGCCGGCGCCGAAGCTGCCTCCGAGGATCATCGTGATCTTCGGCACGCGCGCGGTCGCGACGGCGGTGACCATCTTGGCACCGTCCTTCGCGATGCCGCCGTTCTCGGCTTTGCGACCGACCATGAAGCCGGTGATGTTCTGGAGGAAGAGGAGCGGGATCCCGCGCTGCGCGCAGAGCTCGATGAAGTGCGCGCCCTTCTGCGCCGACTCGCTGAAGAGGATGCCGTTGTTCGCGATGATCCCGACGGGAATGCCGTAGAGGTGCGCGAACCCGGTGACGAGCGTGCTCCCGTAGCGCGCCTTGAACTCGTCGAGGCGCGAGCCGTCGACGATGCGCGCGATCACCTCGCGGATGTCGTAGGGCTTACGCGTGTCGGTCGGGACGATGCCGTGGATCTCGAGCGGATCGTACTTCGGCTCCTCGATCGCCTCGCGCTTCGGCCCCGCGGGCCTCTGCTTGTTGAGGTTCCCGACGATGCGCCGCGCGAGGTAGAGCGCATGCCGATCGTTGTCGGCGAGATGGTCCGCGACGCCCGAGATGCGCGTGTGGACGTCGCCGCCGCCGAGGTCTTCGGCAGAGACGACCTCGCCGGTCGCGGCCTTCACGAGCGGCGGTCCGCCGAGGAAGATCGTCCCCTGCTCCTTGACGATCACGGCCTCGTCGCTCATCGCCGGGACGTATGCGCCGCCCGCCGTGCACGAGCCCATGACGACGGCGACCTGCGGGATCCCCGCCGCGCTCATGTTCGCCTGGTTGAAGAAGATGCGCCCGAAGTGCTCGCGATCGGGGAACACCTCGTCCTGGCGCGGGAGGTTCGCGCCGCCGGAGTCGACGAGGTAGACGCACGTGAGCCGGTTCTCGGCCGCGATCTCCTGTGCGCGGAGGTGCTTCTTCACCGTCATCGGGTAGTACGTCCCGCCTTTGACGGTCGCGTCGTTGGCGACGACCATGCACTCCTGACCCTGGATGCGTCCGATGCCCGCGATCATCCCCGCGCCGGGCGCCTCGCCGTCGTACATGCCGAAGGCGGCGAGCTGGCCGACCTCGAGGAACGGCGAGCCCGGATCGAGCAGGCGCTCGACGCGCTCACGCGGGAGGAGCTTGCCGCGGGCGACGTGTTTGTCGCGCGCGCTCGCAGGTCCGCCGAGCCGGATGGACGCGACCTTGTCGCGCAGATCGTCGACGAGGCCGCGCATCGTTTCGGCGTTCGCGCGGAACTCGGGAGAGCGAGTGTCGATGCGTGAGGTCAGGATCGTCATGTCTCTCAGCCTTCTCTCGAGCCTTCTCTCGGCCTGTCAGCGCTTCGCCGTTCTCAACCGGCGGTCTCGGCGAAGAGCTCGCGACCGATCAGCATGCGGCGAATCTCCGAGGTGCCCGCGCCGATCTCGTAGAGCTTCGCGTCGCGAAGGAGGCGCGGCGTCGGGAACTCGTTGATGTAGCCGTTGCCTCCGAGGATCTGGATCGCCTCGAGCGCCATCCACGTCGCCTTCTCGGCGGCATAGAGGATCGCGCCCGCCGCATCCTTGCGGAGTGAGCGCGCGTGATCCGAGCGGTCGCACGCGCGGCCGACGGCGTAGACGAGCGCGCGGCACGCATTCCACGTCGTGTACATGTCCGCGACCTTCGCCTGGATCAGCTGGAAGGTGCCGATGCTCTGGCCGAACTGCTTCCGCTCGTGCACGTACGGCAACGTCACGTCGAGGCACGCGCGCATGATGCCGAGCGGCCCTCCGGCGAGGACGGCGCGCTCGTAGTCGAGCCCGGACATGAGCACGCGAACGCCGTTGCCGACCGCGCCGAGCACGTTCTCCTCCGGCACCTCGCAGTCCTCGAAGAAGACCGGGTACGTGTTCGAGCCGCGCATGCCGAGCTTGTCGAGCTTCTCGCCGAACGAGAGGCCCTTCGCGTCCTTCTCGACGATGAAGGCGGTGATGCCCTTCGGCCCGGCCTCGGGATCGGTCTTCGCGTAGACGACCATCACGTCGGCATCGCCGCCGTTCGTGATCCACATCTTCGAGCCGTTCAGCAGGTACCGGTCGCCCTTCTTGTCGGCGCGGAGCTGCATGCTGACGACGTCCGACCCGGCGTTGGGCTCGCTCATCGCGAGGGCGCCGACGTGCTCACCGGAGACGAGCTTCGGGAGGAACCTCGCCTTCTGCGCCTCGCTTCCGTTCCGGTGGATCTGGTTCACGCAGAGGTTCGAGTGCGCGCCGTACGAGAGCGCGACCGATGCCGAGGCGCGCGAGATCTCTTCCATCGCGACGATGTGCGCGAGGTAGCCGACGTTCGCGCCGCCGTACTCCTCGGAGACCGTCATGCCGTGCACGCCCAGGTCCCCGAGCTTCTTCCAGAGGTCCGCCGGAAACAGGTTCTGCCGATCGATCTCCGCCGCACGCGGCGCGATCTCCTTCTCTGCGAAGCGGCGGACGGTGGCGCGGAGCGCGTCGATCGTCTCGCCCAGCTCGAACCCGAGCTCACTGAACTGCGTCATTCCTGAAAGACCTCCGTAAGCCTCTCGAATGGTAGGGCCGGGCAGGTTGCAGAATCGGACAGGGAGGTTGCATATCGTGCCATCGTGGACCAAGCTCGCACCGTGAGTCGTCGGGTGGCCAAGGCGCGAACGATGCCCCGTCGCCGCGCCGAGACGCCGATGGCGTTCGTGCGGGCAATCGCCCTCGCCTACGAAAAATACGGCCTCTCCCCCGATCACGCGCTCGCGCGCGCCCGGATCACGCCCGCGCAGCTCCGGAGCGAGCACGCGCGGATCGACGCCGAGCAGATGGAGACAATCTCAGCCACGGCTATGCAGGAGCTCGACGACGAGGCGCTCGGCTGGTTCTCGCGCCGGCTGCCCTGGGGCACGTACGGGATGCTGTGCCGGGCGTCGCGCGGCGCGCCGAGCCTCGAAGTCGCGCTGAAGCGCTGGTGCCGTCACCACGCGCTCCTCACGGACGACGTCGTGCTCCACTTCGAGAAGGGGCCCGACGGAGCGCGCCTCTGGATCGAGGAGCGGCGCGAGCTCGGCGCGATGCGCGAGTTCTGCCTCCTGACGAGCCTTCGCTACGTGCACGGCTACGCGTGCTGGCTCGTCGACTCGCAGCTGCCGCTCGCCGAGGTGACGTTCCCCTTCGCGCCGCCTCCGCACGCGGGCACGTACCGCTTCCTCTTCCCGGGCCCGGTGCGCTTCGAGCAGGAAGTGGCGAGCATGGCCTTCGATCCGCGCTACCTCGCGCTCCCGCCGAAACGCGACGAGGCCGCGCTCGATCTCATGCTGAAGCGCGCGCTGCCGCTCACGGTCCGGCAGTACCGGCGCGATCGCCTGCTCGTCGATCGCGTGCGCGCCTACCTGAGCGAGGCGAGCCATCATCCGGCGACGGCCGAAGCGGTGGCCGCCGCGCTGCACGTCTCGGTGCGCTCGCTCCACCGCCAGCTCGCGAACGAAGGGGCGTCGCTCCAGATGCTGAAGGACCATGCCCGCCGCGAGCGAGCGCGCGAGCTCCTCCTCCGCACGGACATCCCGATCAAGCGACTCGTGAAGATGATCGGCTTCAAGAGCGACAAGAGCTTTGCGCGGGCGTTCAAGACGTGGACGGGCCAGAGCCCGTCGGAGCTCCGCGCGTCGGCGCCGAGGTGATCGTCAGGCGCCGAGCACCGGCGCGAGGATCCCGCGAAGCTTCTCTCCGAAGGGGTCGTCCGTCGGCAGCAGAACATCCTTGGGAATCGGGGTGAAACCGCGATTCCAGAACCGGTTACGGTCATTCACGAGTTTGAACTTGGCAATCATGCGATATGCCGCGTTGTCACCCATCTGCTTCTGATCCGTCCACGGATAACGTCCAATCAGGATTCCTTCCTGGAAGTGTGGACGCAGCGCTTCATACGGGCAGACGCTCTGGAGCCGGACGATCAGGATCTCGTGGTCGATCAGATGCGAGATGCTGCCGTGCGGGAACGGCAGCCCGAGGACGTACAGGAACCCTTCCTTCGCGTCGTTCATCAGGGCGAAGCTCGCCGCGACGCGGAGCGAGCCGGTCACGTCGATGAGGGGCGTCGGGCAGACTTCGTAGTGCTGGAGAAGGGCCCAGGCCGCCTCCGGATATCGATGAATGCGGTGCGTGAGCCCGAGCTCCTTTGCGTGCCCGAGCAGCAGCTCGCGCGCGGCACGTAGTCGTTCGCAGCGAGCGGCCAATACGCTCCTGCTCAGGTTGTGCCCCTGGGGACGACAGATCGAGGAATAGACCGTCGAACGTCCGTTCCGATCCTTGTGATCTCTCGTTTGCCCACGAAAGTAGAGGTGCTGGAGACGATTGCCGCTCGCAACGTGGGCCACCGCCTTGACGAGCGCTTCGTACGAATCGACCGGATAGCCTGGCCATTCGCGAATCTTGGCGACCGGCGCCCACGTCGGCCCGAGCCGCTGGATCTTCCGCTGCTCGACGTTGCCCAGGCCGAACGACTCTTTCGTCACTCCCTCGCGGAGATCGAAGTCGCTCGGGGGATGCTCCGCGTAAGTGAAGACCTTGCCATCGATGTTCCGCATGTCGCTCGAGCTCGGCCCGCACGATAGTGCACCGCCTGAACAGAACCAATGCCGCGGTCCCACGTTGCGCTCGGACGCGGGCCCAGTTCCGATGCCGCAGCGCGAGGTCGTTCGCTGGACGAACCGTCCCCGAGGTCGTTCGCCGGACGCGCGACCTCCAGCGGTACTTCTGGGAGCGTCGTCAGCGGCCGTTCGCCTTGCGGTCCCCACGTCGGGAGCGCGGGGCTTCGCCGGTCTCGCGGCGGAACACGCGCCGGAAGGCGGCGGCATCCGCGTAGCCGACGCGCGCCGCGATGTCGTCGACCGATCGTCGCGTCGTCTCGAGCAAGTGGACGGCCCGGGCGACGCGGAGGCGGTGGGCGAAGCGGAGCGGTGTGGTGCCGAGCGCCTTCTCGACCTTCCGCGCGAGCGTACGTGGTGACGTGGCGGTTGCCCGCGCCATCTGCGGGACGGTGAGCTGACGATCGATGTTCGACGCGATGAAGCGCTCGAGCGTCTGGATCACGGGATCGACGCTCCGGAGATGCTCCATCACCATGTAGCGCGCCTGCGAGTCGCGCTCATCGAGCACGAGGTAGCGAGCGACGAGATGTGCGAGCGACGGGCTCGCCGTCTGCGCCAGGATCGCGAGCATGAGGTCGGCGTGCGCGAACGCAGAGCCGGCCGTGAGCACGCCCGCCGATTCGACCACCATCCGATCCGTGCGGAGCGTCACCTGCGGGAACCGCTGCGCGAACGTCGGGCCGAGCCACCACGTCGTCGTCGCCTCGCGCCCGTCGAGGACTCCGGAAGCGGCAAGCACGAACGTCGCCGAGCACGAGGCCGCGATCCGCACGCCTCGCGCCGCCGCGCGCGCGATGAGCTCGCACGCGCGCACGACGTCCGGACGCGCGAGCGCCGCCGTGATCTCGGACGGCGTCGCCATCCCGAGGCCGGGAAGGACGAGCACGTCGCCCGGACCGAGGCCGCGGAGACTGAAGGCGCCGTCCACCGCGAGCTTGCGCCCGGAGGCGGTGCGAACCGGCGCGCCGTCGACGGAGACGATCCGCACCCTCGCGGGCAAGCGGCCCTCGGGGACGTTCGCGAGCCCTGCGCGAACGACGCGCGCCGCGGTGCCCACGATGTCGATCCCGACGGCGACAGGGCCATCGGGAATGTCCTCGAACACCAGCTGCGTGATCGCGTTCGTCATCTGGCAAGAATAGACCGATGATCGTCATTACTGCCACTCGCCGCTCGAGCGCCCTCGCCCGATGATCGTGGTCATGAACCGATCGCTCACGAGCCAGCAGCGCGATGTGAACCAGGACGATCCGCTCGACGACTTCGAGCGCCGCTCGATCGCGCTCCACGACGTCACGAAGGTGGTCTACGTCGGCGGCAGCGGGCCCGCTGTGATCGTCATGACCGAGATGCCCGGCATCAGCCCGCACGTCGCGCGGTTCGCTCGCTGGGTTCGCGATGCGGGCTTCACGGTGTACATGCC
>JAEXCN010000372.1 GCA_023402175.1 Pseudomonadota bacterium | reverse complement strand
GAGTGGTTCTGGCTCGGCCACAGCGGCTACGAGTACATCGATCTCGGACGCCTCTGGCAGATCCTCCTCCTCGTCGGGCTCTTCCTCTGGCTCGCGCTCGTCGCGCGCGCCGTGTGGCCGGCGCTTCGGCGCAAGGACGAGCAGCGTCCCGTGCTCACGCTCTTCGTGATCTCGGCGGCGGCGATCGCGAGCTTCTACTTCGCGGCGCTCGGTTACGGGAAGCACACGAACCTCGCCATCGCCGAGTACTGGCGCTGGTGGGTCGTGCATCTCTGGGTCGAGGGCTTCTTCGAGGTCTTTGCGACCGTCGTGATCGCGTTCCTGTTCGCGCGGCTCGGGCTCATCGCGATGGGAACCGCAGCCCGCGCGTCGATCCTCTCGGCGACGGTCTTCCTCTCGGGCGGCATCATCGGCACGCTCCACCACCTCTACTTCTCCGGCACGCCGACGTTCGTGCTCGCGCTCGGCTCGGTGTTCAGCGCGCTCGAGGTCGTGCCGCTCGTCTTCGTCGGCTTCGAGGCGTGGGAGAACCTGAAGCTCTCGAAGGGCCACTCGTGGATCCAGCAGTACCGCTGGCCGATCTACTTCTTCGTCGCGGTCGCCTTCTGGAACCTCGTCGGCGCAGGCCTCTTCGGGTTCATGATCAACCCGCCGATCGCGCTCTATTACATGCAAGGGCTCAACACGACGCCCGTGCATGGCCACACGGCGCTCTTCGGTGTCTACGGCATGCTCGGCGTCGGCCTCATCCTGTTCTGCGTCCGCGCGATGCGACCGGCAGAGACGTGGAACGGACGCATGATCGGGCTCGCGTTCTGGACCATGAACGCCGGCTTGATGGCGATGGTCCTCTTCAGCGTCCTGCCCGTCGGCCTCATCCAGACGTGGGCGTCCGTCGAGCACGGCTACGCGTACGCGCGTAGCCCGGAGCTCATGCAGACGGCCAGCATGGCCTTCTTGCGCTGGATGCGCGTGCCCGGCGACACGGTCTTCGCGATCGGCGCGTTCGTCATCGTCGCCTTCATCTTCGGCCTCGGACGCGGTCGCGGGACCGTCGTTCACCGGCCGACGCCGGCCGAAGGCGACGCGGCCGCGCCGGCGGAGTAGAAGCGCTTCGACTGGAGAGTCCCTCGGTGCACACGCTCTATCTCGTCTCCGTCTGGCTCCACATCATCGCTGCGGTGACGTGGATCGGCGGGATGCTCTTCCTGGTCACGGTGATGGTTCCGCTCCTCCGGAAGCCCGGAATGCGCGACCGAGCGATGGAGCTCTTCCACGTGACCGGTGTGCGCTTCCGGCTCGTCGGGTGGATCGCGCTCTCGACGCTGGTGCTGACGGGGATCTTCAACATCCTCCACCGCGGCTTCACCCTCGGTCAGCTGTTCAGCGGAGAGGCCTTCAGCGGAGCGTGGGGGCATGCGCTCGGCGGCAAGCTCTTCCTCGTCGGGTTGATCCTCGCCTCGAGCCTCGTCCACGACTTCTACGTGGGACCGACGGCCACGCGGCTCGCGCAGGAAGGCGCCTCCGCCGAGCGGCGCGAGCCCTTCCGGCGAGCCGCTTCGTGGCTCGGCCGCGTGACGCTCCTGCTCGCGCTCGGAGTCGTCGCGATCGCCGTCACGCTCGTGCGCGGGTTGCCTTAGCGGCTGGTGAGATCGAAGACGCGTGGCGAGCGATCTGCGGCGATCGCCGAACGCGTCGATCCGATCGTCATCGGCGCGCATGGCTACGGTTCGATCGATCGGCTGCTCGGAACGACCGCCGCGCGCGTCGTGAGCCATGCCGACCGAGGCGCGCTCGTCGTCCGCAAGGCTCCGCTCATCGCGCATCGAGGCACTGCTCGCGGGCGCGACGCGCGGCCGAGCTCGGCTGTTCGCTGCTGCTCGCAAGGCGTTCGCGCGGGTGCAAGGCGTGCGTACGCGGATTTTGCGCGCCTCCGCATCCGGCGCGCGTCGCGCGAGGCGGCAAGCAAAAATCCCATGCGGAATCTGCGTGTCGTCGGCCCGCGACGATCAAACCGAACGGTGGAACGAACCTTGATGGTGGCCGGGCGACATGCCCTCTCCTTCGCGCGTCGCGGCGGTCAAGCCGGCGTCGTGTAAGCATTGCGGATCGCCACTCGCAGCCACGGACGTCGACGGCTTCTGTTGTCAGGGATGCGCGGAGGTCCATCGCCTCGTCCAGTCTGCCGGCCTCGATCGCTTCTACGATCTCGGTGGTGGTGACGGCCACCCGGTCGTCCGCGTCGCCGCCGACCACAAGTGGCTCGAGCCCATCGTCGCCCGCATCGAAGCGAGCGACGGCCTCACGTCGATCAGCCTCGACGTCCAGGGCGTCCACTGCGCAGCGTGCGTGTGGCTGATCGAGAAGCTGTTCGCCCGGAACGCCGGCGCGACGCGCGTCATCGTGAACCCCGCGATCGGGTCCGTCGAGCTCACGGTCGAGCGAACCTTTCCGCTCGCTCACTTCGTCGACGACGTCGAAGCGTTCGGCTACCGCTTCGGTCCGCCGCTGAAGGGTGAGAGCGCGAGCCAGAGCGATCTCGTCTGGCGCATGGGCGTGTGCATCGCGATCGCGATGAACACGATGATCTTCGGCGTCGCCATCTACTGCGGCCTGTCGAGCGGCCCGGTCTACCGCCTCTTCCACGCGCTCGATTTCGGGCTCTCCCTCGTGAGCGTCCTCGTCGGCGGGACCGTGTTCTTCCGCTCGGCGTGGCAGGCCATCCGCCGCCGCGTCCTCCACCTCGATCTGCCAATCGCGCTCGGGATCGCGCTCGTCTTCGCGAGCTCGACGTACACGTACGCGACGCGCGGCGGAGCGACCTCATACTTCGACACGCTCAACGTCTTCATCGCGCTGATGCTCGTCGGGCGGTTCCTCCAGGAGCGCGTCCTCGCGAAGAACCGTGCGATGCTCCTCGCGTCCGACGGCGCCGAAGGTCTGTACGCGAGGCGCATCACCGAGAGCGGAGCGGTCGCGCTCGTGCGCTGCACGGAGCTCGCGCAGGGCGACGTCGTGCTCGCGGGCCGGGGCGACATCGTCCCGATCGAGTCGACGCTGATCGAGGACGAGCCTGCGCTCTTCTCGCTGGACTGGATCTCGGGAGAGAGCGCGCCGAGGACGTTCGCGCCTGGCGCGACCGTGCCCGCAGGTGCGTTCTCGCAAGGCGCACGAGCCGTTCGCCTGCGCACGCTCGCGGCATTCGACGGCTCGACGCTTGTGCCGCTGCTCCGCACGGAGACGCGCCGCGACGAGGAGGTCTCGCGCTCGACGTCGTGGCACAAGCGACTGACCGGCTTCTACGTCGCGGGCGTGCTCGCGACCGCGGCGCTCGCGTTCGCCGCCTGGATCGGCGCCACCGGTGACCTCGGGCGCACGCTCGACGTCGTCGCCGCCGTCCTCATCGTGACGTGCCCGTGCGCGTTCGGGATCGCGACGCCGCTCGCGTACGAGCTCGCGCAGGGCGGTCTCCGCCGCGCGGGCCTCTTCGTGCGGACGCCCGGCTTCCTCGATCGCGGCGCCGAGGTCACGCGTGTCGTCTTCGACAAGACCGGCACGCTCACGACCGGCAAGCTCGTCGTCGAGAACCCGGACGCGGTCGAACGACTCGATGCACGAGACCGCGCGCGCCTCTTCACGATGGCCGTCCGGAGCTCGCACCCGAAGAGCCGCGCGATCGCGAGCGCGATCGAGACCCTCGGCGCGCCTCCTTTCGAGGTCGCCGACGTCCGCGAGCTCACCGGCAAGGGCCTCGAGCTCCGCACGGACCGCCACGTCTACCGCCTAGGCGCCGCCGCGTGGGCCGTTGCACGGGCGAAGGTCTCGACGCTCGATGTCGTCCGCTCCCCCGACGTGCTCTTCACGCGTGACGGCGAGCTTCTCGCGGCGTTCCAGATCGGCGAGCAGCTCCGGAGCGATGCCAAAGGCGAGGTCCGCGAGCTCCAGCGCGCAGGCTACGAGACGTTCATCGTCTCGGGAGACGCTCCCGAAGCGACGTGTGCAATGGCGCGCGCCTGCGGCATCCCCGAGGACCACGCCTACGGCGGCCGCTCTCCCGAGGGCAAGGCGGCGTGGGTCCGCTCGCGCGAAGAGGCCAAGACGCTCTTCGTCGGCGACGGCATCAACGACAGCCTGATCGCCGAAGAGGCGTACTGCGCGGGCACCCCGGCGATCGATCGCCCGTTCATGGCGTCGCGCTGCGACTTCTACTTCGTCACGCCGGGGCTCCGTCCCATTCGCGAAGCGCTCTCGACGGCGAAGCGGCTCGCTCGCGTCGTGCGTCGCAACCTCCTCGTCGCCCTCTTCTACAACGCGATCACCGTCTCGCTCGCGCTCGCGGGCGTGATGACGCCGCTCCTCTGCGCCGTCCTCATGCCGATCAGCTCGCTGTCGACGGTCCTCGCCACGACGACGCAGCTCTCCTTCAAGCGCGCGGACAAGTCCCGCGCGAGGAGCTCGTAGCAGCCATGGAAATCCTCGTCTTGCAGGTGTTCGTGAGCCTGCTCCTCGTCGTCGGCTCCGTACTCCTCTTTCTGTTCACCGCACGTCAGCGTGACTTCGAGCACGCCGACCGTCTCGCCCTCTTGCCGATCGAATCCGAAGAAGAAAAGAGCGAAGAAACATGACTGCAGCCATCACGACACCCGACGCGCCCGCCATGCGTGGCGGCGTCGGCGCCGCGAAGAAGGCGCTCAGCATCACCTACGACGACAAGACGCCGATGCAGTTCGTCGCTGCCTCGGTCCTCTGGGGCATCGTCGGCATGCTCGTCGGCGTCGTCGTCGCCCTGCAGCTCGCGTGGGCGCCGGCGAACGTTCACTCGATGTTGAGCTTCGGACGGCTTCGCCCGCTCCACACGAACGCGGTCATCTTTGCGTTCGTCGGAAACATGATGTTCGCGGGCATCTATCACTCGACGCAGCGCCTCCTGAAGGCCCGCACGGCGAGCGATCTGCTCTCGAAGATCCACTTCTGGGGCTGGCAGCTCATCATCGTCGCCGCCGCGATCACCCTGCCGCTCGGCCTCACCCAGGGAAAGGAGTACGCCGAGCTCGAGTGGCCGATCGACATCGCGATCACGCTCGTCTGGGTCGCCTTCGCGATCAACTTCTTCTGGACGATCGCGCGGCGTAACGAGAAACACCTCTACGTCGCGATCTGGTTCTACATCGCCACGATCGTCACCGTCGCGATCCTCCACGTCGTCAACTCGCTCGCGATCCCCGTCCTCGGGAGCACGCTCAAGAGCTACTCGGTCTACGGCGGCGCGCAGGACGCGCTCGTGCAGTGGTGGTACGGGCACAACGCCGTCGCCTTCTTCCTGACGACGCCGGTGCTCGGCATCATGTACTACTACCTGCCGAAGGCGGCAGGCCGTCCGGTCTACAGCTACCGGCTCAGCATCATCCACTTCTGGGCGCTGATCTTCGTCTACATCTGGGCGGGACCGCACCACCTGCTCAACACGGCGCTGCCCGACTGGGCGCAGACGCTCGGCATGATCTTCAGCCTGATGCTGTGGGCGCCGAGCTGGGGCGGGATGCTCAACGGGCTCCTCACGCTCCGCGGCGGCTGGTCGAAGCTCCGTGAAGATCCGGTCCTCAAGTTCTTCGCCGCCGGCGTGACCTTCTACGGCATGGCGACGTTCGAGGGCCCGCTCCTCTCGATCAAGAGCGTCTCCGGTCTTGCACACTACACGGACTGGATCATCGGCCACGTCCACGCCGGCGCGCTCGGCTGGAACGGGTTCATGGCCGCCGGCATGTTCTACTTCCTCGTCCCGAAGCTCGTCGGCAAGCAGCTGTACTCGCGCCGTCTCGCCGATCTCCACTTCTGGCTCGGGACGTTCGGGATCCTCCTCTACGTCGTCGCGATGTGGATCAGCGGCATCAACCAGGGGCTGATGTGGCGCGCCACGAACCCCGATGGCTCGCTGATGTACCCGACGTTCGTCGAGACGCTCATCGCGATCAAGCCGATGTACTGGATGCGCCTCGTCGGCGGCTCGATGTACCTCGTCGGCATGGTGATGATGGGCTACAACCTGGCGCGCACCGCGCTCGGCGCGAAGATCGTCGAGACGCGCGTCGAGGTCGTCCCGCTCGAGAAGACGCCCGAGGTGCCCTGGAAGGACGTCATCTTCTCGAAGCCGATCGCCATCACGGTCGTGGTGCTCGGCCTCGGCGGCGCGGGCATGGCCTCGAACGCGTTCGTCAGCCCGCTGTTCATGATCATCGCGTTCGTCGTCGCGCTG
Organism: Pseudomonadota bacterium; assembly: GCA_023402175.1. Lineage (GTDB taxonomy): Bacteria > Myxococcota_A > Polyangia > Polyangiales > Polyangiaceae > Labilithrix. Next base: position 3,366 of record JAEXCN010000372.1, on the reverse strand, counting down.
TTCGGCGTCTTGGCCGTCCAGCATGCGCGAAAGTCGGGCGCCGCGCCGTTCCACCGCATCCTCGAGGGCCGCGCGCTCCTCTTCACGGTGCTCTCGGCGCTCGCGGTTCTCGCAGGCGGCGTCGCCGAGCTCGTCCCGGCGCTCATCGTGAAGCCCGTCGAAGCGGCCGACGTGAAGCCGTACCGAGCGTTCGAGCTCGAGGGCCGCGACGTCTTCATCGCGGAGGGTTGTTACACCTGCCACTCGCAGATGATCCGTCCGATGCGGTTCGAGACGGTGCGCTACGGCGACCCGTCGACGCTCGCGGAGTCCGCGCTCGATCACCCGTTCCAGTGGGGCAGCAAGCGCACCGGCCCGGACCTCGCACGTGAGGGCGGCAAGTACCCCAATCTCTGGCACTACCGCCACATGATGGATCCGCGCGCGATCACGCCGGGCTCGAACATGCCGCCGTACGCGCACCTCGCGGACACGCACATCGATCTCTCGAAGACGGGCGACAAGATGCACGCGCTCTCGAAGGTCGGCGTGCCCTACACCGACGAGCAGATGCGCGCTGCGGAGAATGACGCGCGCGAGCAGGGCCGAGCGATCGCCGACGATCTCGCGAAGGAAGGCGCGCACGTCGAGCCCGACACACAGATGGTCGCCGTCATCTCGTACCTGCAGCGGCTCGGGAAGAAGGGCGAGCCGAAGAAGGCACCGACCGAAGGCGTCTCGATGAAGGACGAGCCGGCTCGGACGGAGGTGGCGCGATGAAATCCGAGCTGCTCGCGAGGAGCCCGCTCCTCGTCCTTCCACTCTGCGCGTTCGTTCTCTTTCTCGTCGTCTTCGTCACCGTTCTGTTCGTGACGATGAGCCGGCGAGCACGCGCCTACGAGCCGGTTGCCCGGCTTCCCCTCGACGACGACCACGGAGACCGATCATGAAGCGCCCCACCGACAACGAGACCGAAGAGGCCGTAGATCAAGTCCTCCACGAGATCGACGGCATCCAGGAGTACGACAACAAGCTGCCCAACTGGTGGCTCTACACGCTCTTCGGCGCGATCGCGTTCGGCGTCGGCTACTGGTACTGGTACGAGAACGCGCGCATCGGACAGTCGCCGGCCGAGGCGTACCAGGCCGAGCTGGATCGCGCTGCGGCCGCGCAGGCCTCGACGCTGACGGTCGGCGAGGCGACGCCCGAGGCGCTCGTCGCGCTGACGAAGGACCCGAACGCGGTCGCGCTCGGAAAGCAGATCTTCACCTCGACGTGTGCTCCGTGTCATCGCAACGACGGCGGCGGCAGCGTCGGACCGAACCTGACCGACGACTTCTGGCTCCACGGCAGCGCGCCCGAGAAGATCTTCAAGACGATCGCCTCCGGCGTCCCCGACAAGGGCATGCCCGCGTGGCAGCCGCAGCTCGGCGCGCTCAAGACGCAGGCCGTCACCGCTTACGTGCTCGGCCTCAAGGGCACGAACGTGGCCGGCGGCAAACCTCCGCAAGGCGAACGCGAGACGCTCTCTTCGCGCTGACGGAACGTCATGGCCAACCTCCGACTCCCCATCATCGACCAGCCCCCGCTCTCGCCCGGCCGCGCGCCGGGCAGCGGGTCGCTCGGGAAGGACGGCCGCCGCCGACGTCCCTACCCGGCCGACGTCAGCGGACGCTGGGTGCGCGCTCGTCGCGTCGTCTATTACGCATTGATCGCGATCTGGGCCGTGTTGCCGTGGATCCGGATCGGAGGCCACCCTGCCGTCTTCCTCGACGTGGAGCGTCGCCAGTTCTTCCTCTTCGGAGCGACGTTCAACGCGCAGGACACGTGGCTCCTCTTCTTCGCCGTCTCTGGGTTCGGCTTCGGCCTGCTGTACGCGACGGCGCTCCTCGGCCGCGTGTGGTGCGGGTGGGCATGCCCGCAAACGGTCTTCATCGAGGGCATCTTCCGGCCCATCGAGCGCCTCGTGAACGGGCCGCGGAACAAGGCGCTCGAGAGGAAGAAGCGCGGATTCGGCTTCGACGCTGCGTGGCGACTCGTCGTGACGCATTCGCTCTACGTCGTCGCGGCTGCATTCGCGGCCCACATCTTCCTCGCGTACTTCGTATCGCTGCCCGGGCTCTACGCGATGGTCCGAACGAGCCCGGCCGCACATCCTGAGGCGTTCGCCTGGATGCTCGGCTCGACGGCGCTCGTCTACTTCGCGTTCGGGATCTTCCGCGAGCAGTTCTGCGTCGTGATGTGCCCGTACGGTCGTCTCCAGTCGGTGCTGCTCGACGATGATTCTCTCGTCGTCGGCTACGACGAGCGCCGCGGTGAGCCGCGCGGCAAGGCGAAGACCCCGGGCCGCGGCGACTGCGTCGACTGCAACCGCTGCGTCGTCGTCTGCCCCACCGGCATCGACATCCGCGACGGCCTGCAGCTCGACTGCATCGCCTGCACGGCGTGCATCGATGCGTGCGACGACGTGATGGACCGCCTCGGCCAGCCGCGCGGCCTCATCCGGTACGACTCGCTCCGCGGCCTCCGCGGCGAGAAGCGCAGGATCATCCGACCGACGATCCTCGTGTACACCGCGCTCCTCGTGATCGGGCTCGTCGTCGCCACGTTCGCCGTGCGCCACCGCGATCCGTTCGAGGCGAACGTCCTCCGTCTCCCCGGCGCACCGTACACGCTCGAAGAGGGACGGCTGCGTAACGGCTACGAGCTCCATCTCGTCAACAAGAGCTCGAGCTCCGCGACCTTCGAGGTGACGCCGATCGGGGCCCAGGACCTCGACGTGATCCTGCCGATGCGAGAGGTCGAGATCGAGCCGCTCGGCAGCCGCCGTCTTCCGTTCTTCGTCACGATGGACGCCGCTCGCTTCACGAGCGATCGACCGGTGGTCGTTCGCATCGAGAGCAACGGGGCCCACAAGGACGTGACGACCACGTTTCTCGGAGCACCGTTGAAATGAGCAGCCTCGTCGTCTCCGCGCTCCTCATGGGCCTGTTCGGCGGAGCGCACTGCGTCGCGATGTGCGGCGGCGTCTCGTCCCTCCTCTGCAGCGGGCAGCCGTCTCCTTCGTCGCGCTACTCGCTCGCGTACAACGCCGGTCGAGTCGCGAGCTACACGCTGCTCGGCCTCCTCGCCGGGCTGCTCGGGACGTTGCGCCTCGGCGTTCCGCTGGACGTCGTCCGCTTCGGGCTCCGTGCGCTCGCCGCCGTCTGCATGCTGACCGTGGGGCTCCATCTCCTCGGGCTGCCGTCGTTCGTGAAAGCGCTCGAGCGGGTCGGAGCGCCGGTCTGGCGACGGGTCGCGCCGCTCGCTCAGCGGCTACTGCCGCTGAGCACGCCGTGGCACGCGCTCGCGGCGGGCAGCCTCTGGGCGCTGATGCCGTGCGGGCTC
>JAEXCN010000273.1 GCA_023402175.1 Pseudomonadota bacterium | reverse complement strand
CACCCGAGCGCATCGTGCCGGCGCCGCCCCCTCGTCTCGAGCCCCATGAGTCCATCAGCGACGAGCCCACGAGGTCTCCGCCGGCAGCCGCCGCGCGCGACGTTCCGGCGGCGACGGTGCGCGACGTGACGGCGTCACCGGCGCCCGCCGAAGTCGAGCCGAGCGCGCCGTTCGTGTCGACGAAGCCGCTTCCACTTCCGACGAACCCGGGCCGGGCCGCGCCCGTCGTGCCGCGCATCGGGATCCCCCGTGGCGGTGCGAAATCGAAGCCGCAGATGGCCGCCGCTGCGCCGGCGATCGTCAGGACGCTCCGCATGCCGGCGGTCACGCAGGCGACGGCTTCGGCGCACGGTGCTATGCCGCGGCCAGCCCCAGTGCCGAACCCCGCCGAGACGCAGCCGTATCCGCTCGGCGCCGTGCCCGATGCCGCCGCCGCCGCTGACGATGACAGTGATCCGATGGATGCCGAGTCGGACGAGATCATCCTCGCGCCGGCGACCTCGATCGATCCCGAGGCGCTCGCCACGGCGAAGAGCAGCAATGACGAAACGACAGCCCCCGCCCCGTTGGCGACGAAGACCGCAGTGATGCCCGCAGCAAGCAACCCCTCGCGGCCGAAGCCGAGCGAGCCGCCCGCGCCGATCGCCTCCGCCGACTCACCGTCGGTCGCGTCCGATCCGGCAACCGAAGAGGCCAAGCCCAAGAGCGCGAGCTCGAGGCCGCCCGAACGAAAGAGCGAGCCGCCGGAGAAGGCGGACACCGACGGGCGAAGGTCATCGCCGACGGTCCCGCCGAAGATGCGGAGCGTTCCGCCGAGCGACAAACGGCGTTCGTCCGAAGACGCGTGGACGAACGGAGGCGCGAGCGGGCGACCCGCCGAAGCGGCTCGTCTGAACGGTCGCAAGGTCGCGAGCTGGCTGACCGTCATGACGCTCGGCGCGTGCGCGATCGTCCTCTTCGCGCGCTACCAGTACCGCGGCGCGCACGACACGAGCGAAGGACTCTCGCTCAGGCCGGCTCCGTCCACGAGCACGACGGCTTCGTCGATGACTCCACCGATCACGACCAAGGATCCCGAGCCGGCGGTGAAGGTCGCGCCTGCGGACAGCGCGCCGCGGCCGGACGCGACGACGACGAAGGCGACCACGCCATCGACGACGAGCGAGCCCGCGAGCGCAACGGCAACGACGCAGCCGGCTCCGAGCCCGAATCCGCGACCGCGTCCGACGGGGGAGTCGACCGCCGCGACCGCGTCCGCGCCGACATCGACGGGCGCAGGCTCGGGCCTTTCCTCCGAGTCGATCACGCAGGCGGCGCAGCGCGCGCTCGAGGACAAGGACGAGAAGCAGGGCACGCGCGCCGCGCAGCTCGCGTTCATCGCGACGCAGCAAGATCCCGGCAACGCGGACGCCTGGCTCACGCTCGGCGCGGCCTACGAGGCGATGGACAAGAAGCAGCAGGCCATCGAGTCGTACCGGAGCTGCGCGCGCAAGGCGGCCTCCCATCCGCGCGTGTCCGAGTGCAAGCAGCGCGCGGGCATCAAGGATTGAGCGCCCGCGCGTCGCGCCATCGAACGAGCGGTGCGACGCGCGCCTAGGGGGCGCTAGTTCCGATTGTGGGACACCCTAGTTCCTCACGATCGGACTAGTTGTACCCACGGCCGTGGCTCATCGCGTCCTCGATCGCTCGGGTGAGATCATCCTTGTTCAGGAAGGCGCCAATCCCTCTGTCGAGGATCTCCATCGTCCGTGAGTCGATGATCATGACCAACGGCACCGCCTCGGCGTCGAACGCGGGCTCGAACGCAGCGAAGCTCGGATCGAGGGCCGTCGTGGCCCAGGAATAAGCGGTTCGCCAGGTCGAGAGATCGCTGAGCGTCGCGGGGGCCTCGAGCCCCTTGCCCAGCCCGACGACGGCGAGGGCCGCGATCCGCGTCGATGACGTCTGCGAGTCGCCCACCATCGGACCGAGCACCTTCAACGTGGTGTTGCCGGTGGTTTCTTCCACTCCGCCGCCGACGATGACCAGGACGTCGTGGGTTCGCCCTTCCGGGTCGAACAGATTCGCGAGGGAGACGGTGCCGAGCGATTTGGAGCCCGCTGGATAACCCTGGAGAGAAACGTTCGGGATGCGATCGCCGCGCGTCGTTCCCGTCAGAGCGTTCCAACCGACGTGATCCGTCGGGTACGCCACCCCGTATGGATTGAGCTCCGACTCGGAGCCGGCATCGGCCTTCGGCGGGGGCGCGTCGCTCGGACAGCAATACGCGTCCTCTTGCAGCGTCTTCGTGCAGTCCTCGCTTGGCGGCCCAATTCCTTTGTCGCACGCCATGAGCACGTTGCTCGTCGTCGCATCGCAGTACTGGAGCCGGACATTTTCCGGCTGCGGAACGCAGAACGTAGGCGCGGAGCTCCCGCCGTCTGCGCCGAGACCTTCGCCTCCCGGTCCGCTCGCACCTCCGCCCGAGCAGGACGCGAGGAGCGGAACGACGATGAACGGCACGGCGAGCGAGAGCGGAATCAGGCGCACGCTCGGCGACTAACATTCAATCGATCGATCGGCAAGCGGCTGAGCTCGCCAGCTGGCTGCGTGGTCACCCGCGAAGGAGGAACGCCCATTCCGACGTCGGTACGACGATCGCGATCGCGATCGCGGACATCGTCAGCACCGTCAGCGCGATCGCGACGAGGAAGAGAACGCTCGATTTCCCCATCCCGCCCGACGCGGCGAGGCCGACCCGAGTGGACGGGAAGGGGCTCGGCGGCGATGCCATGCTCGGGAGCCGCGCTGCCTCCGTCGTCGCCCGCGACGTCGAGGACGTCTTCCGCCGTGGAAGCGGCGGCGGGCCTTTCTTCGGCGGAGCCGGAGGCGGCGCGTCTTCTTCGTCGAGATTGTAGAGCTGCGCCACCGGCGTCCGCAGCACCATCAGCTCGCGGAGGTCCTCCTGGACCTCGCGGCTCTCGGTCTCCTTGCGCGAAGCGAGCTTGCGCAAGTTGAGGGCTATTCGGCTCAAGGTGGTGGTGCGAAGGGGATCCGAACGTCCTCGCACCGCATCGGCCAGCCTCCCAAAGTCTTCACTCCGTGACGCTTCCCTCGTTCCCATACCGCGGCGAACAGCACGGCACGTGCCACCCGCTCAGCAAGAAAAATTCCAGGAAGATCGAAGTGATGTCAGGCGCGGCGGACGCGTGGATCGAGGAGCGCGTACGCGAGGTCGACGACGAGATTCGAGAGGACGACCGCGCTCGAGGTCACGATCACGCATCCCATGATGAGCGGACCGTCGCGGTCGAGCATCGCATCCACGCTGAGCGACCCGATGCCCGGCCAGCGGAACACGCTCTCGGTGACGATCGCGCCGCCGACGAGCGTACCGACCTCGAGGCCGAAGATCGTCACGATCGGCATCATCGCGTTCCGGAGCGCGTGGCGGACCACGACCCCGATCTTGCCGACGCCTTTCGCGCGCGCCGTCCGCACGTAGTCGTGCGAGAGCTCGCCGATCATCTCGTCGCGCACGATGCGCGTGTAATA
>JAEXCN010000197.1 GCA_023402175.1 Pseudomonadota bacterium | reverse complement strand
CGTGAAGGGTGAGATGCTCGAGATGAAGAACACGCTGAACACGATGGTCGATCAGCTGCGCAGCTTCGCAGCAGAGGTCACCCGTGTCGCCCGCGAAGTCGGCAGCGAAGGCAAGCTCGGTGGACAGGCCTTCGTCCCCGGCGTTGGCGGAACGTGGAAGGACCTCACCGACAGCGTGAACGGGATGGCCTCGAACCTCACGAGCCAGGTCCGCAACATCGCGCTCGTCACGACTGCGGTCGCGAACGGCGATCTCTCCCAGAAGATCACGGTCGACGTGAAGGGCGAGATGCTGGAGATGAAGAACACCCTCAACACGATGGTGGACCAGCTCCGGTCGTTCGCCTCCGAGGTCACGCGCGTCGCTCGCGAGGTCGGTACGGAAGGCAAGCTCGGTGGACAGGCCTTCGTTCCGGGCGTCGCCGGCACGTGGAAGGACCTCACCGACAACGTCAACTACATGGCGTCGAACCTCACGACGCAGGTGCGAGGGATCGCGAAGGTCGTCACCGCGGTCGCGAAGGGCGATCTGTCGAAGCGGCTCGTCGTCGAAGCGAAGGGTGAGATCGCCGAGCTCGCCGAGGTCATCAACGACATGACCCAGACGCTCGGCATCTTCGCCGATCAGGTCACGACCGTTGCGCGCGAAGTCGGGAGCGAAGGAAAGCTCGGCGGTCAGGCCCGCGTCCCCGGCGTCGCCGGCACGTGGAAGGACCTCACCGACAGCGTCAACGGGATGGCGTCGAACCTCACGACGCAGGTGCGCGGCATCATCAAGCTCGTCACCGCGGTCGCGAACGGCGATCTGTCGCAGAAGTTCACGATGGACGCGCAGGGCGAGATGGCGGCTCTCGCCGATACGCTCAACACGATGACGGACACGCTCCGCGCGTTCGGCAGCGAGGTCACGCGCGTCGCTCGCGAAGTCGGTACCGAAGGCAAGCTCGGTGGTCAGGCGAAGGTGCCCGGCGTGCAGGGCACGTGGCGCGACCTCGTCGACAACACGAACCAGCTCGCGGACAACCTCACCAACCAGATCCGCGCGATGGCCGAAGTCGCCACCGCAATCACGGAAGGTGACCTCACACGAAGCATCACGGTCGAAGCGCAGGGCGAAGTCGCGCAGCTCAAGGAGCGCGTCAACCAGATGATCGCGAACCTGCGCGACACGACGACGAAGAACCGCGAGCAGGATTGGCTCAAGTCGAACCTCGCGCGCTTCGGCGGCCTCATGCAGGGCCAGAAGACCCTCGAGTCCGTCAGCCGCCTCATCATGAGCGAGCTGACGCCGCTCGTCGCTGCGTCGCACGGCGCGTTCTTCGTCATGGACGACAGCGAGGGGAGCAAGGCCCTCAGGCTGCTCGCCAGCTACGCGTACAGGGAGCGGAAGCACGTCGCCAACCGCTTCCGCCTCGGCGAGGGGCTCGTCGGTCAGGCCGCGCTCGAGAAGAAGAGCATCCTGCTCACGCGCGTCCCGAGCGACTACATCCAGATCTCGTCCGGCCTCGGCGAGGCGCCGCCCATGAACGTGATCGTGCTCCCGATCCTCTTCGAGGACGACGTTCGCGCGGTCATCGAGCTCGCGAGCTTCGAGCCGTTCAGCGCGATCCACCGCATCTTCCTCGAGCAGCTCTCGGAGAGCATCGGCGTCGTTCTCAACATGATCGGCGCGAGCACCCGCACCGAGGAGCTCCTCAAGCAGTCGCAGTCGCTCGCCCACGAGCTCCAGGAGCAGTCGCGCGAGCTGCAGCAGCAGCAGGAGCAGCTGAAGCGCTCGAACCAGGAGCTCGAGCAGCAGGCGCACACGCTGCGGGCCTCCGAGGAGATGCTGCGCGAGCAGCAAGAAGAGCTGCAGCAGGTCAACGAGGAGCTCGAAGAGAAGGCGTCGCTGCTCGTCGAGCAGAACCGCGCGGTCGAGCAGAAGAACCGCGAGGTGGAGCTCGCGCGGCAGGCCGTCGAGGAGAAGGCCGCTCAGCTCGCCGTCTCGTCCAAGTACAAGAGCGAGTTCCTGGCGAACATGAGCCACGAGCTCCGGACGCCCCTCAACAGCCTCCTCATCCTCGCGAGGATGCTGTCGGACAACAAGGACCAGAACCTGACGGGCAAGCAGGTCGAGTACGCCAAGACGATCCACTCCGCGGGCTCCGACCTGTTGAACCTCATCAACGAGGTGCTGGACCTGTCCAAGGTCGAAGCGGGCAAGATCGAGATCTACCCGACCGACGTGAGCATGACCGACGTGGTCAAACAGGTGGAGCAGACGTTCCGCCCGCTCGCGTCGCAGAAGAAGCTCGAGTTCTCGGTCGACATCGACTCCGACGTGCCCGTCACGTTGAAGACGGACGGCCAGCGCCTGCTGCAGATCCTGCGAAACCTCCTCGGCAACGCGTTCAAGTTCACCGAGCACGGCTCGGTCCGACTCCACGTGTCGCTGCCGAATGCAAAGCAGGTGTATGCGAACACCGGCCTCGCGGAGCAGCCGGGACGCGTGATCGCGTTCGCGGTCACCGACACCGGCCTCGGCATCCCGAAGGACAAGCAGCAGCTCATCTTCGAGGCGTTCCAGCAAGCGGACGGCACGACGAGCCGCAGGTACGGCGGAACGGGCCTCGGCCTGACGATCAGCCGCGACCTCTCACGGCTGCTTGGCGGCGAAGTGCGCGTGGAGAGCGAGCCCGGAAGCGGCAGCACCTTCACGTTGTTCCTGCCGTTCGCGTACGAATCGCCCGGCGTGATGATGCGCGACTCGATCGCGCAGGAGGAGCCGACCGATCCGTTGCCGCGCGGCGAGGTCGAAGACGATCGCGACACGCTCTCCGCGCACGATCGCGTCGTCCTCATCGTGGAGGACGACCCGGCGTTCGCTTCGACCCTCCTCGCGATGGCACGCGATCACGGCTTCAAGGGCGTGGTCGCGCTCCGAGGCGACACCGGGCTCGCGCTCGCGCGGCGCCTGCTCCCGAGCGCGATCCTGCTCGACCTTCAGCTGCCGCAGATCGACGGCCTTCGCATCCTCGAGCACCTCAAGGCGCATCCACAGACACGCCACATCCCTGTGCACATCCTCTCGGGCGGCGACAAGAAGCACGAGGGCCTCAGCCTCGGCGCGGTCGCGTACGTCGAGAAGCCCGTCAGCAAGGAGGCGCTCGATCGGACGTTCGCGGACATCGAGGGCTTCCTCCACCGCAAGGCCTCGAAGCTGCTCATCGTCGAAGACGACGAGCGTGAGCGGCGGAGCATGGTGGAGCTCATCGGAAGCGGCGACGTCGAGACGACAGCGGTCGGGAGCGTCGACGAGGCGCTGGACGCGCTCGACAAGGGGCACTTCGACTGCATGGTCCTCGACCTGACGCTGAAGGGCGGTGGGAAGGACGGCAAGGGAGGCACCACCTCCGGCTTCGAGCTGCTCGAGAAGATGGCGAAGAAGCCGGAGCTCCGGGCGTTGCCGGTCATCGTCTACACCGGTCGCGACCTGTCGCCCCAAGAGGAGACGCGCCTCAAGAAGTTTGCGCGCTCGATCATCCTGAAGGACGCGCGCTCGCCCGAGCGGCTTCTCGCCGAGACGACGCTCTTCCTCCACCGTGTCGAAGCGCAGCTCCCGCAGCCGAAGCGCCGCATGCTGCAGGACGCTGCGGGATCGGCGTCGGTCTTCGAGGGCAAGACGGTCCTCATCGTCGACGACGACGTGAGGAACATCTACGCGCTCTCCTCCGTGCTCGAGGAGGCGGGGATGAACGTCGTCTTCGCCGAGAACGGCAGGGCCGGCATCGACGTGCTCAAGGGCACGCCCGGGATCAGCATCGTCCTCATGGACGTGATGATGCCGGAGATGGACGGCTACGAGACGATGCGTCTCATCCGTCAGATGCCCGAGTACAAGGCGCTCCCTGTGCTCGCCCTCACCGCGAAGGCGATGAAGGGCGATCGCGAGAAGTGCCTCGCCGCAGGCGCGAGCGATTACGTCACCAAGCCCGTCGACCCGGACCAGCTCCTCTCGCTCATGAGGGTCTGGCTCTATTCGCACCACGAGTGAGCTGAACGATGACTACGCGCAGCGGACTGTACGGACGCGTCGATCCCCGAGCCCTGGCCGAGGGCGAGGCCCGAGCTGCATCCGGAGGCGCGCGCGTCGAAAATGCGACGGTACCGCCGCCGGCCCCTTCTGCTGGATCAGAGGGCACGCCGGCCGAGCCCTCCATCGGAGGCTCCTCCGCTCAGCCCCGCACCGCGTCTTCCGCGCCTCCCGAGGGGGAGTCGCGGCGGACGATCTCGTCGGCGGGGCTGGCGGCGACGCCGTTCGCAGGCATCTCTCCCCTCGAACGCCTCGAGATGGATCTGCTGCTCGAGGCGATCTACCGGCACTACGGCTACGACTTCCGCCAGTACGCGCCGTCATCTCTCCGGCGGCGTCTCAAGAAGCGGCTCGAAGCCGAAGGGCTCTCCACGTTCTCGGCTCTCCAGGACCGCGTGCTCCACGACCCCATGGCGATGGAGGGACTGCTCCGGGACATGTCCGTCAACGTCACGGGTATGTTCCGCGACCCGACGTTCTTCCGCGCGTTCCGCGAGAAGGTCGTCCCGATGCTACGGACGTATCCGTCCGTGCGCATTTGGCACGCGGGCTGCGCGTCGGGAGAAGAGGTGTACGCGATGGCGATCCTCCTCGAAGAGGAAGGTCTCTACGAGCGTGCGCGTCTCTATGCGACGGACATGAACGCAGAGGCGCTCGAGCGCGCTCGCACCGGCATCTATCCGATCTCGCGGATGCGCGAGTACACGATGAACTACCAGCAGGCCGGCGGCACTCGGTCGTTCAGCGAGTACTACACCGCGAGCTACGGCGCAGCGCTGTTCCATGCGCGCCTGCGTGAGAACGTGCTCTTCGCCCAACACAACCTCGCGACGGATACCTCGTTCAGCGAGTTCAACGTCATCCTCTGCCGGAACGTCCTCATCTACTTCAACCGAAACCTGAAGGAGCGCACGCTGCGCCTCTTCGTCGACAGCCTTTCGCCGTTCGGGTTCCTCTGTCTCGGACGAAGAGAGTCGCTTCGATTCACCGGCATCGAACAGGAGTTCGGGGAGCTCGATCCCAGAGAACGCATCTACCGGAGGGCCAGGTGAAGCTGAACGTCGTCGTCGTCGGGACGTCCGCTGGAGGGCTGCGCGCTCTCGAGAAGATCCTCGGCAGCTTGCCTGCCGGGTTCCCGGTTCCGATCGTCGCAGTGCAACACCGGTCGAAGGACTCGGAGCTCTTCGCGTCCGTGATGCAGGGCCTCGTCTCGCTCCCGGTCCACGAGGCCGAGGACAAGGAGCCGTTCTCCGCACCAGGCATCTACCTCGCGCCGCCGGACTATCACCTGCTCCTCGAGCCCGGAGGCCGCCTCGCGCTGTCGACGGACGAGCCGGTGAGCTTCAGCCGGCCTTCGATCGACGTGCTCTTCGAATCCGCCGCCGACGCCTATGGTGCGGGTGTCCTCGGCGTTCTTCTGACTGGCGCCAATCACGACGGCACGCGCGGCCTCACCCGGATCCGGGCCGCTGGAGG
>JAEXCN010000185.1 GCA_023402175.1 Pseudomonadota bacterium | reverse complement strand
CGGATGAGAGGGAGGCTCAAATTTGCGAGCAAAACGCGAAAGCGTTTTGCGAGAGGCGACGAGGGGCCAGGTCGGAACCGAAGCAAGGCCCCTCCCTCTCGGCTCCCTGTCTTATGTCTCCCTGTTAGTCTTCTTCTCGAAAGGGCTTCATCGCTGCGACTGCGCATTCGCTCGAGAGATGTTCACCCTGTCGATTTCGTGGACTCTCTCGTGGACTGCGGAGCGTCCGTCGCGCGTCCGATGCTGCGTTCGGCCTGACGAATGACGGGCATGCTCACTCGTAGCGCAGGCCGTCGACCGGCCTGAGTCGCGACGCGGCGTAGGCTGGGTAGACGGTGGAGAGCGTGCAGATCGTCAGCGCGGCGACGGCGACCGTGAGGAAGTCCCAGCCGTTCACGCTGATGGGCAGGCGATCGATGTAATAGACGTCCGGATCGAGCCGCAGGCCGAACCACTTGAGGCCGGTGCACAAGCCGAGGCCCGTGACGACGCCGAAGACGGTGCCGATGCCGCCGATGATGATGCCTTCGATCATGAAGGTGCGGAGGATCGATCCGTCGCTGGCGCCGATGGCCTTGAGGATGGCGATCTCCTTTCCCTTCTCGGTCACCATCAAGAGCAGCGTGCAGACGATGCAGAAGCTCGCGACCATGATCGCGATCGAGAGGATGATGAACGTCGCGAACCTCTCGAGCTTCAGCGCGCTGAACAGGTTCTTGTTGATCTCGCGCCAGTCGCGGATCCGGAGCTCCGGTCGATTGACGGCGGCGGACACGGCCGGGGTGACCCGGTCGGCGCCCTCGGCGTCCTCCACCTTCACGTCGATCGCGCTGATCTTCCCGTCGGTGACGAAGTACTCCTGCGCCTGATCGAGCATCGTGTAGACGCTCATCGCGTCGTACTCGTACATGCCGCTGTAGAAGATCGCGGCCACGCGGAAGCGCTTCGTGCGCGGCATGATCCCCATCGGCCCGAGATCGCCGAGCGGCGAGACGAGCGTGATCTCGTCGCCGACGTAGACGTGCAGCGTCTTCGCGAGCTCGCGTCCGAGGATGATGCCGGGCCGATCGGGCTTGTTGACGATCACCGCGCGGACGTCGGGATCGAGATCGTCCTGCAGCGACGGCAGCTCCGAGCCCTTGTAGTAGGCCTCACCGCCGGGGCCGATGCCGATCACCTCGTCCGGCGGGAGCTTCGTCAGCTTCTCGGGGTGCTCGAGGTAGTCCATCTTTCCTACCTCGATGTTGTGCTTCAGGTCGATGACGTCGTTGATGCTCGACGGATCGATGCCCGTGACGACGACGCCCGCGAGGTTCGACGCGCTCGAGGCCATGACCTCGCCGTGGACGACGGGCGTGGCACCGATGACGCCGGGGACTTTGCGGACGGCGTTGAGCGTCGCGTCGTAGTCGTCCCACGGCGTCGCGGCGGTCGTGTCGATGACGATGTGCGCGTTGTTGCCGAGGATCTTGCGCTTGAGATCCTGGCTGAAGCCGCCCATGACGCTGACGACGCTCGAGAGCGCGCACGACGAGATCGCGACGCCGCAGATCGAGAGCACGCTGATGACGGTGAGGAAGCCGCTCTTCTGCGAGCGCACGTGGCGCGCGGCGACGAACGACGTGAAGCGGCGCCCCTCCAGGCGATCGAGCATGTAGGGGAGGAGCAGCGCGAGGACGACGATGATGACCGCGACCGAGGAGAGGATCGCGGAGGCGCGGATGATCGTATCCTGGAGCGTCCAGGCGGTCCCGCGCGCGCTCGGCAAGCCCTTCACGATGAAGATGAGCCCGCCGGCGACGAGGGCCAGCGCGAGGAGCGTCACCTTGAGGAAGGTGCGGATCGAACGGCTCGCGAACTCGGCCGTGTACCAGGGCAGATCGTTTCGCCCGGTCGCACGCACGTAGCCGTAGGCGAGGCCGAGCCAGATGAACGCCTGCGCGATGACGCCGACGACCGGCGCGACGATGATGAGCGCGATCGGCGCGAGCGCCACGAAGTAGAGGAAGATGTTCCCGAGGTACTGCTTCGACGCACGCCAGCTCTTCCGCATGGCGACGAAGAACGAGGCGTTTTCGTCCACCATGAAGAAGGGAGCCCAGCTGAACGTCACGAAGTAACCGATCGCGATGAACAGGGGCGGGACGATGCCGGCGAGGTCCCAGATCCCGTGCGTCTCCGGCTCGTTTTGCAGCCGAGCAAGGAGGGCGGGTAGCCCGAGGACGAGCGCCGGCAGCGCGGCGACGACGAGCAAAAAGAGGATCTGCCAGGCCAGGAGCTTCGGCGCACGACGGATCGCTCGACCGATGCGCCCGTCCGGGACGCGCTCGTCGCGGATCGCGGCGAGGGCGGCCTCGGCGAGGACCGAGCCGCCGATTGCCCACGTCGCGAGCATCATGAGCGCCATGAGCGCGATGCCGCCGGCTGCCGTGGCAGGCGGAATGGCCGGCGCGGGCGTCACCCCGAATGCGCTCGCGCTCGGCGTGCCGAGCAGGGCCTTGAGGCCGTACGTGAGCACGGCCATGACGGCCGGCGCCGCGCTGAGCGCGGTGCCGACGATCGTGACGACGAGGAGCGGGATCGTCAGCGAGAAGAAGTGCCCGCGGATGGCGCGCATCGCGACGCCGATCGCCTCGCCGATGCTCCAGGGCTGATCGACGTCCTCCGTCGCCCATCGCGGGCGCGCGGACACGGCCTTCTCGCCCGCACGCGACGGTGCGCTCGGGTCGTGCGCTTCCGCCGTGCGCTCGTCCCCTGACGCGCTCGCGGATGAGCGCTGCCCCTCGTCGTGTGTCGACATCAGGTCTCTTTGCGGAGCAGCGGGAAGAGGATGACGTCGCGGATGGAGGGCGAGTTCGTGAGCATCATCGTGAGGCGATCCATGCCCATGCCGAAGCCCGCCGCCGGCGGCATGCCTTGCTCGAGCGCGCGGATGTAGTCCTCGTCGAAGTCCATCGTCTCTTCCGCCCCCGCTGCCTTCTTCCGCACCTGTTCGCGGAAGCGTTCGGCTTGATCGTCCGGATCGTTGAGCTCGCTGAATGCGTTGCAGAGCTCGCGGCCGTGGACGAACAGCTCGAACCGGTCAACCAGGTCGGGGCGCGCATCATTCCTGCGCGCGAGCGGCGACGTCTCGAACGGGTAGTCCTTGATGAAGACGGGCAGGCTGCGCTTGCCGTCGCTCGCCTTGTAGTCCTCGGTCAGGAACGGCTCGCCGAGGTACTCGTAGAGCGCGAACAGACGCTCGCCGTCGTTCTCGCACTTCATCCAACCCTTGCGGAAGTTGCCCCAGTCGACGGCCTTCGCGCGCGGCGAGCTCTTCGACCACTCCTTCATGCTGCCGCCGAAGTCGCCCATGCTCGTCAGCAGCGCGACGAGGCCCATGCCGCCATCCTTCGCGACGGCCTCTTCCCACGCGGCGACCTTCGTTGACTTGGCCGCGTTCGCGACGGCGACGTTCATCGGGACGCGCGCGAACGGCTCGTCGAAGGTGAACGGACGCTCGGCGCTCCAGCGCGCATGCGGCTCGGGCATCGCGCGCGCGAGCTCGGCGTCGATGGCACGGAGCATCTTCTCCGTGAAGTCCATGAGCTCGTCGTACGTGGCGTACGCCCAGTAGTACTCGAGCATCGTGAACTCCGGGTTGTGCCGGGTCGAGATGCCCTCGTTGCGGTAGCAGCGGCCGATCTCGTAGACACGATCGAGCCCGCCGACGAGGAGGCGCTTCAAATACAGCTCGGGCGCGATGCGCATGAAGAGCTGCATGTCGAGCGCGTTGTGGTGCGTGACGAACGGCTTCGCCGCGGCGCCGCCGATGAGCGTGTGCATCGTCGGCGTCTCGACCTCGAGGAAGCCGGTGTCGTCGAAGACCTTGCGCGTCGCGCGCACGATGTAGCTCCGCGCGCGGAAGACGTCGGCGACGTGCGGGTTCGCGACGAGGTCGACGTAGCGCTGGCGATAGCGCGTCTCGACGTCCTGCAGGCCGTGCCACTTCTCCGGCGGTGGCCGGAGCGCCTTCGTGAGGATCCTGACGCGTGAGGGCTCGATCGAGAGCTCGCCGCGCTTGCTCGCGGTGAGCGTGCCCTCCGATTCGACGATGTCGCCAAGGTCGATCTCGTCGAGGCGCGCGTACGCTTCGCCGAGGCTCGCCTCGCTGATCAGCAGCTGCACCTCGCCGGTGCGATCGCGCAGGCGGAGGAAGGAGAGGCCGCCCGTCGAGCGGAACGCGATGACGCGTCCGCGGACGTGGAAGACGGCGCTTTTCGTCGCTTCCTTGACGCGGTCCTCGGCGTACTTGCCATCCTCACCCCGCGCGGCCTCGGCCTTCGCGCGGAGGTCGGCGATGTCGACGGTCGTGCCGCCGCTACGCGGGACGACGTCGTTCGCGAACGGGTTCTCGCCGCGCGCACGCAGCTTCTCTGCCTTTGCGCGACGGGACGCGATGAGCGCGTCCTCTGCAGATGAGCCGCTTTCTCCCGGTGCCCCTTGGCGTGCGTCGGACATGGCGAGCGGCGTTTAGCGCGTGCTCGGTGCGACGTAAAGCGCCGACAATTCGGCGAAAAGCGGAACGTGTTATCGCAGGCCCCGCGGCGCGCGAGTGCATGAGCCGTCGCCCAGCCACGCGTGGAATGGCGTGTCAGTACGCGATGTTCCGCTGATGGGGGTCAGCCTGACGGGCCCGGAGGGAGGAGGACATGAGCCTGACGTTCAGGATTCTCTCGCGAGAGGCTCACGAGAGCCCATACGCGTTCTTCGCCCGGATGCGCGAGACGGCGCCGGTCTGTCAGGTCGAGAACGGATGGTGGGCCGTCTCGCGGTACCAGGACGTCGTGTTCGTGCTGAAGCACCCGGAGCTCTTCTCGTCGGCGGAGATGCGGTCGACGCGCCTTGCCGTGACCGACGAGCGCCTGCGCGACCCGATCGTCCCGGACGACGCCTCGATCGTGGGAAGTGATCCACCCGTGCACACACGCTTGCGAAAGCTGATTTCGGGTGCGTTCACGCCGAAAGCGATGGCGCGCCTCGAGCTGCGAATCCGTGAGATCGTCACGTCGTGCATCGACGCCATGCTCGACAAGCTGGCGGCGGGCCAGGGACGAATCGATCTGATCGACGATCTCGCCACGCCGTTGCCGGTCACCGTCATCGCCGAGTTGCTCGGGATCGATCCTGCGCGTCGTGCCGACTTCAAGCGATGGACGGACGACGTGATCGACGTGCCGCTCACGACGAAGCCGTCCGAGGCCGAAGTGCAGCGCATCCTCCAGAGTCGGAAGGAGCTTCGCGCGTTCTTCGACGAGCTGCTCGAAGAGCGCCGGCGTCGTCCGTCGGACGACGTGATCGGAGATCTCTGTCGCGCCGAGGCCGACGAAGCGGTGACGACGGATCAGGTCCTCTCGCTCGCCATCACGCTCCTCATCGCTGGGAACGTCACGACGACGAACCTCATCGGCAACGGCACGCTCTCGCTCATGGAACATCCGGACGTCCACGCGCGGCTGCGCGCTCGGCCCGAGCTCGTCCCGAGGTTCATCGAAGAGGTTCTGCGCTACGAGGGGCCGGTGCTGATGTTGTCGCGGAGGGCGACCGAGGATGTCGCGCTCTCCGGGGGCACCATCCCGCGAGGGGCGGTCGTCCTCCCGCTGATCGCGGCGGCGAACCGCGACCCCGAGATGTTCCCCGATCCGGACCGGTTCGACATCGATCGCGAGACGCGCGGTCACGTCGCGTTCGGCTTCGGCATCCACTTCTGCGTCGGCGCACCGCTCTCGCGGCTCGAGGGGCGGATCGCGTTCGATGAGCTCCTCCGGCGAATGCCTCCATTCTCGCTCGGCACCGAGCGCGCGCAATGGCTCGACACGTTCGGCTTCCGCGCGCTCCGCTCTCTTCCGCTGAAGATCGATCGCCCGGCCTCGGCGGCGTGAGCGCCCTCCATCGACAGCGCGATCAGAGTGAGGGCCGTCGTCACTGCACCGTCGGCGGCGATGCGTCGTTGATCGGACGGCTGCCCATGCCGCCCGCGTACCCGTAGCCTCGTGGTCCTTCGAGGAGCCGCGATCCGATTGAGCCCAGCCTTCCGCGCGTCGTGTCCCCATCAATGAGACTCGGCTTTCGAGTAGGATTCGTGGCGGGCGTTCGGAGCTAGGCCCATCGGTGCGTCGTCTTCTAGTGGTGACCGGGCTCGTCCTGGCGGCGTCATGGTCGACGATCGCGAACGCGGCGCCGTTCGAGCTGGCGTGGACTGCGCCGCCTGGATGTCCGTCACGAGAGGTGATCATCGACGCGACGTACGCGCGGCTCGGTGAGCATCGGTCCGATGCACCCCCTCAGCTGTTCGTGGACGGCGTCGTCGCCGAACGAAGCGGTGGGTTCACGATCACGCTCACCATGAAGGACGCGTCCGGGCGCCCGGCGGGAGAGCGCGAGCTGCCTGTCGATCGACCGACCTGCAACGAGATCGTCGAGCCCACTGCGCTCGTCCTCGCA
This sequence comes from Pseudomonadota bacterium, assembly GCA_023402175.1. Lineage (GTDB taxonomy): Bacteria > Myxococcota_A > Polyangia > Polyangiales > Polyangiaceae > Labilithrix. Next base: position 46,862 of record JAEXCN010000185.1, on the reverse strand, counting down.
ATGATGATCGCGGTCGCCGGTTCGCGCGAGGAAGCGGTCGCAGAGCCCGTGGACGAGCGGCCGATCCCTTCGCCGACGGCAACGTCAACGGCGCCCGTGCCGGTGCGGAAGCCGCGTGCAGAGACCCCGCTCCGTTCCCCAGGCACGGTGCACGAGCGTCCCTCGCATCGCGTCCTCGTCGGGGCTGCAGGAGCCGCCTCGCGTGGTGTCCTCCCGTCGACGGGCCTCGGCTTCGCCCTCCGCGCGCTGTACGCGCCTGGCGCCGGCGTCTTCTTCGGCGTCGAGGCGGGCGCCGAAGAGGCCAGCAGCCCCGTCCGCGCCGGCGCAGGCCAGATCGGGTTCCGGCTGTTCGGAGCGCAGATGCGTCTCGGGCTGTCGGTCATGCGGTCGTCGCGCTTCGAGATCGTCCCGGTGCTCGGTGCGCGCCTCGCATTCGTCGAGAACAGGCCGAAAGGATTCGAGGTGACCCGTTCGTCGAGCTGGAGCACGGCCCTCGCGGGCCCGGGCGTCCTCATTCGGGCGCACCTCGGTTCATCCGCGTTCGTAGAGCTGCTCGGGGACATCGAAGGCGTCTTCGTCCGCGACCGCTTCCAGGCCCGCTCGGAGGGCAAGCTCTACAACATCCACGAGCCTCGACAAGCGGCAGCTCCTCCAGATCAATCAGTCCCAGGAGCTCTCCGGAAGCATCGTCCGGTCGAACAAGCCGACGAGCGTGTTCGGCGGACACGAGTGCATCTACGTCCCGTCGAGCCGGCAGTCTTGCGACGTCGCCCAGCAGCAGCTTCCTCCGTTCGCGCAGTGGGGCTCCGAATACGTAGGCGTCGGCTATCGTCCGCGCCTCGGCGATGAGTTCGAGCCGATGCCGTACCGCATCGTGGCGGCGCGCGATGGAACACGGCTCGACTACGACCCGTTCGTGCCGCCCGGCGCGCCGCTCGAGATGTCGGCGGGCGAGGTCGTCACGTTCTGGTCCGGCACCGGCCAGGCGTTCGTCGTCCGCAGCCAAGACACCGAGCACCCCTTTTATCTTGCCGCGTACATGTCTGGCGGCGCATCTCTGTCGCCGTACTCGACCGACTTCATCGGCGATCGCGACTTCGGCGAGAACGGTGACCCCGAGTTCGTCAACGTCGTCCCGGCGAAGCAGTACCTGAACGCGTACAGCTTCTTCGCCGACCCGACGTACCAGGAGACGGCGCTCACGATCGTCCGGGCGAAGAGCGGCGATGCCTTCAAGGACGTGTGGCTCGAGTGCGCGGGCAACCTCACCGATTGGAAGCCGGTCGGCACGCGCGGCGAGTACGAGTTCACGCGCGTCGATCTCGCGCGCAACTACGGTCCCGGACAGTCGTTCGACGGCGGCCTTGTCTGCCAGAAAGGCCTCCAGCGCATGAAGAGCGACGGCCCCTTCACGGCGACAATCTGGGGATGGTCATGGGCTACGAGCTACGCGTATCCGAGCGGGCAGGCGCAGCGGAAACTCGTCGACACACCGCTCGTGTCGGTGCACTGAGCGCACGCCTAGGCGAGGCCGAAGCGCAGCGGCGGGCGCGGAGCGCGATGGCCGGGGGCCCGGATCACTGTTCGGCGCAGATGAAGGGCTTGACCATCGCGCAGGCGACCTGGCCACCGGTGAGCCACTGTGCATTGAGCACGACGTCGAAGCCGACCGCGCCGGTGCCCTCGGTCGACGTCCAATCGCTGCAGTTCGCCCCGCGCACGCCTGCGTCGAGCACGCGTTGTCGGCGCCGGCGATGCCCCCGAGGTCCTCCGTGGCGGCGTTGGCCATGTAGAGGACCTTCGCCGTCGACGACGAACTTCTGGGGCATGAACCCGGTGGTCATCGCAAATTCCGTCGTCGCCCGACCGTCCGCGGCGTGCGCCGCCTCGGAGACGCGGACCTGTAGCGGAGCTCGGTTCCGAGATTCGCGGACGGCGTGAACGTGAGAGGCCGACACCGAACACGCTCACGCGGCAGCGATGTGCTGCGTCGAGCGACGGCCAAGTGAGTGAGTGCGTAACGGTCAGGGCTGGACGCGGCGCCGCCACCGACGAAGGCGCGTCACGAGCGCACGACCGCGGTGGAACCCTCGTTCTTTGATGAGCCGCACCATCGCCTCGGCGGTGCTCCAATCTTCGTCGGTAGCCATCTTCGCGAGCTCTTGGATGTCGATGCGATCTTGCAGTCGTCTTTCGGATTACGAGAGCACCTTGAGTGCGAGGAGATGGCCGACGCTGCCGACAGGGATGTCGTCCAGCCGCACGGCAGCCGCCGCGAGCTCGCGTTCGATTCCGGACGACGCGAATAGGAGATCGATGAACACCGACCGATCCTCCGCGCGGCGGAGCCTCGCCGTCGCGAGTCGGTTTGCCCGCGTCTGTTCGACAATCGTGATGATCTCGTAGCCACGAGCCGCAAGCGCGCGGACCAGTCGCTCGGCTTCCGCATCGCGCTCGACCGCGACGGCGAGGTCGACGTCGCGGGTGTAACGAGGCTCACCCCACGCCGACACGGCAAGGCCTCCCACCAAGGCGAAGCGAGCACCAAGGTCTGCAAGGTCGGACGCGGCGCGTGCGGCCGCGTCCGTCACCGGGTCGAGCGAGCGCTCGTCGTTCTTCTTGGCCATGACACGGGACGACCGGGGGCATCCGGCTCTCGCGACAGGAGCCACTCGTCGAAGAGCGCGTCGAGCTCCGCCTCGGATGCCTCCGGATACCGGCGCCGGAGGGTTCGTCTCATCATCGCAGTACCTTCCTGCTGCATCGTCATCGCGAGGCGAAGGCGATCGGCGGGGGTCTCGCGAGGCATGCTCGCCAATGTAGCACGGGAGGCGAGGCTCATTCCCCACTGAGCACGACCGTCGCGCACTCGACTACCGCTGGGACGACGACACCCGAACGCGCAGAAGGACGAGCTCGCGGTCGCGCGGATCGTTGGTGACATATCCCTTCCCACAGCTCACCCTCAGCGCTCGCAAATCGGGCCGCAAGCGGTCGCGCGAGCCCCGGTGTTCGCAGTGCTCGTGCGGAACGCCCCGCCGGCGGAACGCGCGCCGAGCGTCCGCGGACGCGATTGACGCGTCGAGCCCCAAGCGGAGCCGCGCGCGCACGCCGCACACCAGGATCCTCCGATCGCGTGCTAGCTTTGAGACGAGCGATGGATCCCGCGCGGAAGCTCCCCACGCTCGCCGACCTCGACGCCCTCCCGGTCGGCGTGAAGGGCGAAATCATCGAGGGAGTCCTTTACACGATGACGCGACCGCGCGCGTTGCACCAGCGCACGGCTCTCGACATCGGCAGCGACCTTCGGGATCCCTTCCAAAGAGGCCGTAATGGCCCGGGAGGGTGGTGGATCCTCCCCGAGCCCGGGATCGAGTTGCCCAATACGCCGGAGATCGCGCCGGACATCGCTGGATGGAGGCGCGAGCGGTTGCCGATCCTTCCTGACGACGAGCCGATTCGCACGGTACCGGATTGGGTCTGCGAGATCCTCTCTCCGAGCACGCGCCGTCACGATCTCCTCGTCAAGAAGCCGTACTACGCGAAGGTCGGAGTTCCGTACCACTGGCTCGTCGACCGTGAGGCGCGCACGGTCACGGCGTATCGCCTCGAATCCGGCCGCTGGTCGGAGCTCGGCGTGTTCGGTGACGAGCGCGACGCGCGAATCGAACCGTTCACCGACGCCGCCCTCGATATCGCGAGCTGGTGGACGTAGTCTCCGCCCCCGACGCGAGGGGCGCGGGCTCCATCTGACCAAGCACGGCGAGGCTCATCCCTAGTCGAGCACGACCGTTCTCGCACCGTGGTCGGCGGAGCATCGGCCGAGCTCGTTCGCCACCTCGAATGAGCGCGCGCGACGAGTGACACCGCTGCCGACATCCGTCACCGTGGGGAGAAACGTCTGGCGCGAGCCCGTGCGCGCACGTCGGTGCCACGCTCGGGCGGTCGACACCCGAGCCCCGCACGCGTCGAGCTCACGGCACATCGGGTGCAGTCGACCTGACCCATGCTTACCACTGCATGTGTTCGTGCCGTCCGTAGCCTCACTCTTCTCGCCGCGGTCGCGACCTCGCTCGTCGGGTGCGACGGCGGCGGCGGCGACAAGAGACCTGCCGCGCAGCGACGCGAAGAGAGGCAGACGGAGTTCGAGTCTGCGCCGCCGATCGAGCACCTCGACATTCCCTCCTCGCGCGGCGTAGGCGGCATGGGGGCGCCGCCGCCGCCGCCGGGCCGACCCGAGGGGAAGGACATCTACGGGGTCGATGGCGATCGCCTCTACTTCTTGAACGCATACCGCGGGCTCATGGTCTTCGACATCACGAACGTGGACGATCCGAAGCTCCTCGGCCAGTCGCCCGCCTACGGAGCGCCCGTCGAGATGGTCGTGCGAAACGGCTTCGCCACGATGGTCGTCGGCGATTTCTACGGCAACGCGCCCGACGGAACGCCCTTCCACGGCTCGGTCGTCAGGACGATCGACGCGCGCAACCCCGCGGCGATGAAGGTCGAAGGCGACGTCCAGGTGAAGGGCTCGCCGCGCGACACGCGCGTCGCCGGCGACAATCTCGTCGTCGTGAGCGACGACTTCGTCGCGCCGGTCGACCCGTGGTCGTCCGTCGACGGTCCGGTCGGCACGAGCAACGTCATCGTGTCGAGCGTGAGCTTCGGCGACCACGCCCCGAGGCTGAACGGGACGCGAGAAGTCGATGGTTCCTCCGGCGTCTTCCATGTGACGCCGAACGCAGTCCTCGTGGCCCGCGACGTGCTCGCGGACGCCGCGCAACGCTCGGACCCGCGATTCACGTACGTCCGAAGCGACATGGAGGGCGCGACGCGGCGGACGGGCAAGAGCGCGATCGACTACATCGCGATATCGTCGATCGACGGCAGCATCACGCCCCGCGGCAGTCTCCAGGTCGACGGGGTCCTCAACCGATGGATCGCGGACGTCGGTAAGTGGATCGATCTCGAGGACGACACAGCCTCGATCTTCACGTGTGCAAGCGGCCCATACGGAGACTGCACTGGCGACCGCTACACGCTCACCACCGTGGACTTCTCGAATCCGAGCGCGCCCAAGCAGCTCGGGACCATCGACATTCCGCTCAAGGGGAGGGGACCGGCCGCGCGATTCTCGAACAAGCGGATGTATCTCGCTCCGCACGACGCCACGTGGTCGGCCGACGGAGAGCAGACGTCGGTCGAGGTCTACGACCTGACGAATCCCGCCGCGCCCGTGCTGGCGGGCTCGACGAAGGTCAGCGGCACCGTCTGGCGGTTCGAGCCGGTCGGCACCGACCGCCTCTTCGTGCTCGGCAAGGAAACGGGTACGAGCCGCTTCGCGAGCCGGGCCGCGCTTCGCTGGCTCGACGTGTCGAACCCCGCGCAGCCGACGGTGCTCGGGACGTCGAGCTTCGGCGAGGGCTGGGCGTCGGCGCTCGCATCGGAGACCTTCAAGGCGTTTGCGCGCGACGACGGCCGCAAGCTCGTCGCGCTCCCCTTCAGCGGCTGGAGCTCGTCCCGCGAGTACCTGAACGGCGTGCAGCTCATCGAATACGACACGGGCGCGGTCACGGCGAGGGGCTCCGCGCGCGCCAAGGGCCGGATCCAGCATGGCGTGTTCGTGAAGGACCGACTCGTCTCCCTCTCCGACGAATCGCTGAACGTGATCGATTTCGCCGATCGCGATCATCCGCGCGTGGTCCGAGAGCTCACGCTCGCCAGGAACATCGTCTCCGCGCAGTCGGACGGCGCCACGATCGCGCAGCTCTCGACGGACTGGTGGAGATTCGACCAGCCGCGGAGCGAGCTCCGGGTCCTTCCCGTCGCGAACGCCGAAGAGAAGATGCTCGATCCGAACGCTCCGACGGTGTCGATCGACGGGACCGACCCGCAAGTGTTCCGGAACGGAGACCTTGCCTACGTCGTGACCACGCTCTATCCGAAGCCAGGCTCGCTCTCGTCCCATCTCACCCCGCACGTCCAGGTCGTCGATCTCTCGAACGGCAAGGCGACGCTGAAGGGGGCGCTCGATCTCCCGCAGGATCCGGATGGGTCGAACACGCCCCGGTGGGGCGGCTGCTACTACTGGGACTGGTACGACACGTCGAACATCGTCCAGGTCGGCGGCAGCGCGCTCGCGTTCCGCCGGACGCGCGGCAGCTACAACCAAAGGACTAGCCGTGTCGAGCAGGACCAGAAGGTCTACGTCGTCGACCTCTCCGACCCGGACAGCCCCCATATCGCCTTGGCCGTCGTCACGCCGGACGTCGAGACGTGGTGGGGCAACCTCAGGGTCGTCGGGAACACGCTCTACGCGTCGCACTACGAGTACGCGGTCAAGCCGCTCGATAGTCCTCCCTATTCGAGCGAGCCAAAGGACAGGAACCGGGTCCGCTACTACCTCGATCGCATCGACCTCACCGATCGCGCGAACCCGACCGTCGGCCAGCGCATCAACGTGCCCGGTCTGCTCGTCGGAGCGAGCGACAGCGATCCGTCGCTCCTCCACTTCGTCGACTATCGCTGGGACGGCGACTACGCGCCTGCGCAGAAGAACGAGCTCGCGATCGCGAGGATCGTGGGTGATAAGGCGTACCTCGAGTCGACCACGCCGCTCGAGGGCTGGGTCGGCAACGTCTTCGTTCGCGGCACGAAAGCGTACATGAGCGCGCAGGAGTACCCGCGACCGAGCGAGGGCGGAGCCGGCACGAGCTCGGTGAAGCCGTTCGAGGGCACGAGCCCGGTGAAGCTGCTCGAGGTCGATCTCTCGGATCCGAAGCACCCGGTCGCGCGCGCGTCGGCGCCGGCAGAGGGCTGGGGATGGCTCGTCGCCGTCGAAGGCGACCGCGCCATCGTCACTTCGAGATGGGGCGAAGTGGGGCTCGACATCTACGCGCTACGGCCGGGCGAGGCTCCGAGCTACGTGCAATTTGCACGTACACGCGGCTGGTGGCCGAACGGCATCGCTCGCCACGGCGGCGACTTGTATCTGTCGACCGGATATTGGGGCGTTCAGAAGATCGCAATCGAGTGAGGGCCGGCGTCACTGCACCGTCGGCGGCGGTGCGTCGTTGATCGGGCGGCTGCCCATGCCGCCCGCGTATCCGTAGCTGGCGTCGCTGCCGATCCCCCACACCGTGACGGAGAACGGGCCTTCGCTCGAGGCTTCGTGACGACCGTAGCCGCAGCTTCCGCCCGCGAAGTTTTGAGGCTGGCTGCCCGAGGTCAGCCGCATCCATACGAACTCGAACTCGCCCGTCGTTCCGAGCGGCTCCCACCCGGTGATCTCGCCGGCACACTCGAGCGTCACCGGCTTGAAGCCCGCGTCGGTCTTGCGACGCACGAGCGTCAGCGATGTCTCGGGGAACGTGTAGTCGGTGAAGAACACGTAACGATCGAGGAACTGATCCGACGGCACCATCGTCACGAAGTCCGGATCGCCGAGCGTCCTACCGCCCGTCGGCGACCCACCGCCGCTCATCGAGCCGCTCATGTACACGGACGCGTGGAAGGGGTGCTTCGAGTCCTGGCTCTTCACGCTCACGAGCGCGTCCATCTCGAAGGCCACGACTTCTCCGGCGGAGAGCGTGGCCGGGGCGCCCGGTGGCTTTGCAGGGTCATACGTCAGGACGGTGCCATCGACCGCGCCCACGAAGCTCCAGAGCACGGTTTCGCGAGGCCTACCCGCAAGGCCTTCGACGCGCGGTCGATACGGCACCAGCGCGTACGAGGAGCCCCACTGGGCAAAGGGCGCGATCTGTTGCTGGGTGAGATCGCAATACTCCTTGTCGTGAGGCAAGTACGTGCATGGTGAGCCGCCGAAGACACCCACCGGCTTGTTCGCCACGATCGGACTGCCGGACGTCGAGTTGAACTGCGTGACCTGGAGAACTTGCCCCTTCGAGAGCGTCCAATTCACGACCTCGCCGGCCGCCGCTGCCTCGATGCCGTCTCCTTGTAGGACGTCGACGGTCGGGCGCATGGCAACCTTCGTGTCGTCTTCGTTGGCGACGATCTGGAACGTCCTCTGGTCGTATTCCGAGGTAGTGACTGTCCGGAACTTCGCTGTCGAAATGGCGATGTATCGTTCGTCCCAAGACGCGACAGGCAAGAGCAGAGTTGCAGTCGGAATTTTGCTCGATGCGCCGCCGTAGGGGAATATCGAATAAGCGGCGACGGGGGCATCCGTCTCGATATGGAAGGCCTTCGACTTCGTCGTGCCGCGGCGAATGGGATCCGTCATCAGCGCAGGGACGGTCCCGTTCGGGCAAAGCGGCGCGCCGGGAGCCATCCAGCCGTCGGACTGCGAAAGGAAGATGATCGCCACCTGCCCAGGCGCGAGTGGACCATCGACGCGTGTGTAGATGGGGGCCGCGGTCGGATCGGGGCGCGACGCGGTGTAAATGGATTTCGAGATATCGAGCGGCTCGGCTCCGTATCCCGCCTTGATCGTGACCGGCACGTCCCACGTATTCGCGACCATGGCTGCAAAACACGCCCCCGCTCCGTAGCGGGCGTCATCGGGCGGAAGCGTCCAGAACGAGCAGCCAATCGATCCCTTCGACAGCGCCGCGCTCGAGCACGCATCGACGCACGTGTCGATCCCGCAGCCCTTCCCCTGCGGGCACTCGGTCACGACCTCGCCTGCGTCGCCCTCACATTCCTTGAACACCTTCTTCAGATCGCGCGAACAACGGAAACCGCATTGCGGAGCGTCCCCGGGACCGCCGCCATCGGGCGGATCGAAAGGCGGCGGCGTCGCGTCGTCGAAGCGGCCCCGATCGGAGCTGCATCCGGAGACGGCAGTGGCGCCGACGACGATGAACGCGATGACGGAGACCAGAAGGCGGTACATGATCGACCTCTCTGCACCGGCGTCATCTCCAACGCCGATCTGCGTGCGAAGGCACGGGTAACGCGCAACTCGATTGCGCCGATCCTGAAGTGGAAGGTGCGGTCGGCTCAGAGAGCGACCTTCACTGGCGAAGGATGATCGGCGTCGTCCGGCGACGTTCCGAGCTCACCTTTCTCGTTGCTCCCCCAGCACTCGACGGTCCCGTTCGCGACGAGGGCACAGACGGCGCGATCGGTCGTGGCGACCTGGACCGCGTGACCGGTGAACGCTTTGGCCTTCGTGAACGACGCGGAGAGCACGCCCACTGTCCCCGTCCCGAGCCTCCCGCGCTTGTCGCTTCCGCAGCAGTAGACGCTTCCCTCGGTCGTGCGCGCGCACGTGATCTCGTCGCCGACGGCAAGCTGCTGCGGCCACGTCTTCGCGGAGCTCGGGAACGGAGCGAGGGCAGGTTCTTCCTCGACGTCACGGAAACCCGTGCAGAGTGCACCCTGGTAGCTGCGCCCCCAGCAATGGACCTCGCCGCCGGCGAGCGCACATGCGTGAGCTTGCGGCGGCAGCTTGGGCGGCTCTTCGCCCGGCAGGGGCCTCGACACGAGCGGAGCTGCCGATGGTTCGCTCCAGGCGCTCGCGACGAGGCTCGTCACGTTCGAGAGGGCGCCGAGTCGCTTCGGGGTCGGGCTCCGGGGAATCGAGCCGATCCGACCGGAGACCGTCCCGAGCTCTCCCGCGAGCGCGCCCCAGCTCCAGACGGATCCATCGGCCGCGAGACCGAGCACCGTGTGCGTGCTTGCCGCGACGTGGACGAGCGAGAGCGGCTCGATCGCGGCGAGGCCGGGGCCGCGCACGAGCTCCGGGTACAGATCCGCGTCGTCGGCTCCGCGTACGAGCTGCCCCTGATGGTCTCTGCCCCAGCACGAGAGGTTGCCGGTCGCGAGCCGCGCGCACGTGACCCCATGTCCGACGTCGACCTTCGTCGCGGCCGCCTCGAGCGGGACGAGCGAGGGCGCAGGGTGCGGCTCCTCGTCGGCGACGGGAGGGTCCACCTCGAGCCCGAGCTGCGCGCGGCGGTTGTCGCCCCAGCACTTGACGCTTCCGTCGTCGAGCAAGGCGCAGGTGGTCGCGCCCGCAGCGCTCAGGTGAGCGACGCCAGCGAGATCGGCGATGGTGTGCACCATCGATCCGGCCTTGCCGTTGCCCTCGCCGTCGCCGTAGTCCGGCTCGGGGAACGTGCCGAGGACGCCGAACGCATCGTCGCCCCAGCAGCGGACCGTGCCGTCACTCAGGCGCGCGCAGAAGTGATCGCTGCCGGCGACGATCTGCGTGGCGCACGGTGCGGCGTCGCAGACGACGGGGACGTCCTTGGGATCGTATGGCCCGCGCGGATCCGGGGCAGCGCCGCTGTCCAAAGCGTCGGTCCCATCCGGCGCGTCGGCAGGCGGGACGTTCGGAGCATCCGTAGCCGCGTCGGCGGCGTCGCTCGCGTCCATCGGGTCGGAGTCCCCACACGCGACGGACAGGAGGCTCAGCGCCGTCCCGAGCAGGCTCGCGAGGACGAGCAGCGAGCGAACATGCGATCGCCCAGCACTGGCGAGCCGCGGTTCACCGAGCATCGATCCGAGCAAGCTCACTGCGTGCCTCCATCCTTGTTCTGCGCCGGGTCATATCGGAGCGCGATGTCCTTGCCGACGAGCCACACCTCCGACGCGCCGCGCGCCCAGACGGCGTAGAACGGGTCGGTCACTGGAAGATTCGTGGTCGTGACCGCGGTGCCCGCCCACTTCGTGCCGTTCCAGTGGCGGACCTGGCCGTAGTCACCTGCCGTCCAGACATCGTTCGCTGCCGTGCCGAAGAGAGCGTTGATCTGCGGAGCGTTGGGCGAGCCGTCGCGCTCCGCCGTGAACGTGAACGTCTTGCCGTTGTCCGAGCTCGTCCCTCGCCAGGTGATCGGCCACGACCCGGCGCTCGCGCCGTGAAGCCAGATCGAGGTGTCGGACGCGACGCTTGCGCCGCGAAGGGACCCGGCAGCTCCGATCGGCGCGGGGACGTGAGGATCTTCGGGTAGCGGGATCTCGCTGAAGTCCTCGCGATCGCCTTGTCGTGAGATGACGAGCTCCATGAACCACGGCGCGTCCGGCATCGGGCGCTGTCCTGCGATCCACACGCCGGTCCCCGCGCTGCCCCACACGTGCGAGTAGGCGGCAGAATCCGACGACACGCGCACGAGCGTCCAGCTTCCCCCGGAGAAGTGAAACGCCGCGCCGACGAGCCCGCCGGTATCGGGGTCCACACCGGTTCCGACCGCCCAGACGTCGCTCGGAGACAAGCCCCAGATCGATGCGATGTGAGGCGACGCATCCGGCAAAGGGCTCGGCGCGAAGGTGAGCGCCGCCGAGCTCGGGCCGGTCCCGTGCTGGAGGCCGTTCTCGCCGCCGATCCACACGTCGGTCGGTCCGCTGCCCCACACGGCAGCGAGCGGTCCGAGATCCGAAGCGTGAATGGTCCACTGAGCGCCGTCCCAGCGAAGGACGTTCCCCTCCGCGCTCACCGCCCAGGCGACTCCCGTGCCGTCACCCCAGACGCTGACGAGCGTCTGCGCAGCAGGAAGGCTCGTCGGGCAGAACCCGTGATACGAGCACATCCTCGGCCCTGCATCGACGGACGCCTCGGGCGTCGGCTCGGCAGCGTCGCTCGTGTTCGGAGGGCCTGCGTCCCCCGCATCGTCGACGGTGGATGGCGATGGGGGCGCCACGTCGGAGCTTGCGCACGCCGAGGCAGAGAGGCCTCCGAGCCATGCGAGCGCGAGCGCGAGCGCGCTCATGCGGGCGAGCGGGCGTTTCACTTCGAACCTCCGGTCTTTCCAGTAAAGCGGAGCGCGATGCCCTCACCGACGATCCACACGTCGGTGGGACCGCTCCCCCAGACGCCATAGAGATGCGGCTTCTTCTGGTGGGCCGGGAACGCCGCCACCGATGCCGTCCACTCGGCGCCGTCCCAGTGCAGGATGGTGCCGGACTCGCCGACCGCCCAGACGTCGTTCGCGGCGGCTCCCCACACCGCATGCAGCGTCTCCGTCGTGGGCGACGCGATGATCTCCCATTCGGTCGCCTTCGGTCCGAACCGCCGAATCGTCCCCTGGTCGCCGACGGTCCAGACGTCACTCGCCGAGCTGCCCCAGATGCCGCGGAGGACGACCGACGCTCGGCTGTCGATCTCGGTCCAGACGAAGTCGTCGCCCCGTCGCGTGCCGCGCATCGTCAGGCCGAGCTGCCAAGCGAGCGTCGCGCGGTTGTCTCCGATGAGCCAGAGGTCGTCGGGCGAAGAGCCCCAGAACCCGTAGATCGTGGCCGTGCCTCTCGCGCCGGTCCATTCGACGCCCGCGCCCGAGTCGTGCTTCACGATCTGATTGGCGACGAAGAGCTCGTCCGGCCCGGCGAATTGGAATGGCCGTCCGCCGAAGCGGAGATCGTCAGGCTTCGTTCCCCACGCCGCGTAGACGGGCACCGGTACCGCCTGCACGGCATTGGGCAATCGCGTCCACGTCGCGTTTCCGTTCTTGAACCCGTCGGTGTGGAAGATCGTGTCCGTCGTGCTCGCGACCCAGACGTCGTTCCGGCCGCTGCCCCAGAGCGCGTGGAAGGTGTTCTTGAGCGGCAGGCCCGTCACGGTCGGCAGCGGCGTCGGCGTCCACGCGGCGCCGTCCCAGTGGATCACCGTCCCTCCCGACCCTGAGGCCCAGACGTCGTCCTTGTCCGAGCCCCACACCGCCGTCAGCGCGTAGAGCGAGCTCATGGTCGTCTGAACGGGACACCACGAAGCCTCCTCGCACGTGATCGGCGTGGTCACGCATGTCGGGTCCGACGCAGCGCAGCCCGCATCGGCTCCGGCGTCGAGAAGTCCGCCATCCGTTCCGTCCGACGCCGCGGCATCGAGAACGATGGTGGGCGTGTCTTCGCGGCGGTTCGCCTCGTCGCTCGTCGCGCACGCCGCGAGCGCGAGCGCGAGCCCGAGCCCGCCGAAGAGTGTCATCGTCGTGCACTTCGAGCGCTTCAATTCGCCACCTCGCCGTCACACTCCTTCATGAGACACGCTCCTTCGATGCACGGCTGGCCTGCGGCCAGGTCGCATGCGTTCCCGCACGCGCCGCAATGGCCGGGATGCTGGCGGAGGTTCGTCTCGCAGCCGTCCGCGGCGTTGCCGTTGCAATCCCCGAAGCCGGGGGCACACGCGTAGACGCAAACACCCTTGCTACACGAGCTGATTTGGTTCGGTCCGGGCTCATCGCACTTGGAACCGCAAGCGCCGCATGCAGTCACGTCACTCAGCAGATCGACGCACTGTCCCCGGCACAACGTCTTGCCGAGCGTCGCGCAGGGCACCGCGCAGACGTAGCCGTTGCCCTCGTCGACGCAGTCCTCTCCCGGCTTCGTGCACTTGATCCCGCAGCCGCCGCAGTTCTCCGTCGTGTCGAGCCCCATGACCTCGCAGCCGTCGCCCCCGCAGCTCCATTGCGACAGGTCGCCGTTGCAGTCGGCTGCATTGTTCATGCATTTCTTCATGCACGTGCCCCCCTTGCAGCCGTAGCCGGTGTTGGGCTCGGGAGGCCTGCACGCGTCGGACGGCGGAGAGCAGGGGCTGTCGCAGGCGCCGCAATGCAGGTCGTTGGTGTTCGGGTCGACGCAAATCCCGTCGCACAGAAGAAAGCCCGAGGGGCAACCGCACTGCCCCTTGATGCACGGCGTGCCGGCAGGGCACGCGTTACCGCACGCGCCGCAGTGATTCGTGTCGACGAGGACGTCGACTTCGCAGCCGTTGTCGAGGAGCCCGTCGCAATTGCGCCAGTCCTCGTCACCGAAGCGGTCGGGCTTCGTATAACACTCGGGCTGGCACGCGCCGTCGAGGCAGCGCGAGGTCATGTGGATCGGCTCGTACGTTAGGCACTTGTTCCCGCATGCGCCGCAGTGGTTCGCGTCGCGCTGGAGATCGGTCTCGCACTTGTACGCGGGCCGGCCCTCCGCGGTGCACGTCGCCCAGGACGACGGGCACTCCGTGGCGATGCAGGCCAGCAGTGCTCCGCCGTCGTTGGAGACCGACGGATCGCCCGCCTCCGGACTCGTGAGGGACGGTACGGCTTCTGCTCCAGCGTCGTCGTCGAAGCCCCGTCCAAGCGAGATCGGGTCGGCGCACGACGGCACGGCGATGCTGCTGACGAGACCGAGCACGGACGCGAGTCCGACGAGGCGACGTTTCACGAATGGCTCTCCTTCGATCCTTCGGACGGGTAGGCGATAGCGGGGGCTCGGGCCGTAGGCGCTGACTCTCACTCGCCCGGCGAACGAAGCGCGGGCTCCGCGCTCGACGCCGGCGCGGCGCCGGGCATCGCTGCGAGCGTGGCGGACACACGACGCGCGAACGGCCCCTCGGGATGCTCGGCAAGAAATCGCGCACCGAGTCGAGCGGCTCGATCGGTCTGGCCGCTGCGAGCCAGCGCCTCGATACGCAGCACGGAGACTTCGAGCGCGAATGCACCGGGCGAGAACTCGCGCTCGTACGCATCGAGAAGCTCCACCGCGCGAGCCGCATCGTTGCGCGCGAGCGCGACACGAGCGGCTTCGACGCGCGCGATCTCGCGGTCGAGGCTGTCGCTCGGCGGGAGCGCGCCTCGGACGGCGCTCGCCTTCGCCGGCGGCGCTGCCGCGACGGCGGGTGCGCTCGGCAGCGAGTCCGGCGTGATCACGGGCGTGCTTGCGCGGTCGCCGTCGGCTCGTGCGCTATTCTCCGCCGGAGAGGGGGGACGTGGCGGCGAGGGCGTGTCCGTCGGCGCGGCGAGCTCGGATGCCGTGTCGGAGGCGCGCCCGAACATGAAGGCGGCGCCGATGCCGGTGCCGATGAAGAGGGCGAGCAAGACGCCATGCGGGGATCCGCCGGAGCTTCTGACGAGACGTCCGACGCGAGAAACGAAGCGCTCGGGGGGCGCCGGGACGGCAAGGCCGAGCGCCGCGAGCATCTCGTCGCGTGCGCCGGGCCGAGCACCCGCCTTCTTCGCGGTTTCGAGCAGGCGGCGCTCCGCTTCGTTGGCCCCGCCGCGGAGGAGCGGTTCGAGATCGGGGGTCTCCACGTCAGACTCCTTTGTTCCGTGCGCGAAGCCGGGCGACGGCGGCTCGGAACTCTTCGCGAGCGCGCCTGAGGCGAGAGGTCACCGTGCCCATCGGAATGCCGAGCAGCTCCGTGATCTCGGACAGCGTGAGCTCTTCGATCTCGAAGAGCACGAATACGACGCGCCGCTCCTCCGGCATACGCGAGAGGATCTCGTCGAGCGTGGCGAGCTCCTCCGCTCGGGCGAGCTCCGCTTCTGCGGTGGCAGCGTGCGCGAGCGAGGAGGCGACGTCACACTCGGGCACCTCGCGCAGCCTCGCCGTCGCCCGGTCGCGGCGCGTATTCGCCGCCACGCGCATCACGATGCCGAAGATGTAGCTTCGCTCCTTGCCCTCCTCGATGTTCGGGAGCTTCTGCGAGAGCGTCAGGAACACGCGCTGAGCGGCGTCGTCGGTATCGGGCGGCGTCACACCCAGGTGACGAAGCGCGCGCCACACGAAATCGTAGTGATCGATCGCGAGCTGCCGGAGCCGGATGTCCAGCGCCGGATCTCGGGCGACTGCGTCGGTCGCGAGTTTTGCTGCGTGCGCGGCGAACACGAGAGCTACTTCCAACCGCGCGATGTCGAAGGGGGGGCCAAATCTTTAAGAAAAGAGCACGGGCTCGAGGATTCTTGCGCGTAGAGCTCGGCCGTATTCGCCCGTTCAGGGCAGATGCGCAAGCACGGCCGTTCCAACGAAGGGAACGGCGACGGGGGCCTCGTAGACGAGGGTGAGCGGCTCGAAGAAGAGCTGGTTGCGGATGAGCGGCGCTCGCGCGCCCGCGACAATCTCGAAAGAGAGCGCTGGGAGCGGTCTGTATGCGATCCGCGCCGAAGCGCCGGCGCTGAGCCAGACCCGCGAGCGCCCTCGCGAGGGCAACGGCTCGATCACGACGGCTTCAAGGGCACCTGCTTCGGCGTTCGCACAAGGCCCGGCCCGCAGCGTCGCGTAGCGGACGACATCGGCGCATCCGGCAACCGTCGCCTCGGTCCACTCGAGCCCCGCGGTCCCGCGCGTCGAGAGGGCCTTCTGCCAGAAGCTCCGCGCGACCCCCACGCGAAGAAGCGGTTCGAACCTCAACGGCAGCACGACCTGCCCGAACACTCCGGGGGTGATGAGGTGCCCTCGATTCGCCGACACCTCGAGGCTCGTTCCGAGCCCGATGCCGAAACGCGGTGGCGGCGGCAGACGGGCCGCTGGGGCAACGTTCGTGCGGTCCGCCGCAGTCTTCGGTCGGGAGCCCGCGGCCGGTGGCGGCGCGACCCGAGGAGGTTCGCCTGCCGGCGGTACGCTCGCCGTCGCACTTGGCTCCGAAGGAAGCTCCGGAGGAAGAGGAGGAGAGGGCGCGGGAGACGGCGGCACGTCGCGTTCGTCGAGCGCGATCGCGGCCATGATGGCCAGGGCCTCGAGGACGCGCTCACACGACGCGGACGATGCCGTGCGCTCGGCGCGCTCGGCTCCCCGGACGAGCGCGATCGTACCGTGACTCACGCCATCGCGACGCTCGACATGGACATCGACTTCGATCGCCGGCTCGCCCTCCAATGCCGCACGAACACGCGCAAGGCGTGCGTGCACGCGTCCCAGCATCTTCGGGCTCCGCGGGCATCCCTCGTGGAGATCCTCCGTGACACGGACGGGGATGTCGGGGCGGCCCTCGGCCCGCGCCGTTTCGCTCGCACCGACGAGCGCCGTGACCGCTACCACAGCGCAGGTTCGAGCGACGCGTGCGACGCGTAGCTTGCCAAGCCGTACATCCAAGGCCGGGCCCGATCAGAGCACGAAAGGGGGACCTTCGCGACAGCGGACACCGATACGTCTCGGTGTGGAGAGCTCAGCCCACGCCGGTACGGCAATGCCTGCCATCAAGGCGGTGATGGCGATCGGCGAAGGGTCACGCCGACACGCACCTCGACGGGGCTCGCGCTTCGACGAGCCATGGTCCTCCTTCCGCCGCTCTTCGGAGCTCGAACTCCGCGATCGCGCCTGCGTTCTGGAGAACCCACCCGAGCTCGTCGATCCCGTGCGCCAGGCACGCGCTGCGGAAGGTGTCGAGCGGGTATTCCACGCGCCGCCCGCCGGGCAGACGAAGGACGCCGAGGTCGATCCCGATCGTCGCGTTGGCTGGCGCGGCGGCGAGCTCCGCGTGCGCGTCGGTATCGACGCGGATCGGGACGAGCCCGTTCTTGAGCGCGTTGTTCTGGAATATCTCTCCGAAGGAGGGCGCGACGATGGCGCGGAAGCCCATGTCGAGGAGCGCCCACGGCGCGTGCTCGCGCGACGATCCGCAACCGAAGTTCTCGCCCGCCAAGAGCACGGACGCGCCGCGTGTTTCGGGGGCGTTGAGCGGACAATCGGTGCGGAGTCGGCCGTCGCCGTCGTAACGCCAGTCGGCGAACGCGTGCTGACCGAGCCCTTCGCGCGACGTGGTCTTGAGGAAGCGCGCCGGGATGATCTGATCCGTATCGATGTGGTCGACGACGAGACGCACGTAAGCGCTCTCGAACGCGATGAAGGGCTTCATGGCAGGCTCCGTGGATCGGCGACCGCGCCCATGACGGCGGTGGCGGCGGCTGTGAGCGGGCTCGCGAGCAAGGTCCGGGCGCCCTTGCCCTGACGACCCTCGAAGTTGCGGTTGCTGGTCGAGACGGCCGTCTCGCCCGCGCGCATCTCGTCGCCGTTCATCGCGATGCACATCGAGCAGCCGGGTGCGCGCCACTCCGCCCCCGCGGCGCGGAAGACCTCCGCGAGCCCATCGGCCTCCGCCGCGCGAGCGACCTCCTCCGAGCCGGGGACGACCATCGTTCGCACTTCCGGACGCACCTTGCGTCCGCGAAGGACCGAAGCCGCCGCGCGCAGGTCAGAGAGCCGGCCGTTCGTGCAGCTTCCGATGAACACGGTCTGCACCGGATGGCCGAGGATCGGCCTTCCCGGCTCGAGCCCCATGTAAGCGAGCGCCTTGCTCAAGCCTTCGCGTTCGCTCTGCGGTCGCTCGGCAGGGCTCGGGATCCGGCCTCCGATTGGGATGGCCTGCGAGGGATTGGTGCCGAACGTGATCATCGGCTCGATCGCATCTCCGTCGAGCGTGACCGTTCGATCGAAGATCGCGTCGCCGTCGCTCCTCAGAGTCCGCCAACGCGCGAGCGCCTCGTCCCACGCGGCGCCCAACGGAGAGAATGGTCGTCCGGCGAGGTACTCGAACGTCGTGTCGTCGGGCGCGATCATGCCGGCGCGCGCTCCGGCCTCGATGCTCATGTTGCACACCGTCATGCGCGCCTCCATGTCGAGCGCGCGTATCGCGCTCCCCGTGTACTCGAGGACCGAGCCGGTCCCGCCGTCGACGCCGATGCGCGCGATGAGCGCGAGGATCAGATCCTTGGCCGTCACCCCTTCTCGAAGACGGCCGGTGATCTCCACGCGCTGGCTTCGCGACGGGCGCTGGAGGAGGCACTGCGTGGCGAGGACCATCTCGACCTCGCTCGTGCCGATCCCGAACGCGAGCGCGCCGAACGCGCCGTGCGTGGCGGTGTGGCTGTCGCCGCAGACGATCGTCATGCCGGGCTGGGTGAGCCCGAGCTCGGGGCCGATGACGTGCACGATGCCTTGCCGTCCGCTCCCCGGGCCATGGAGCGGGACTCCGAAGTCGGCGCAGTTCCTCTTCAGCTGATCGATCTGAGCGGCCGCCACGCGGTCGGCGATCGGAAGCGACCGATCGTGGGTCGGGATCGCGTGGTCGATCGTCGCCACCGTCCGATCCGGCCGTCGTACGAGGAGGCTCCGGCGGCGGAGGCCGTCGAACGCCTGCGGGCTCGTGACCTCGTGCACGAGGTGGAGATCGACGTAGAGCAGCGCAGGCTCGGCCGGTCGATCGGTGACGACGTGAGCGTCCCAGACTTTCTCGTACAGCGTGCGCGTCATGGCGTCCCTCGTGCAGCTCGGATCGCGGCGCAGACCGCGTAGCCCACCTCCGACGTCGAAGCCGATCCGCCGAGGTCGGGCGTCACGCGGCCATCCTCGAGGCAGCGTCGGATCGCGTCGTCCACCATCGCGGCTTCGGCTTCGAGCCCGAAGCTCCACGCCAGCATGAGCGCGACGGAGCCAATCGCGCCGAGCGGATTCGCAACGCCCATGCCCGTGATCCCCGGCGCGGAGCCGTGAATCGGCTCGTACAGGCCCGGCAGCTTTCCATCGGCGCGCCGCGCGCCCACCGATGCAGATGCGAGGATGCCGATCGATCCGGCCAGAACCGCCGCCTCGTCGCTGAGGATGTCGCCGAAGAGGTTCTCGGTGAGGATCACGTCGAAGCCACGAGGCGCCAGCACGAGCTGCATGGCGGCGTTGTCGACGAGCAGGTGCTCGAGCTTCACGCCGGGATAGTCGCGTGCGACGTCGTCCACGACGCGCCGCCACAGCTGCGAGGTCTCGAGCACGTTCGCCTTGTCCACGCTCGTGACCTTGCCGCGGCGACCCTTCGCCAGCTCGAAGCCGAGGCGAGCCACCCGTTCGATCTCGTCGACGTCGTAGCGGAGCGTGTTGACCGCGCGCCGGTCGTCGATCGCGCGTGGGGTGCCGAAGTAGAGGCCTCCCGTGAGCTCGCGCACGATCACGAGATCGGTCTCGATGACCCGCTCCGGCTTGAGAGGGGAGGCGCCGAGGAGGCTCGGGTACGCCTTCACCGGTCGCAGGTTCGCGTAGACGGCGAGCTCTCTTCGCAGATCGAGGAGCCCTTTCTCCGGTCGCTCCGCGGGAGCGCGTCCGTCGTATTCGGGCAGTCCCACGGCGCCGAGCAGGACGGCATCGGCGGCCTTCGCCGCTCTCCTCGTCGCGTCGGGGAGCGCCGTGCCCTCTGCCTCGAGCGCGGCTCCGCCGACGAGCCCGCGCGCGAGCTCCACACGATGTCCGAAGGCCTCGGCGACGCACGCCAGCACCTTCTCGGCTTCGGCGATCACCTCGGGCCCGATCCCGTCGCCAGGTAGAGAAACGATCTCGATGTGCATCGGCTACTCCGCTCGCGCTCCGCTCATGCCCTTTGCGGTCCGAACGAGGCTCAGGATCTCGTCGTTCGATACCCACTTCTGTCGATCGGCGAGCGCGATGAACGCGCCGTACGCCTGCTCGAGCGCGTCGCCCTCGAGCGGGTGCCCGAGCTCCGCCGCGCGAAACCGGAGCGCGTGGCGCCCGCTGTGTTTTCCGAGCACGAGCTGGCTCGCCGGGACCCCGACGTCCTTGGGATCCATGATCTCGTAGGTGCTCCGGTCCTTCAGCATGCCGTCCTGGTGGATCCCGGCTTCGTGCGCGAACGCGTTCCGGCCGACGACGGCCTTGTTGGGCTGCGGACCGAACGCGATGCACTCGGTGAGCATCTGGCTGGTCGGGAAGATCTCGGGCGTCCGGATCCCGGTCTCGAGCGTGAATCGATCGCGCCGGACGCGGAGCGCCATGATGACCTCTTCGAGCGCCGCATTGCCGGCCCGCTCGCCGATGCCGTTGACCGTGCACTCGACCTGTCGCGCGCCCGCCAGGAGACCGGCGACGCTGTTGGCGGTCGCGAGCCCGAGATCATCGTGGCAATGCACGCTCACGACCGCACGCCCGCCGACGGCCTCGACCACCCGCGCGACGAGGCGGCCGTACTCGTCCGGCACCGAATAGCCCACCGTGTCCGGCACGTTCACGGTCGAGGCCCCCGCGTCGACGACGGCCCGCGCGATCGCGCCAAGGAGCTCGGGCTCGGTGCGGGTCGCGTCCTCCGCGGAGAACTCCACGTCATCGACGAAGCGGCGCGCGTGTTTCACCGCGTCGACGGCACGATCGAGCACCTCCGCCTGGGTGAGGCGAAGCTTGTGGGTCCGGTGGATCTCGCTCGTCGCGATGAACGTGTGGATGCGAGGCCGTGCGGCCCCGTCGAGCGCGCGAGCCGCAGCTTCGATGTCCGCACGGCACGCCCGCGCGAGCGCCGCGATGGCGGCGCCGCGCACGCGATGCGCGATGCGGCTCACGGCTTCGAAGTCGCCGTCGGAGGCTGCAGGGAAGCCGGCTTCGAGGACGTCGACTCCGAGGAGCTCGAGCTGCGCTGCCATCCGCAGCTTCTCGGCGACGCTCATGCTGCAGCCGCAGGCCTGCTCGCCGTCACGCAGGGTCGTATCGAAGACACGTACGCGATTCGTGGTGCCCATCTCGAGTGGGCGCACCATCGTGGCTATGGGTGCATTACTCCAATCAATAATCCTGGACGATCGATAAGCGCTCTTGATTCTATGCGCGCGAGCTCGTCTCCGATGGGCCACGCTGATGCTGAACGACGCCACACCTCTCAATGTCTTTCTGACCGTCGTGAGCGAGAAGAGCTTCACGCGCGCGGCGGAGAAGCTCCTTCGAACGCAGCCCGCGGTCTCACTCGCCGTACAGCGCCTCGAGGACGAGCTCGGCGAGACGCTCATCGACCGGAGCGGTCGCGAGCTCGCGCTCACCGACGCAGGGAAGCTCGTGTTCGAGGCGGCGCGTCGCCAGGAGAACCTTCATCAAGAGCTCGTGAGCCGACTCGCCGAGCTGCGGAACAAGGCTGTCGGACGCCTGGTCATCGGCGCGAACGAGAGCATGACGCTCTACCTGCTGCCGCATCTCGGTCGCTTCCGGCGCGCGTACCCCAAGGTGAAGCTCGTGGTGCAGCGGAGCCGCTCGACCGAGATGCCCGAACGGCTCCTGGCGGGGGATCTCGACTTCGGCGTCGTCAGCTATCGTCTCGACGACGATCGCTTCGCCTCCCGTGTCATCTACGTCGACCACCTGTCGTTCGTCGTGGCCCCGCAACATCGCCTGGCCAACCGCAAAGCGCTCAGCGTCAAAGATCTCGCGATGGAGACGTTCGTCGCACACAACGTCCCGAGCCCGTACCGGGACGCGGTGCTGAAGGCTTTTCAGAAGGCGAAGGTCCCGCTCAACATGGATGTCGAGATGCCGACCGTGGAGAGCATCCGCCGCATGGTGCAGGCGGGCGAGGGGGTGTCCTTCTTGCCACGTCTATGCGTCGAGCAGGATCTCGCTCAGGGAGTCCTGAAAGAGATCGCGGTGAAGGAGCTCCAGCTGGAGCGCAAGATCCATCTCATTCGAGTGAAGAAGCGGCCGCTCAGCCACTCGGCGAACGCGTTCCTGGAGATGCTCGGCCGCCCCTGAAGGGACGCGGCGGCATGCCGGTCCTGGGTCGGGCTCGCGTTCTGGCGCGGGCTCGTCGCGCGCTGCATGCGGAGCGTGTTCGCGCGAGGCCGCCACCTGCCCGAGCGCGCCTACGATAGAGTCGCTGGTCGAGATGCCGTCCGGCTGGAGAGCGCTCATCCGTGCAGCCTTCGCCGTTGCGGTATCGGCGCTCTTCACGAGGCCTGCGCTGTGCGCCGACGAGACGTTCGGACTTGCGTGGCGCTCCGGGGAAAGGGAGGCGTGCGTGACGGAGCCCGTGCTCCGCGCCAGGGTCGAGCGAAGACTCGGACGCGCGCCCTTCGTGGAGCTTGCGCGCGCCGAGATCGTGATCGACGGAGAGGAGCGCGCTGTCGACGGAGATCGGTGGCGCGCGCGCATCGCGCAGCACGATCGCGGTGGAGTCCTGCTCGGCGAGCGCGAGATCACGTCGGAGAGCTGCGACAGCCTCCTTCGAGCGGCGACGGTCGTCGTCGCACTCTTCATCGATCCGGATCAAGACGAAGAGCAGCACTCCGCGGACGACGTGCCGGCGCCCCCTCGCGAGGAGTCTCCGCGCGTCCCGCCGCCCGCCCCACCGCAGCCGCTGCGATCGACGGACTTGCACCCGCGGCCTGCGAGAGCGCCATCGACGTTCGATCTGAGGCTCGGGATCGGCGCCTCCGCCGCGACGGGGCTCCTCCCGTCGATCCATGGCGCGTTGCTCGCGACCGCGCGCCTCGAGAAGCTGCGCTCGCCGTGGAGCTTCGACTGGACGGGCGCCTTCGCGTGGCCAGAGACCGTCGCCCACGGCCCGATCGGCGGCGACTTCGCGGTCGTGCAGCAACGGGCTCGCGCTTGCTTCGCGCTCGTCGACCAGCCGGGGACGCGGCTCGAGGCGTGTGCGGGGGCGATGGGGGGAGCGATCCTTCCGCGTACCACGGGCGTCGTCGGAGCGAGCGACGCGTGGAGGAGGCTCGTCGGCCCCACGGCCGCGCTTGCGGTCGACGTCCGTGCAGGGGGCAAGTCGGCGCGGCTCGAAGCCGGGATGGACGTCCCGCTCGGGCGCTACGTGTTCTCCTACCTCAGCAACACCGGCGAGCGAAAGCTCTTCTATGTGACCGACCAAGTGACCGTGTTCGTCGCCATCACCGGGCTGGGGACGATTTCTCCATAATCGACCCAGGCGCCGGGCATGACCCGACCGTGCAGCAGTCGTCGCCGCTCGCGCCCTTCCTCTCCGCCGAAGACGCAGTGGTGAAGCATCCGTCGTCCGCCGCCCTCGATCCCGAGGCGATTTTTCGTGAGCACGCTCCGTACGTCCACCGCGTGATCCGGCAGCTCGGGGTCCTGCAGGGGGACGTCGACGACGCCTTGCAGGACGTCTTCGTCATCGTCCATCGCAAGGTCGCCGACTTCGAGCAGCGCGGCTCGGTCCGCGCATGGGTCCACGGGATCGCGATCCGGGTGGCGGCTCGCTATCGCCGTCGCCGGACCGCTTCGCGCGAGGTCGCGTCCGGTGATGGGCGCGAAGCGGTCGAGCCGAGGACGCCCGCGGAGGACCTCGACGAGCGGAACGCGCGCCGAGTCCTCTCCGAGATCCTCGACGGGCTCGATGACGACAAGAGGACCGTCTTCGTCCTCTACGAGCTCGAAGGCCTCACGATGCAGGAGGTCGCCGAGGCGATGGAGACGCCCGTCCAGACGGCTTTCTACCGCCTGCATTCCGCGCGCGAGCTCGTCTACGCCGCCGTTCGTCGTCACCAGATCCGGGAGAGTTTCAAATGAGCAGCGACCCGCCCCGCATCCTGGACCTCGAAGGAGGCCAATCCGCCGAGGTGGAGCTCGTCCGCGCCGCGATCCGCGGCTACCGCGAGGAGCTCCCTCCGCTGTCCGAGATGCAGTCCGCCCTGCGGGCAGCGCAGACCGGTCGTCGTTCGTGGAGCGCCACATCGCATCTCGTCTGGCCGGCGGTCTCCGCGCTCGCCATCGCGTTTGCCGTGGGAGCCGTGTGGCTCGCGTCGGCCCACACGCCCGAGCACGAGGCCGGGCCCGTTACGTCTCCGCGCCAATCGGCGACGAGTGTGAGCCCGAACGAAGCGATCCCGGCGCCCCCTCGCGAGCTCGCCTCCGCGGGCGCCCTTCCTCCTGCGGTCGCGCCGGCGGCGGCCCCCGTCCCTGTGCCCGCGCCCGTCCCCGTCGACTCGCTTCCAAGCGCGAACCGACGTCCGGCGGCCGCACGTCCCGCACCGCCCGCGCAGGCGAGCTGCTCTGGCGAGGTCGACCTCATCGACGACGCCGATGCCGCGCTTCGGGCCGGAGACGTGGAACGTGCGTACTCGCTCACGAGCCAGCACGCCGAGCGCTGCCCCGCCGGCACGTTCGTGCAGGAGCGCGAGCGAATCGCGATCGAGGCTCTCGCCAAGCTCGGGCGTCTCGACGCCATGCGCGAGCGTGCGCGTGCCTTCGAGGCGCGATTCCCTTCCTCGCCGCATCTTCGCCGTGTCCGAAATGTCGTCGAACGACATGGCGAATGATCGATTGTTCCATAATCCAAATTGCTTGCTTGCATGACGGTACACATGAACCCATCGCTCGTAATTCGAACGATGCGCCGATCTCCGGACCGGAGCCATCCTCCATTCGACGCGGGGCGCGACCAATGAAGGCGAAAGCGGTCATCGCAGCTGTCGTCGCGTCCTCGTTCGCGCTCGTCTGGGGCTGCTCGACGACCGAGGTGCGCCTCGGGGTCCAGGCTCCGGACCCGCCGCCCTCGTTCGTCGCCGCAGACGCCGGAACCGAGCTCGAGGCCTCCGTCGATACGCTCATCGCGTATTGCCCGTCGAACAAGTGCCCTGCGGGTCACACGACGTGCCCGACCTCGCGCTTCCCGTGCGATGTCGATCTGCAGACCGACAGGCAGAACTGCGGCGCGTGCGGCGCCGTGTGTCCCAGAGAGACGACGAGGGAGACCTACGAATGCGTCGCGGGCCGCTGCGTCCTCCAATGCGCCACGAACCCACTGACACTCGATTGCGACGGCATCGATGAGAACGGTTGCGAGACCCAGACGGGCACCAACGAGAACTGCGCCGCGTGCGGAGACACGTGCCTGGACCCGGCGAAGCCTTGCGTGGACAGGAGCACCGGGCTGGGGCCGCCCGACTATGGCTGCGGCTGCATCGGCGACCTCATCTACTGCAACGGGAAATGCGTAGATCCGAAGAGGGATGACGAGAACTGCGGAGCGTGCGGTACCAAATGCGACCCCAGCGACGGCGGCCCCGAGCGGGCGAATGCCTACTATGGCTGCGAGGACAGCGAATGCGGACACTTCAAGTGCGATGACGGCTTCGGTGACTGCGACGGCAATCCGCTCAACGGATGCGAGACCCCCCTCAATACGTCGGAGAATTGCACTGCTTGCGGCAACTCGTGCGCGCCGGGTCAGCGGTGCGCCATGGATCTGGTCACATTCAAGACTCAGTGCCTTTGCCCCGCGGGCAAGACCTTTTGCGGGATCCTCTGCGTGGGGGATGAATGCTTCGCGGGTGGATGTTTCGACCTGGCGTCGGACCCGATCTCCTGCGGCGCCTGCGGCGTTCGTTGCACTGCACTGACCGGCCAATCCACCGAAGGAATCTGCACGTTCGGCGTATGCACCACTGTCTGCATCCACGGGAAGGCGGACTGCAATGGCAATAGTGCGGATGGCTGTGAGGTGAACACCGATAGCGATCCGCGAAACTGCGGAGCTTGTGGAAACGCGTGCGACGCGATCGCCGGTCAAGCGTGCGTCGGCGGTCGGTGTGTGGTCGAGCCGTGTGACCAAGAGAAGCCGGACGGAGGAGAGACGCGATGAACGCACTGCCCCTTCGTCACCGGACTCCAGGTTGGCTGGTCGTAGCCGCCGTCGCGGGAATCGCGGCCTGCGCCTCGACGGATTCGCTGCTCGGCGAACCCGATGCCTCTCCTGAGCCCTCGGCCATTCCCGACCCGGCAGCAGATGGCGGGAGGGACGCCGAGCCGACCGACCTCGACGCCGGGCCGTGCACCGACTGCGAGTACTTCCCCGAGGTCTGCACCCCGGACGCTCTCTGCGCTGGCGGTCCCTTCGATCCGAGTACGCCCGGCGGGAGCCTCGATATGCGAGCTCGGATCATGACCATCCGTGGTCGGTCGTCGAGCGACGTCTGGGCCGCTGGCGCACTCGGAGCGCTCGCTCACTTCGATGGTACGACGTGGAGGCGTTCGGATCCCGGCCCCCGAGAGACGATGCGAGCGCTATGGCTCCGGGACTCCGAAGAGATCGCGGTCGCCCTACCCACTAGCCTCTACGCACGTGGTCTCGACGGCGGCGCAGCCCCGTCCGCCGACGGCTGGACGGTTCGCAAGTTGCCTGTTCCGTTCGAGTTCTTTGGCTACATCGCGGTGGAGTTCGAGTCTGCATGGGCGGCTCCCGGTTCGGACTCGCTCTGGTGCGCGATGCGCGTCGGGATGTCGGGCTTGACGAGTGGCCTCTGGCGCCTGCGGCGATCGCCGACGTCGGAGTTCGAGCTCGGTCCCGGCGTGCCCGCGGACGTGTGCACGGCGCTCCCGTGCGATGCGATAATGAGCATCCACGGAGCGTCGGCAAACGAGCTTTGGGCGGTCGGCCAGAGGGGCGCTGCGCTTCGGATCACGAACGCCGAGAGCGAGACGCCGAGCGTCAAGGCATTCAACAGCCGGACGTGGAATGCGCTCAACGGCGTCTGGGCGGCCTCTGCTTCGGAGGCATGGGCCGTCGGCACCAGCGGGACGATTCGGCACTACACGGGGCATCCGGTCGACTGGGAGGTCGTATCGGACGTCCCGACGACCGAGCCCCTCAACGCGGTATGGGGCTCGTCGTCGTCCGACGTCTGGGCTGTCGGCGATGCCGGCGTCGTCCTTCACTACGACGGCAAGACCTGGTCGCGCGTCAAGGTCGCCGGCCTCGGCGCGCGTCGTCCGGACCTCACGACGGTCTGGGCCTCGGCACCGGGCCACGTCTGGATCGGTGGCCACGGGGTGATCCTTTCCCTTGGAGGGAAGCCATGAGGGCTTCGTCGATTCTCGCGTGTGGGTCGGCCGTTCTCGCCGCCGTCGCCGCCGTGGCGTGCGCGGCCTCGGGGAACGAATCCGATACGAGACTTTCGCCCGATTCGGGCAATCGCGAGACGTCCATCCCCGACAGCGGGGAGCGTCCCGTCGTCGACGCGGACGTCGAAGCGTCCGCGAACGGGCCGCTTTGCAGCGCGGACGGGTGGTGCGCGACCCCGTTGCCGGACGTAGACCTGAAGATGAAGAACATCTGGCCGCTGGCCGGGCACGCCTTCGCGATCGCCGAAAGCCCGACCCTCGGCGTCAAGGTCCTCGAGTGGAACGACTCGGAGGGCTCGTGGAAGTACATTGACGACGGCACCCAGAACGAACCTGGGATGGGCGACTACTCAGGGACCATCTGGGCGCCGAATGCCAATGATGTCTATTACGGCGTTGCGCCCGGATACATCTACCACGGAACACGTCCCGAATCGCCGCAGGCGCCATGGTCGTGGACGCGCCAGCGCCTTGGCGATGGTGGCGACAGCATTGGGGCGAGCGGAACGACGGTCCCCGCGCTCGGTGTTTGGGGGACGAGCGCGAGCGACGTCTACGCCTGGTTCGCGAATACCATCTATCACTGGAAGAGCGATGATGGGGGCAAGCCAACGTGGGTCAGTGAATACGTTGCAGACGATGCCGACGACCCTAGCGAGCGCCTGCTCATCCTCGGCGGCGCGGGAACGACTGCCAACGACGTCTGGTTCTCGGGCGTTCGCTCCCGCGGCTATCAGGGCTGCGCTATCGCCGTGCACAAGACCTCCGCCGAATATCGACGGATCGCGGATGGAAGGCTCGTGACGCCTAACGGGC
Organism: Pseudomonadota bacterium; assembly: GCA_023402175.1. Taxonomy (GTDB): domain Bacteria; phylum Myxococcota_A; class Polyangia; order Polyangiales; family Polyangiaceae; genus Labilithrix. The sequence continues at coordinate 18,764 of JAEXCN010000185.1, read as the reverse complement.
CGTGCACGGCGAGAGCCGGAGCGGCGATCATCGGCGGCGCCGAAGGAGCGCTCACGAACATCGAAGCCTCTGCGAAGGGCGCGATCATCGGCCTCAAAGGCCAGAGAGACGTGGTGAGGATATCGGTCGACGGCGACAGCTATTCGTTCGCCGTCTCTCCCGTGCCTCCCGCGCTCGGAGATTTCTGGACCTCGCTCTGGAAGGGCCCAGATGCCCTCTGGCTGAGTGGGGTTGGTGGGAACGTAAGTGGCCGCGTCATTCGAGGGAGCGACGCCCCGGATGGTGGCGGATATGAGATCTCGAGGATCTCGCTTTTCGGTGGCCCCTTCAATGAAACGGAACTCTTGTACCAAGTTCGAGGTACGGAGAACACCAACCTCTGGGCAATCGGTAGCCGCTATGCACTTCACAAGACGACTCCTTGACAGGCATAAGGCTACGGCGTTGGTGATGACGACCTGTCTGGCGACGGCAAGCGCCGTCGCCAGCTGCTCGAGCGGCGGCGAGAGCAAGGTCGACCTCGAGAAGTCGGACGCCGCGGTGGACGCGTCCATGACAGGCGCCGATGCGGATGACGCCGGGGTTCTCGACGCGACACCGCCGCGCGATGCGGCGCCGTTCGATGGCGGCCCGCTCCCGGTCGTGTGCACCACTCCTCCGTGTGCGACGTCGCTCGCGACGACGTTCGGGGGAAGCGATGCTCGGGATGCCCCGGATCGAAGCGAAGGCTTCTGCGCACTGCTCGCAGACGGCACGGTGGCGTGCTGGGGCGCGAACGGGGCCGGACAGCTCGGTCGCGGCGACGATGCCGGTACGCTGGACAGCCCGACAGCCGTGCGCGTCGTAGGCCTCTCGGACGTCACTCAGCTCGATCACACGTGCGCGCGGGACAAGAGCGGCGGCGTCTGGTGCTGGGGTACGGGACCGTTTCTTCGAAGCGACGCGGGGGCGGTCACCACCGAGCGCAGCCCCGTGAAGCTTCCGCTCCCGCCCGCGAAGAGCATCGGTATGGGGCGCAACGTCGGCTGCGCGGCGCTCGATGACGGCGTGGTCTGCTGGGGAACGAACGACTCCGGACAGCTCGCTCCTTTCGAGTCCGTCCCGGCGTCCGCGGTGATCCCTCCGCGGCCCATCGAGCTCCCTTCCGGCGCACCGATCCGCGACATCGCCATCAGCGCCGCCACCTTCGTCGTCCGCGAGGACGGCACGACGTCGAGCTGGGGGGCCAACCCTCCGCTTGCACGCCTCTCCGCGCTCTTCCCCGATCCGAATCCGAGCGCGATCGCACTCGAACGCATCGCGTCGCTGGACGTAGCGCTCAACGCTGCGTGCGCGACGGCGGGTGGGATCGGCTACTGCTGGGGAGCGTCGTATTCGGTTGCCATAGGCTATCAGCCGGACAATCTCGACCGAGCCCTTCCCGAGCCGGTGGTGGCGCCCGAGCCGCTCGTTCAGATCGCCACGACGCGCGTCACCTTCACGACGTTGGGGGCCGTAGTGCAGCCGCAGCGTTGGTGCGCAGTGGCAGCGTCGGGTTCCGTGTATTGCTGGGGGTACAACGCCGGTGGCCAGGCGGGGGACGGGACGAAGAACCACGCCTTCGAGGCCGTCAGGGTTCAAGGTCTTCCGGCGCCTGCCGCCCAGGTCAAGACGATGCTGCAGTCGACGTGTGCACTCCTCACCAACGGTAAAGTGTATTGCTGGGGGACGAACTATTACGGACAGCTCGGCAACGGAAAGCTCAGGACTCCGAGTCTCGTTCCGCAGGAAGTGGTGTTGCCATGAAGCGCGTGCGAATGTCTCACGGAGCCGTGGCAGCGGTTTTCGGGCTCACGCTCGCCGCCGCGTGCATGGGCGCCTGTGGGGATGACCGAGGCGGCTTCGAACGTCGCGAGCAGACCTTCGAGGCGGACGCGTCGGTAGACGCCCCGGACTGCCGGCTCCAGTGCTCGCTCGACGGCCGCTCGGTAATCGAGGCCTGCACCGGAAAGGTCGTCGAGACGTGCAGGCCCGAGCTCGCCTGTGGTGCCGGTGTATGCCAGGAGCCGTGCGAAGCCGCGGCTGCCGATCGGAGCTCGAACGGGTGCGAGTTCTATTTCCAGCTCCCGGCGTCCCGTATCAGTCCGCCATCGTGTTATGCAGCCTACATCGCGAATCCGTCGGCCCGAGCCGTCGAGCTGTCACTCGAGCGCGAAGGGAAAGACATCGATGTCTCCAAATCGATGTATCGAACGAATCCTGGCGACGCGACGCTGATTCAGCACGTCGGACCCATTTTGCCGGGCGAGAGCGTCGTCCTCTTCGTCACCCATCGCGACCCGAGTCTCCCTCCGCCTGGCGGCCGGCCGGGTGAGACGTTCGACGTTCCTTGTCCGGATGGCGTCGTCCCCGCGACGCTCTCCGACAGCGCTCTTCTCGGCACCGGAATCGCCTCCTCGTACCACCTGAAGACGAACCTGCCTGTGGCGGCTTCGACGATTTACCCGTACGGCGGAGCCAAGAGCTTCGCTCCTACGGCAACGCTCCTCTTGCCCGTCGCGACCTGGGCGAAGCAGCACATCCTCGTCAATGGTTGGGAAGGTGCAGCGGGAGCGGCCAGGAACACCGGCGGGCCCTCGGCGCAGATCCTCGCCTCCGAGGACGACACCGAAGTGACGATCCTGCCGACGCGCGACATCGAGGACGGCGAGGGCGTCGTCGGTGGTCCGGCGCGGGTGCCGGCCACGTACCGCCTCGACAAGGGGCAGCTCTTGCAGCTCGTCCAGCTACAAGACCTCACTGGCAGCATCGTCACCACCACCAAGCCGACGTCGATGATCGGTGGGAACGGCTGTACCTTTCTCCCGACGGACGTCCCTGCGTGCGACATCCTCGCTCAGCAGATTCCGGCCTTCGAGCAATGGGGCTCCGAATACGTCGGCGTTGGCTATCGCCCGCGCCTCGGCAACGAGCACGAGCGAGTGCCCTATCGCATGGTCGCAGCGAGGGACGGCACGCGGCTCGACTACGATCCGGCGGTGCCGCCTGGCGCGCCCACGATCCTCTCGGCCGGTGAGGTGGCGACGTTCTACGCCGGGACCGGGGACGCCTTCGTCGTCCGCACGCAGGACGTCGATCATCCGATCTACGTCTCGGCCCACATGACCGGAGGCGGATTACCGGGCTTCGGCGCGGGAGACAGCTTCGCAGGCTGGGGCGATCCGGAGTTCGTCAACGTCGTTCCCGCGGGGCAGTACCTGAACGCGTACAGCTTCTTCGCGGATCCGACGTACGCCGAGACGTCGCTCGTCATCGTCCGGGCGAAGTCGCTCGGCGAGTTCAAGGACGTCTGGCTCGAGTGCGCCGGCAACCTGACGGGCTGGAAGCCCATCGGAACGCGAGGCCAGTACGAGTACGTCAGGGTCGATCTCTCGCGCAACCACGGGCCCGGCGATACGTTCGGCACGAGCGTCTGCCAGTACGGCCTCCAGCGCATGCGGAGCGAAGGCCCGTTCACCGCGACGATCTGGGGCTGGGACCAGTACGCCAGCTACGCCTATCCGGGTGGCATGGCCCAGCGGAAGCTCGTCGAGACGCCGCTGCCGCCAATCCGCTGACGGGCGCGCTGCGTGCCCAAGAAGGTGGCGCGGCCAGGCCCGATCTGACCGGGCCACCTGCGCTCGGTCGCGAGCGCGCGGAACGAGCGGGCTTCGATCGCGGCACACGAGCTGCTGAGGCAGCAGCGTGACCACGCCGCTGCCGCGAGCCGGAGCTCGACGTCGTGACGAGCACGCGGCGTCGGCTTACGCTGAAGCCATGCGAGCTCCCAGGAAGAGGTCGTCGCCGCCGCTGGTCTACCCGGAGGCCGACGACATGGGGGAGCACGAGCTGCAGCGTCTCATCGCCGAGCTCCTCCGGCCTTTGCTCGAACGCTTTCTCGCCGAGCGCGGGATCGTCGCCCACGCAGGCGCCGATCAGTTCGTCTAGTCGAGCGCCTACGAAGCGCTCGCGCTGACACGCGTCCGCGCCGGCGGCACCATCACGTCGAGTACACGCGTCGAGCGCTGGGGACTCGGCTCGATCGAGCGCTCGACCAGTTCGAGGCTCTCACTCCCCGAAGCGCGGATCCCCGGGCTCGGGGTTCGAGAAGCGCGGGTCGGTGAGGAAGTCGTGATCGGTCAGCGCGTCGAGGAAGGCGACGAGGTCGCGCACGTCGTCCTCGTCGAGGGTCATCCCGCCGAGCCCGCGCTCCTTGATCGGGCTCTCGCGCCCATCGCCTGCGAGCGGACCTTCATCGATTCGCCGGCCGCCGCGCTGGTAGTGCGCGATGACCTCCTCGAGCGTCGCGACGCTCCCGTCGTGCATGAACGGCGCGTTGACCGAGACGTTCCGGAGCGATGGCGTCCTGAACTTGCCGCGATCCGCCGGGTTCCTGGTCGTCTCGAACAGTCCTTGGTTGCCGGGCGGGTAGTCGCCCGTGCCGCCGACGTTGTAGAGGCCGACGTTCGTATAGACGATCTCGTCGAACGGCGCTCGCTCGTGCGTGACGTCGTTCGTGAACGTGATGCCGTCGTGGCAGTGGTGACAGACCGCACCCTTGTAGTCCGTATTGAATATCTCCGCGCCGCGCATTGCTGCATGCGACAAGGCGTCCATGTCGCCGCGACGAAACCGATCGATCGGGGCGTTCATCGACACGAGCGATCGCTCGAACGAGGCGAGCGCGCGGATGATTTCGTCCCATCCGAGCTCCTCCGCCTCCGGGAACGCTTCGCCGAGCTCAGCACGGTGCCGCTCATCGGCCCGGAGCGCGGCGAGCGCGGCATCGCGGGCGGCGTTGGTCGTGAGTCCCATCTCCGCCGTGGGTGCCCCTTCCCCGAAGAGCGGACCGCGCACCTGCGCCTCAAGCGAGGTCAGCGAAGGGGCCGCCCAGTTGTAGCGCGCGTGATAGCCCGCGTTCGCGAGGCTCGGAGCGTTCCGCGGGTGCGGGCGGCCGTCGACCCCCACCGGGTTCTTCGTGCCGCTCGCGAATGCGAAACGCTGCACGTGGCAGGTGGCGCACGACACTTTTCCGTTCGACGAGAGACGGCGGTCGTAGAACAGCCGCCGGCCGAGCGCGACCTTCGCTTGCGTCATCGGGTTGCCCGCGGGGACGAGAGGCCGGGGGACGTCGTCGGGCAGCCCCCAATCGTACGCGCCGTTGCCGGATGACGAAGACCGCGGTGGCGATCCCTCCTCCGTCGATCCGGCGCGCGAAGTGCAGCCCGCGATGCTCGCCGCCGCGATCGAGAGGCCGGCGAGCAGAGCAGGGCGGAGGCGTCGAATCATGGCGCCCGGAACACCGTCTGGGTGCCCGCCGCGCGTCCTGTGCCATAGGCGAGTCCGAGGTTCGGGTAGAACTTCCCGCAGCGCTCGGCGCCGAGCGTGGGCCCGAGGTCGCCGGCGTGCAGCGGTCCGAAGCAGTCGACCCTGCCATTGTCGTTCAGATCGGCCGGCCCCGGTGTGCCGAGCGGCGAGTACCCCGCGAAGAGATTCGTCACGTCGACGACGATTTCGTGCTGCGTGGGATCGAAGCCGCCATCGCGCTCGACGGTGATGACCGGACGATTCGGCTTCGTACAGGCTTCCGCGTCTGCCGGCGGTGCGCCGCCGTCGCCAGTCACGTTGTTGCAGACCGTACGGAGCATGATGAGGTTGTGGTCGTTGTTGCCGGTCGTACCCGTCGTCGTCGAGTAGAAGCTCGCACGTAGGAATTGCCGACCATCTGCGGGCCCGTGGTCCATACCCGTCGAGCTCAGCGGCGACGGCGCGATGGCGACTTCCGTGTGGTTGAGGCTCGGCGGCACGCCGAGCGTGAACCGCACGCCGCGGAACGGTCCCGCGGCAGCCGGAGTCCCCCGGAGCTCGGTGTTGACGTCCGCCGACTTGGCTTTGCCGAAGATGACGAACGCGCACTCGGCGGTCGCGTCCTCGAAGTCGAGGAGCGCGACTCCTTGGTGCTGCCACTTGCCGTCGTCGACGAGCGCGAACGGGACGGAGGTCCCGTCGGAGGCGAGCAGCGTGACGTCGTATACGTAAAAGCGTAGGTCGCCTGGCCTCACGTCCGTGAGGTTGCCGACCCTGAGGTTCGAGGAGCCGCACCTCCATTCCTTCCCGTCGCCGTCGGCGGCCTTGAAGCGGATGGTGGTCGTCGCGATCCCGCCGTCTCCCGCGTCTGGTGTCGGGGATCCCTCTGCGCCGGCGTCGATGGCCGCGTCCGGCAAGCCCCCGTCTTCGGACGCGCTGCGGGCCGCGTCATTGTCGTCGCTGCACCCGAAGATGGCGAAGGAGGAGGCGGTGACGACCGAGAAGAGCGCGATCAAGTGGGACGTTCGCATGGGCGCTGGCAGTAGCATGAAATCTCCGAATCGTGTCACCCCACCGTGGCACGTTTGTTTTTGTTCGTGCTACGGCAGCCGGCTGCGCGACGGCCGCTGGGCGAGCATCATGTCGACGACCCCCTATCGACCCTCGATCTCGTTCTCCGGACTTGAAAACTTCAACGCCCGCCGCGACGCGCTCGTTCCTCACGTCGCGGCGGGAGCGTCTTCGCTGATAGAACAGTCGCGATGCCGGTGCGAACCTGTCCGAAGGGCCACACGTTCACGAAGACGAGCGACTGCCCGACTTGCCCGAGGTGCGAGGCGGCGAAGAAGCCTGCGGATGAGTTCTTCGGCGCGTTTGCGGCGCCGGCGCGGCGTGCGCTCGCCGGCGCTGGGATCGACAGCGTGAAGAAACTTGCGAAGCACAGCGAGAAGGAGATCCTCGCGCTTCACGGGATGGGAAGAGCCTCGCTGCCAGCGATGAAGAAGCTCCTCCGCGAGGCAGGCCTGTCGTTTGCCGCCGATGCGAAGCCCGCGGAGGCGAGATCTGCGCGTCGACGAACTTGACCGTCCGCGCACGCCCGCGGTGACAAGGTGGCGCGCGTCACCTCTCGTGCGCTTCGAGTGTTCAATGCTGATCTGGCGTTCGGTCTAACGAGGTCGTCGGCGATCCGATCCTGCGTCTCCGGCGCGCCCGGTGATGGCGCGCTCGATGTCGGCCGCGATGTGGTCGCCGTGTACGTTGCTCACCCGCGAATAGAGTCGAACGCCTCTTCGGGAAGCCCCACAGCCGACGATATCGAAACCCCGTTCCCCGAGTGCGTGCAGAGCCGGAGCAGCATCACGAGACCGTGACGGAGAAAGGCCTCTCGCCGGTCGCGCTCGAGAAGGCCCCCGACGCCTCGCCGTCGGCTCACTGGATCGGATCCAGCGGTGTCGTGACGAGCTTTCGATGCGCCATTCCCCCTGGATACGCGTAGCTGCAGTAGGCAGCCCAGCCCCACAGCGTCGCGGTGAACGGGCCCTCGCTTTTCATGCGGTGGAGACCCGTCTGACACGTCTTGTCTCCGAACGTCTGACCGGGGCCGCGGTCCCTCGAGAGGTCGACGCGTGTGAACTCGTACTCGCCGCGCGTTCCGATCGGACGAAAGTCGGTCAAGTTGCCGGCGCACTCCAGCCACACATCCTTGAACGAGCCGTGGCTCTTGGCTCTCACGATGACAAGCGACGTCTCGTCGTACGTCGGGTCCGCGTAGAAGCTGTAGGAATTCAGATATTGGCCGGTTGGGACGACGTTTACGAACTCCGGATCGCCTCGTCCGCCGTAGGACGGAGACCCGAAATAGGCGCCGCCCGCGCTGGTCATGTACGCGGCGAGATAGATCGGGTGGTCGGCGTCCTGCGTTCGCACCACGAACGCGTCGCCGACGCCCGCGGGGAACGTCACCACTTCGCCGGCCGACATCTCGGTCGGAGCGCCGGCGGGAATCGCCGGATCGTAATCGAGGCGTGTGCCATCACGGGCCGCGACGATGCGATAGGGCATGGCCTCGTGCTCGTTGCCGACGCGCGGGCGATACCCGACGGCGACGTACTCGGCGCCCCATTGCTCGAACGCGGGGATCTGCTGACCCAGCGTGTCGCAAGCGCGAGAATTCCTCGGAACGAATGCGCAGGTGTGGCCGCCGAAGACCGTCGTTGGCTTGTTGGAAGTGATGATGCTCCCGGAGAGCTCGTCGTCCTGGACGAACTGGAGGTGCTGACCTCTGTCGAGGCGATAGGTCGCGGGGACCTTCGCCGGCGAGCCTTTGACGCCGAGGCCATTTTGGATCTCCCGTGTCGGGAGGATCGTCACCTCGGTATCGTCCTCGGACGCAACAATCTGCGTGAACGGGACACCGGCGGGGGCCGTCGCCTCCCACGGGTTGACGATGATGTTCTGTTTCGTCCAGTTGACGATGGGCAGGAGCAACGTCGCTGTGGAAATAAAGCTCTTTGCGCCGCCGAACGGGTACATCGACACGAGCGACACGGGGTTGCTCGCCTTCAAATGGAACGACGAGCCGAGCCCGGTGGTCCGGGAGGAGAGGCCCGAGAGGACCGCAGGGACCACACCGGGAGGGCACGTGGTCCTGACACGACCGGAGACGGGCAGGTTCGGATCGTGATCCGAGAGGAAGAGGATGACGCTCTCACCCGGAGCGATTGTGCCGGTGTGCTCGATCAGCGTCGCATCGCCGGGCGTCGTGCGGAACATCGATTGCGAGATGTCGAGGTCTTTGCCCTCGCGATCGAGCGAAATGCTCGCCGGCTGCCTCGACGTATTCACGACGAAAGCAGCATAGCAAGGGTCCGGATTTTCGGACCAACCCGGCGGCGACTGGAAGTAGAACTCGCATCCGTTCGAGCTTTGGTCGGCGGCGGCGGCCGCGCACGGCTCCTGGCAGCGCGCGGCGCCGCAGGCCAGCTTCGGTGGACAGGTCTCGACGACCTCACCCGTGCACGAACGAACGACCGAGCTCCCGTCGAGCGAGCATTGGAGCGGACACTCGCCGGCGTCCTCCGCCGGCGGCGGAGGAACGAAGACGATCGGCGGGGTGTCGTACCCGCCGCGATCTTGCCCGCAGGCGCCGGCGCTGGCGAGGAGCGCGAGACCGACGGCGGACAGCACTGCGGCGCTGGCTGTGCGCGTAATCATGGAAGCACCACCTCCACCGGAACGACGCTTACCCCTCTGTTCTCTCCGTTGCCGAGTTGCCCGTTGTAATTGCTCCCCCAGCAATAGACCTTGCCATTCGTGAGAAGCGCGCAGGTCGTTTTCGGTGTCGTCTTCACTTGCGCGACGCGCTCCGGCAGACCTTCGACTTTGACGGCGTCGAACACGTAGTTCTGCGTGCCGACCCCAGCTTGACCGCTCTCGTTGATTCCCCAACAGTAGAGGGCGCCCGAAACGGTGGAGGCACACCAGCGATACCGCTGTATGCCGACATTCTCGATGACATAGCTGCGGGTCGTCGCGATCTGAACGATGGGCTCCGGCGTGACGACCGGCTCGGGAAGCGCGCGATCGAGGCTGGATCCATTCTGCTCCCAGACACTCTTCCGGACGGGAGCCCCCCAGCAGTAGCCGGTCCCGCCTGCGGTCGCGCACGCACTGTCGTGCGCGAGATCGACCATGACGATCCCGTCGAGCGCGACGGTGTCGGGATACGGATCGGGGAAGATCGGCGAGGGGCGCCCGAGTGGTGGGTTCGCTCCCCAGGTCACGAGCGTGCCGTCCTCGCGGAGCGCGAACGTCGCGCTGCCGACGGCGAACGCACGTACGGGCACGCCCGGTGGGAGCGGTATCGATCGCGGAAGTCCGATGTCTCCCGAGTTCGTCGGCAGCGGGCTCAGTTGTGCGGTGGCGTTGCTGCCCCAGCAGTGGACGCCACCCTCGACCGCCGCGCATGCGGTGGTGTAGCCGAGGCCGATCTTCGTGGCGGGAGGGAGATCGAGCTTCACTGGCGTACGTTCGGTCGTCACAGCGCCCGCGCCGGAGCGGAGGAACGGACCGGTGCCCCAGCACCACACGGCACCGTCCTTGTCGACCGCGCACGTGTGATCGAGCGTGACGACGTCCGAAAGACCGACGACGCGCGCCGCGTTTGCGCTGTCGACCACCCCTGCGGCGTCTCCGCGCCCGAGCTGACCTGCGCCGTTCGCGCCCCAGCACGCGACGGTGCCGTCGCCGAGCAGCGCGCAGAAGCCCTCGCTCCGGTCGTCGACACCGGCCCCGAGCGTCGTCACCAGCGACGTCGCGCACGGCGGTGACGTGCAGACGACGGCGAGCGGCGCTGCGTCGACGCGCCCGGCGTCGCGAGCGTTCGGCGGATCGCCGCCCGCGTCACCGCTGGCAGCCTCGGGGGCTGCGTCGAACGGATGGAAATCGGCGCTGGTCCCGTCGCCCTCACTGCTCGAGCAGCTCGCCGCCGCTCCGCTTGCCGCGAGGAAGGAGGTGGCGACGAGGATGTGCGAAGCGCACCGATCAAGGCGTCGTTTTGTGAAGTGCATAGCGAGCTCCGACCGCCCAAAGGTTGGTGTTCGAGGTACCCCGCACGCGGTAGAGCGGCGCGTCGAGAGGAGCGCCGTCGAGTACGGTCGTAGAGACGCTGAACGTTCCCCCGTCCATCGTGTTTTCGCCGGGCATCGTGAGACCGAAACCCAGGCTCCACTTGCCCGGATCGTTCTGCGTCCGAAGGACGATGCCCCAGCCGCTGAGCCACGCATCCGTCCCGTGCATCCAAACCGAGCTCAAGAGCGACGGCATGCTGTCGCGAGGGACCGAGACCCTGACCTCGTTCCTGCGGGCGACGCCGCCGTCCTCCGATGACACGTAGGCAAGTGAGTCCCCTCCCAGGATCCCGACGACGGCGTCGGGGCCTGCCGACTCGAGGTTCGTGAGCCACCCGCCGTTGGTCCAGGGCCAGCTGAAATTGCCGGGGAACCCGGTCTCGAAGCTCAGGGCGCCGGCCTTCTCCTGGCAAGTATCGATGTAATGGAGATACTCGTCCGTTTCGTCGATGTTGCTGTCGACGATAGGTCGATAACCGCCAATCGTCTTTTGGATGAGCATAGGACAGGCGAAGAGGCCTGTCGCGTCATATCGGCCTCTCCCTACTGCGAACCAGACATCGTCGCGGCTCGAGCCGGCGGCACTGAAGATGAAGAACGTGTCCGCGGGATTGTCGGCGTCATCCACGATGTGGTCGACGTGCCAAACGGCTTTGCCTCCGTCCTCGGTTTTGCGATGGAAGATCGTGTTCGCATACCACGCGTAGACGTCGTCGGCCGACGTGCCCCAGACACCGAGCGCCGGATAGTCGGCAGGCACGGCCCCGGTCTGGATCGAGGCGTAACGGGGAAGGCCGTGATCGTGCTCGGGGTTGGTGTCGGGACTGTTGTCTTCGAGTCGGCTGCGCTGCCACGACCAGGGCGAGGAGGTTGCTGCGCGCGTGCCATGATAAATGTATCCAGGCGCAATGCCGTAGTAGACCTCGTTCTCGCTCGGTGCCCAGATCTTCCCTGCGTATTTGCCCATTCCGTATTCGTTCTGACTGTTGTCGTCGATGTAGCTCCACGTCTGCGCGGCATCGTCCCATTCGAGGATCTTGACGCCGTGGGTGGGGCTCTCCGCGATCGCGAACGCGCGGCTCTCGAAGGGCCAGATGTCGGTGAGCGTCAGGTCGTGACCGGGTAGCGAGGTCGTGCACCAGCCCGCGTCGCTGCACGATCGCACGCGCGGGACCGCGCCGTCATCGGCGGGGCTCGCGTCGTCGTTGACGGCGCCGTCCGGCAGCTCGATCTCGTCGTTCCGAGGTTGCGCTGGCGCGCCGTCCTCGGACGTCGCGCAAGCCACGGCGGCCCCGAGCACGACCGATGAGCAAGCGAGGAGAAGTCCGCGTCTCATGATTTTCCTCCAAGCGCGAGAACGACGCCCTGGCCTCCGATCCAGATGTGCCCCCGCCCCGGCGACCAGACGGTGTACAAATCGGGCCGACGTGTGCCGAGGCCCGCGATCTTCACGCGCGACCAGCGCGTTCCGTCGTAGTGAAGGACGACGCCTGCATTCCCGACAGCCCAGACGTCGGACGGGGACGTTCCCCACACGGCGTTGAGATTCTCGGTCGTCGGCACGTCGGACACGACATCCCAGCGCCGCCCGTCGCCGGTGTAGTGGCGGATGGTCCCCGTCCCGCCGACCGCCCAGGCGTCCGTGTCGGACGCTGCCCATACGCCGGCGAGCCCCGTCCAGGTCAGCGTGTTGAGCGGTGTCGCCGTCGGTGTATCAGTATCCGCCTCGGTGATGCGTACTGCCGAACCGACGTCGCCTACCGCCCAAAGAATTCTTTTGGAGGCTCCGTGGATACTCCGCATCCGGCGACACGGGATGACGTTGCACACGGATGGCGGAACGCTGGGGACGATCTCGAACGTCGACGCCGGAGTGAGACGCATGCGCCAGAGCCCCCTCTCGGTCGCCAACCAGAGTGACTCCGCGCCGGGTGCGGACCACGTCGCCGTGAGCTCGTACCCGAAGTCGGATGGCATCGGCGGCGGCGTGCGAAGCGACCAGCCACCTGCGGAGACTGCACCGCCGGCGTCGGCACCATCGGCGTCGAAGTCGAGCCCACGCGTGTAGACTCTCTGCACCCGGCCGAGCGAGACCTCTCCCGAGTCGAGGAGCCAAAGGGCGCGTTGCGACTCCTGCGTCCCGAGCTCGGACGGTGTCCACGACGTCCCGTCGAAATGCGCCACCGCTCCGGCCGCCCCCGCCATCCAAACGTCGCTCGCCGACCGGCCGACGATGACGTTGACACGCGTCCGCCAATCCATGCCGACCGTCGGGGTTGTGGGATTGAACGGACCGTTCGGACAGAGGACATCAGGCCCACACGTCTCCGGGAAGTACTCGCAGTCCTCTGTGCACGCCCCGGCCTCCGCGTCGTCCTGCGCAGCATCTGGCGTGGGCGCGGGCAGCACTGCAGCGTCCGGCTCGGCGGGGAAATCGCTCTCGTTGGACGCGCATGCCCCGACGAACACGCTCGCCGCCGCACATGAGAGCGCGCCCGCCGCGAAGATTGGCGCGAAAGATCGATGTCGCGTGGTGCTCATCGTGCGGTGGCTCCTGTGCCTTCGCTGTCGCAAGGCTCGACGACGCATCGTCCGGCGACGCACGCCTGCCCAGCCACTGCGTCGCAAGCATTTCCGCAGCTGCCACAGTTTCGCGGATCGCTGTTCGTGTTTACTTCGCAGCCATCGGACTCACTGTTGTTGCAGTCGGCGTAACCATCTCCGCAGCGCATCGTGCACGTTCCGTAGCTGCAGATGTGCCGGTGGTCATCGGAAAGAACGTTGCTCGGGCACCGGGCGCCGCAGGTCCCGCAATGCGATGGGTTCGACGTGAGGTCGACGCATACGCCTTTGCATTCATCGCCGGAACAGCCCGCTTCGCAGTACGTCAGGCCCGGCGGACACATGCATTGGATCTGCCCGGACTCGTTGTTCACACGGCACGCCTGGCCGTCCGGGCACGCGTTTCCGCATGCGCCACAGTTTGCGTCCGACACGAGGTGTGTCTCACAACCGTTCTCCATCAAACCGTCGCAATTTTCAAATCTAGCCTTGCATTTGATTGTCCCGCATTCGCCGTTACCGCACCCGTAATAGGCATTCGCCAAGTCGGGGGCGCCGCCGCCGGTTGGGTCGCAAAACTTGAAGCAGCCGCCGCAGTTTGCATCGTCGTTCTTGCTGTCGACGCAGCGCCCATAGCAGTAGAGTCTGTCGGCTGGGCAGCCACAGTCGAAGTGCTCGCCGTCGCCGGTTTGGTCGGCGCACCGCTTGGCTGGATCGGAGCACTTGTTCCCGCACGCGCCGCAGTGGTCATTGTTGAGCTTATAAGTTTCGCAACCGTCGTCAGCAAGACCGTCGCAATCGAGGCGCAACGACTCTAGCTTGCACTGCGCGACGCAGGCTCCATCGACGCACGCGAATGTTTCGCGCCAGCTTCCCGGGGGACATGCGCGCCCGCAGGCACCGCAGTTGCTCGGGTCCGTCAGCAGGTTCACGTCGCACGGAAAGCGCGAGTTGGGGCAGGTCGTCCAACCGGGAGGGCACTTGTTCGTGGCACAATACGCGGTGAGGCCGGCCTCCACGGGGACGTCGGCGTCCGGCGGGACGAACGAAGGGCGCGAGCCCGCCTCGGTCGTCTCGGCCAGCAGCACATCGCGCCCGCAGCCTCCGAACACCAAGGCGAGCGTCAACGACAAGACGGGAGTGGATATGGCGCCGTATCGCGCAATACGTCGAAGCATTCGGCCGCTCTGATGGAGTTGGGAGTCTCGCCGCTGAAAGCGTGAGCTCGGGGTTGAAATCTGGGAAATGGCGGGCGGCGCTATGGCCGCTGTCCGAGCACCATCTCGATGCGGGGGGCGTACGGCGTGCGCGGATATCGATCGAGGAGCGCGCGTGCACGGCGGACGGCCTCCGCCTTCTGGCCGAGCTGTGCGAGCGCCTCGACGGCGATCGCCTCTCGTTCCTGTACGAACTCACCGGACGGGAACGCCCGCTCGTGCTCCGCCGTGACGGCGAGCGCGCGACGCGGATCCGCGGCGAGCGCGGCCTGCGCGCGTTGAACGAGCTCGAGCTCGGACGCGGACGGAGCGACGCCCCCCGACGGGATACTCGCGACCGGTTTGCCCGCTGTCGCCGACGATGGCGTGCCGGCCCGCCGTGCCGGCAGCGGCGGCGCGGACGGAAGCTCGTCGACGGAGACCTCCTCGACCAGAGGGTGCTCTGCGGAGCGCGGTTCGGCCTCCGTTCCGGCAGACGGATGCGGAGCAGAGGGGCTCTTCGCCAGCGCAGCCGGCGGCGCGATAGGCGCGCGAGTCGCGTGCCACGTGAGCAAGAGGCCACCAGCGGCGAGAAGACCGACGCCCGCGATCTTGTAGAGTGCAAATGGCCTCTCGGCCCGCACGGCCGCGCTCGAGCCCGATCCGAAAACGCCAGTGGCCGTGAGATGCTCGGACATCTTGGCGATGTCGGCGGCCGCGGGGCCCTCCCGGCGCGCGCGCACCAGCCTGCGGAGCGCATCGGGACCTTCGTCGTCGATCCGCGGCGGATCCTCGAAGCCGTCGGGGCTCATCGGGACTCCGTCAGAGCGCGCGCGAGCTCGCGCCGCGCAGCGTAGAGGCGAGCGTAGGCGGTAGGCAGCGTGCACCCCACCACTTCGGCAACTTCACGCATCGTCATCTCTTCGACCTCGTACAGAACGAAGACGGATCGCTTGTCCTCGTCGAGCGCGTCGAGCGCGAGGCCGAGCTTGTCGAGCTCCATGCCGGCGGCCGGATCGCGGGTGTCGGTTCCTTCGGGTACCGTCTCGACCGGGCGCTCGTGGCGGCGATGGCTCTGGCGCCGGTACCTCGCCGCGCACCGGCGCGCGATGGCGTAGAGCCACGCGCGAGGCTGCTGACCGTCCCACTCCGAGAGGCGTCGATGGGCCACGATGAAGACTTCCTGTGTCTGGTCGTCGAGGTCGGACCTCGCGACGCCAAAGTGGCGAAGGATCCGCCACACGAACCCGACGTGCTCGCAAAAGAGGGCCTCCACCGTGATCGGCGCGGCGGCCACGGCGTCAACCACGCCACGCGTGTCGAATGCGCGTGTGAGCGAGGCATCCACGCAGCGGCCTATGCCCGGTCCGCCGCGAAATTTTAATGCGAATCGTCGATTTCTGCCGGCTCAGGGAAATTCGTACGCGAGGCCGAGCGAGAGCCGGGCCGCGAACGGCTCCGGGCGATGGATTTCGCGTCGCTCTCCGTCGCGGATCTGGAACCTGTCGCGGACGAGCACGACGTCGATCCCGGGGAATACCTCCGCGAAGAGGCGCGGCGTCAGCCTGGTACGGATGAGCACGCCTGGTCCGGCGAGCGCGGTCGGGTTTGCGTTCGTGTGGACCACGCCGAAGCCGGTCGGCGCCGTGCGAACGACTCCTGCGCCCACCGCGGCCGTGAGGATGAGCTCGAAACGCGACGTGCGCATCGCTTGAAGGCCCGCGAGGGCAGAGGCTCCCATGAACTGGAACCCGACGCCGCCGTTCGCGGTGGGGACGAAGCTGCCGAGCTCGAAGGTCGTCTGGAGACCGACGACGACGAGCGACGCCGGGGTGTACGTCGCACGGAGGGCGGCGCCGAGACCTGCGGTCGGGAGGAGACCGAGCGAAGCGGTGCCCGCGGCTCCGAGCGAAACACGTGGTCTGTGTGCGCTCGCCCGACCGTTGGCACGTGACGGCGACGTTTCCATCGCGGCGGAGCGCCCGGGCGCCGGCGGCGCGGGCAGCGCCGGCGGTGATCCCTCCTCCGGCTCCGGCGGATGATCGGGGGGCACCGCGCGGGAGCGCGTCGTGACGATGATCGCCAGCATGAGTGCGGCGGGCCCCTCGACGGCACTACAGTGATCCGCTTCGACTCGCACCTCGCGCACGCCGACGTCATGGCCGGACCCATCCTTCAACACGAGCGCGATGACGAATCCTCCGTCTCGCGGCGACACCGTGCCGTCGACGACGACGAGCTCCGGCGATGCGTCGAGTTGGCGTACCCCGAGGCGTGCCTGCGTCGCATCGACGATCGCCTGGCGCGACGGACAGCCAGAAGGCGCGGACCACGTGAGCTCGAGCTCCGCGGCGCCAGCACGCCCCGAGCGCATCGCGAAGACGAGCCCGGCCGCGCTCGCCAGCGTCCGCGCTCGAGCACGCGCGTCGCGCAACCCCAACGGCAATCCGAGACCTCCGCGCGAGATGGTACTCGGACCGCGCCGCGCAACGTTCATCGAACGTCGTGCCGACGAGCCAATCTCTTCCGCTCTCCACGACTCGGAAGCGTAGAAACGTCGGTGGTAGAGCTCCCGAGCATCGCGGCGAACAGGCTCTTGCGTGATTTCCGGTGCGGCGGGAGCAGAGGATCGGAACACACCAGCAACCAGCGACGCCCGCCGGACTTCCCGACCTCCGCGGGCGAGGCGTAGCGCGAGCGCCGTACGGTGAGATCGTGGAGATGCTGCTCGACTCCATCCGCTGACTTGCGGGCGGCCGCGTCACCGCCCAAGAGGGATAGGCACAGTCAGAGCGCGTTGCAGACCTGCGCGAGGCACTTCTTCGGCTGCGGGGCGCAGCGGAGCGTGTCCGGGCAATCGTCTGACGAGAGGCACGGATCGCCGGCAGCGAGCGGAGCGCGACACGAGAGGCCGGCGCTCTTGTCGGGCGCGCACGCGCCGGCGCATTCCGCGCTCGAGCCGCACGCAGCGCCGGCCGCTTTGTCGGCCTCACAGACGCCGGCGCTACCGCAATGCAGGCCCGCGCCACAGCTCCGGTCGCTCGCGCACGACTCACCGGCTGCACGAGGGACGATGCACACCGATCCGTCGTTGCCGAAGTCACACGCGAAGCCCGCCGCGCAGCGGCTGTCGATCGTGCACGCCTTGCCCTGCGTCGGCAGCGGCGCGCACATCCAGTCGACGCATCCGAGGTTGCCGGCGCAGAACGGCTGATCGGCCGCGCAGGCCTGTCCCTCGCCCGGGAGGGGGAGGCACGTCCCGTTGTCGGCGCTGCAGCCGAGGCCGGGGGCGCAGACGGTACCCTTCGCACAGTCCGCACCCTCTGCCGGACGGGCGATGCACGTCTGGCTGGCGTCGTCGCAGTAGAGCGCGGGATCGCAATCGCGATCCTCGACGCACGCTCCGCCGGCGCCGACGCGTGCCGCGCAGTTGCGGGCCGAGCCGCACGATTGGCCTTGCCCGCACTCGCTCGATTGCGTGCACGTGGCAGGGGGTACGTTGCAAGTTCCGTTGGCGCAGACCGCACCGACCGCGCACTCGCTGGCTTCGCTGCACGCGGTGCCGATCGCGCTGAGCGTTTTGCACATTCCACCGAGGCATGCGAGCGGCGGCGCGCATTCTTCGGTGACCTCGCAGGCCGTGCCCGCCGCTCCCTGCGCAACGCACTTTCCGCTGGCCGGGCTGCAGACGAAGCCGCTGGCACACCTGAATTCATCCTGACACGGCGTTCCTGCCGTGCCCGCTGCGGTGCATTTGCCGGAGACGCATCGACCGGAGCCTTCGGCGCAGTACGGCGTCTTGCACGTCTCGCCGATCTTCGAGGGCTCGATCATGAACGGGGCGCAGGCCGCGAAGACGACGAGCCCGCTCGGAGCTCCGCACGTCGGCGTCGACGCATCGAGCTTCGCGATGCACGCGGTCGCCGCGGCCTTGTCGATCTTCGCGCCGGCCGTGACGAACGGTCCCCACGCCGCCATGCATTTCGCGGAGACCCGCGCCGTGCAGGCCGCGACGTCGAGGGAGCCGCCGGGGACGAGCGTGCCGCAACGGCACGACTCGGCGCGGGAGCAGACGAGCGCCGCGCTCGGCGTGCAGTAGTCGCGCTCGAGATCGGGCTCGCTCGGCGCGTCCGGAGTGACGTCCGGCGTGTCGCTGTCGGGGCTGCCGTCGGGCGTGGTCGCTTCGGGACCCGCGTCGGCTTCGGGCGTCGCCGTGGGCTCGTCATGACTGTCGGCGCACGCTGCGATGACGAGCATGGGAACGAGCACGAACGCGCCGACGAGAGAACGGGAAAGAGAGATGCGAGCCATTTCGTCCTTTCGTGGAAGCGTCCTCGCGCGCTCGGCACGAGGCTTCGCACTCTCTCGTCAGCCCGACGCTGGAAGAGATCCGCCTGTGTGCCCTTATCCCAGGCAGCGGGGCCTTTGATCCCGAAAAACACGCTTTCGCGAGCTCTCGACGCGCGACGTCTCGCGACCGGCCAGACGACGCCCTTGTCTTTTCTCCTGAGAATGTAGTTAGGATGCGCCGCTACGCCGCGTGCGACATGCG
>JAEXCN010000134.1 GCA_023402175.1 Pseudomonadota bacterium | reverse complement strand
AAGCCCGTCGGGATGCTCGCGAATGCGGGCAGGACGGCGCGCGCCGTTGCTCCGCACGCGGCTCGCGCTGCCGGCAAGGAGATCCTGAAGGGCGCCGGTAAGGCCGCAGGTGTCGGGCTCCTCATCGATGGCGCCGTCGCCGGTGTCGAGGTCGTCGCAGCCGTGCGAAACGGATCGATGGATCGAAAAGACGCCGCAACGTACGTCGCGAAAGAAGCCGCGACGGGCGCGGTCGCCACCGGCGCAGGAGTGCTCCTCGGCGCAAGCCTCGTTGCGCTGACGGGCGGCCTCGCCGCGCCGGTGGTCTTCGCCGTCGGCGCGCTCGGCTCGATCGGTACGAAGCGACTGCTTCGCCGCTTCACCGTCGATTCCTCCTCCCGCGAGCTCACGATCCGCCAGGTCGACCCGCCCGCCGCGGCGTCCTGACCTCACTCGCGCGTCGCAGTCGAGCTCGCATCGGCGTGACGTCCTTCGACGGGCGCGAGCGTCCTTCACATTCGCCTTCGGCCCGATATGATCTCGTCCGGTGCGGGCGCGGTCCGGCGCGCTATGCTGCCGACCACGATGACCACGCACACCGTCGACGATCCGTACACCGGCGAGGCCGCCTGCTCCGTCCCGATCACCGACGACGATGCACTCTCCCGTGTGCTCGACGAGGCACGGAAGGCGGCGCGCGAGCTCGCGCGGCTGAGCGTCGAAGAGCGCGTCGCGCTGTGTAATCGTGCGCTCGCCAAGCTCGAAGCGCGTACGGAGGAGATCGCCGCCGACATCACCCGTCAGATGGGTAAGCCCCTCTCGCAGGCGCGTGGCGAGGTCGGCGGCATGGCCGGACGCTGGCGGCACATGCAGGCGATCGCGAAGGAGTCGCTCGCCGACATCGTGCTGCCTCCGAAGGACAACTTCGAGCGCCGCATCGCGAAAGAGCCGCTCGGGGTCGTGCTGGATCTCCCGGCGTGGAACTACCCGCTCCTCACCGCCGTGAATGCGATCGTCCCGGCGGTCCTCGCGGGCAATGCCGTCGTCGTGAAGCACTCGCCGCGCACACCGCTCTGCGGTGAGCACTTCGCGCGCGCGTTTGCCGAGGCGGGCGCGCCGAAGGGCGTCGTGTCGGCGGTGTTCTTCGATTACGAACGCACCGAGCGGCTCGTCGGCGATCCGCGCATCGACCACGTGCTGTTCACGGGCTCCGTCCACGGCGGGCACCGCATGCAAGCGGCAGCGAGAGATCGGTTCCTCCACGTCGGTCTCGAGCTCGGTGGAAACGATCCCGCGTACGCCGCCGCCGACTGCGATCTCGAGAAGACCGTCGAGAACGTCGTCGACGGCGCGATCTACAACGCCGGCCAGAGCTGCTGCGCCGTCGAGCGCGTCTACGTGCACGCGTCGATCTATGACCGCTTCGTCGCGCTCGCCGAGCCGCTCGTCCGCGCCTACGTGATGGGCGACCCGCGCGATCCGAAGACGACGCTCGGGCCCGTCGCGCAGCCGTGGCACCCGAAGGAGCTCGAAGCGTTCGTCGCCGACGCGACGACCAAGGGCGCGAAGCTCGTCACCGGCGGCAGGGCCGTCGCCGTCGACGGAAAGGGACGCTTCTTCGAGGCGACGATGCTCACCGACGTCCCGCAGGACACCGAGCTCATGAAAAAGGAGTCGTTCGGGCCGATCCTCGCGATCGCGAAGGTCGCCTCGGACGAAGAGGCGCTCGAGAAGATGAATGCCTCGAGCCTCGGCCTGACGGCGAGCGTCTGGACGCGCGACCGCGATCGCGCCGAGCGCATGGCCCGAGCGCTCGATTTCGGGACGGTCTACATGAACCGCTGCGACGCGCTCGATCCGGCGCTGCCGTGGACCGGCGTGAAGGACTCCGGGCGTGGCGTGACCCTCAGCTCGCTCGGCTTCGACGCGCTCACACGACCGAAGGCGATCCACTTCCGGCTCGCCCTCTAGGCCCCGAGTCTTCTTTCGATGACGCACGACTATCGCTCCATGTCTTGCCGCAATCTGATCCTGGGCCTGCTCGTCGTACCGGCGCTCGCCTGCGGTGGTGGAAAGGCGTCGCCACCGCCTGCCGCCTCGTCCGCGGAGGCGACGGCGAAGGGCGGAGGCGACAGTCCCGCCGAGCGCTGTCTCGCGATCGCAGAGGCGAAGCGCGAACGAAAGCCCGACGAGCCCGCGAAGATCACCGCGCGCCACATCCTCGTGAAGTACGCGGGCGCGAAGAAGGCCGCTCCGAGCGTGACCCGGACACGCGAGGAAGCGTGCCTCCGCGCGCTCGAGGCGCGCGAGAAACTTCAGGAAGGCGCATCGTTCGCCGACGTCGTCGCGAGCTACAGCGAGGAGCCCGGGGCGGCGACGCGTGAAGGATCGATTGGAACGATCCAGCGCACGGACGTCGTGCCGCCGTTCGCCGACGCGGCGTTCGAGCTCGGTCGCGGTGACGTGAGCCACGTCGTCGAGACCGACTTCGGCTTCCACATCATCATGCGAACGGAGTAGTCAGCTCGACGACAGTGCGGCTTCACTCCAGCTCGCGCTCATGTACGCGCGCGAGGAGGTCAGTGCCCGAGCTTTTGCGGCGCCTGTATCTGCTCGCACCGCTCGACGCATGCCGGGTCGTCGCTGCACTGCATCGAGCAGTCGGCCGTTCGCGCGCGCTTCCTCTCGCACTTCGGATCGCGCTCGCATTTCATCGGATCTTCGCTCGCCGCCCTCTGCGCGGCGTTGCATGCCGGAACGACGACGACGAGGCCGAACAGCAGCCCCGCCCTCAGTAAAGCTCGAGTCAGCATCAGTTGATGATACCGGGCCCTCGCGGCGGGCGGGTCTTCTCGAGCGGCGGGCGCTCGCGGAGGCACTTGTCGACGGGGCCCTCGAGCGCCTTCAGCGCCGGGTTCATCCCGGGGAACGGCCCGTGGCTCGGCGGCCGCCCCATCACCGGCGCGAACATGCGCGACCAGTCGATCTGATCCGAGACGCTCAGCCATACGAACAGCGCCCGCCCCTTGATGTTCTCGAACGGGACGCCGCCACCGGTCCCGCCGAACCACATGCGCGAGTCGTGGCTGTTGTTGCGGTTGTCGCCCATGACCCAGACCTCGCCGGGCTTCACGAAGTACGGGCCCTGGTACTCGTTCGTGAGGCTCTGGCGATCGTAGAGCGTGAGGTACGCCTCGTCTTCGAGGAACTCGACGAAGACCTCGCCCTCGTGGCGCGCGCCGTCCTGCTGCTCGGTGTACGAATAGGTGCCAGCAGCGCAGCTCGGCACTTCCCATCCGTTGATGATCGGGTGGCCGCCGCGCGCCTCGAGCTTGTCGCCCGGGATCGCGATCACGCGCTTGATGAAGTCCTGATCCGGGTGCTCCGGGTAGGCGAAGACCATGACGTCGCCGCGCTCCGGAGGCATGTGCGACCAGAGTCGCGAGTGCGTCCACGGGATCGCCGGCCCGTAGGTGAACTTGTTGACGAAGATGTGATCGCCGACTTGCAGCGTCGGGATCATCGACCCGCTCGGGATCTTGAAGGCTTCGACGACGAACGCACGGAGCGCCATCGCGACGGCGATGGCGACCAGGATCGATTCGGCGTACTCGCGGATCTCGCTCTTGCGCCAGCGTCCGAGCTTTGTGTCGACCTCGCCGTCCGCCTTCACGAGCGCCTCGAGGAAGGCGTCCTCGTCGAACGGCTCGCGATCCATCGACTGCTCGAGCGCGTCGAGATCGGCGCGGAGCTTGTCGCGCTCCTTCGCCGAGAGCTCGGTGGCGACCGCCTCTTTGTTCTTCTCGAGGATCGTCTCCGCTTCTTCGATCAGCCCGCGCGCCTTCTCGAACGGACCGCGCATCCCCTTCGGGAGGCCTTCGCGAAGCGGCGGATGCGCGTGATAGGCGAGCGGCAGTTGATGGCGCACTGCCCAGAGCGCCATCTCGAAGAGCGTGAACGTGACGATCCCGAACGGGACCGGCTGGTCGCGGACCTTCTCCTCGATCCAGCCGAGCAGACCGCCGTGGTCGACGCCGCTCGCCGGCGTGAGCGCCCAGACGAGGACGCACGCGAGCGCGAACGGCACGAGGATGAACCAGACCGCCCAGTAGACCGTCCGGAGGATCCGCTTCGGCGGAGGCTGCGGCTTCTTCGTGCCCGCATCGGCGCCGGCGATCCGTCGCGCTCGAGTGCCGTCATCGGCCTCCTTCGCGAGAGCGCGACCCTCCTCCTTCACGCTCGGCTCATCTTTCGTTCCGTCCCCGGTCGTGGCCGGCCGAAGCGCCCCCGAAGGAGGCGGCAGCTCCGCTTCCGCTGCGGTCTCGAAGGTCTCTTCGTCGTCCTTCTTCACGAGGCGTCGCCGATTTGGATGAGATAGTTGACCACCGCGGCTCGGTCATCGAGGGGATTGTTGGTCGGCGAGACTTGCCCGGCCGTTCCCGAATTGTCGAACACGACGTAGTACGTCCCGGGAGGGACGACAATCGCGCGCTTCAGCGGATTCCCGTTCGCGAGGACCTCGGAAGACATCGGTTGCCCGGCCAATGGCCCAGCTTGAGGGTAGTCGAAGTAATAGCGCAGCGATGCCTCGGCCTCGGCCTGGCGCATCATGATGACGTCGATCGCCGGCACGCCGTCGACGGCTGCGGTCAGGTAGATCGCCTTCCCGGACCCCTCGACGACGATCGGGCCCACGAAGTCGCGCTGGTTCTGGTGGATCTCGGTTCGGTCGTTCTCGTAGGTGACCTTCCCGTCGCCGGCGTCCACCTGGTACGGGTGAAACGGTCGCTTCCCGAGCGGCACGATGCCGAGCGCGAAGTCGATGTTCGACTCACTCCCGTCCTTCGCGATCACCGTGAAGCCCTCCCGGAGCTTCTGCGAGAGCGTCTGCTTACCGAAGTCGTTCCCGAACGAGGACAACCCCGCGAACACCGACGCCATCTGGCTCTCGATGCGGTGCGTCTGGAACTGCGTGTTGTCGATGCGCGCCGGGCGAAAGTACGAGTAGATGTCGCAGCGATCGCCGTCGGCGACCTGGAAGTCGTAGCGGAACGCCGCCGAGCCTCCGCCGAGGAACGTCGTCTTCTTGGTGACGTTCGTCCACGCGTAGCCGTACCCGCTGAAGGTCACGTTGAGGAGGTCGCCCTCGGTCGCGGTGCACTGGTTCGGGTAGAAGCGCCCGATCACGGGGGAGTCGGGCGAGAGCTTGAGCGGGGCGTTCCGCGTCTTCATCTGCTGGCAGAAGTCGCCCATCGCCTTGCGCAGCATCGACTTGCGCATCGACAGGTTCTCCGGCTGGTTGATCGTTCCTCGGAAACGACACGCCGGATTGCAGCTGCAGCCCTGGGTCAACGCGGACGAGGCAGCCATCGCGAGGACGGCGAGCAAAGCACCGGAAGTCTTCTGCAAAGCTCCCGGAGGCTACCACAAGGCACCGGGGCATGACGCAGCGGACTCCGTCGATGTATCGTTGCGTGGATGACGAGCGTGCAGAGTTCGCAGAAGGTTGCGGTACTGGGGGCTGGCGCTTGGGGCACAGCGCTCGCGAAGGTGCTCGCCGACAAGGGCGATCCCGTCACGATGTACTGCCGGCGCCCCGACCTCGTGGCTCAGATCAACGAAGAGCACGTCAATGGTCGCTACCTGCCGAGCGCGAAGCTGCCGGCGAGGTTGACCGCCACCGTCGATCCCGAGGAGGCGCTCCACGATGCATCGATGGTCGTGTTCGTCGCGCCGAGCCACGCCACGCGTGAGGTCGCGCAGCTCGTCGCACGCAAGGTCCCCCGCGAAGCGCCCATCGTGAGCGCGACGAAAGGGATCGAGAACGAGTCGCTCACGTTCGTCGACGAGATCCTCGCCGCCGAGCTTCCGGGAGAGACCCATCACCACTTCGCCTTCTTGAGCGGGCCGTCGTTCGCGAAGGAGCTCGCGGCCGGGCTACCGACGGGCGTCGTCATCGCTTCGGAGAACGAGCGCGTACGCGAGCACGTGATGCGCCGCTTCCATGCATCTTACATGCGTACGTACGGCAGCAAGGACGTGCCCGGCGTCGAGTGCGGTGGGGCGATCAAGAACGTGATCGCGATCGCAGCCGGCGCGGCCGACGGCCTCGGCTTCGGGCACAACACCCGCGCGATGCTGATCACCCGTGGGCTCTCGGAGATGGTGAAGCTGTCGCTCGCGCGCGGCGGCGAGGCGATCACGCTCGCCGGGCTCGCGGGGATGGGCGATCTGGTGCTCACGTGCTGCGGCGAGCTCTCGCGCAACCGCACCGTCGGCCTCGAGCTCGGCAAGGGCCGCAAGCTCGGCGACATCCTCGCTGGCCTCGGACACGTCGCCGAGGGCGTGAAGACCGCCAAGAGCGCCTACGACCTCGGGAAGAGGCTCGGCGTCGAGCTGCCGATCATCACCGAGACGTACCGCGTGCTCTACGAGGACAAGCCGGTGCTCGACGCGGTCAAAGACCTCATGAGTCGCGAGCTCACAGCCGAGTTCGAGAGCATGAGCGCGCTCCGGGCCGCATCGCCGATCTGAGCTGCTTTCCTGGCACGCGCTCGAGGACGAGCGCTTTCGAGCGCCCCGGGACCGACCTCGACCGCAGCGCGCGCATCCACTAGGCTCGTTTCGGAAGCTCATGCGCGGATCCCGCTCGCCTCGTTCCTCCACACCTTCACGGCTCGTCCATGGCGCCTTCATCGCGTGCGCGGTCGCGCTCGGAGCGCCTTCGGCAGGAGCGCAACAGCCCCAGCCGTACCCGCAGCAGTATCCCCAGCAGCCCTACCCGCAGCAGCAGCCGTATCAGCCGTATCCCCAGCAGCAGCCCTACCCGCAGCAGTATCAGCCGTATCCCCAGCAGCCGTATCCCCAGCAGCCGTATCCGCAGCAGCCCTACCCGCAACCGCAATACGGCTATCCGCCGGCGCAGCAACCTCCGCCGCCCGCGCCGGTGTCGACGACGCGGAGCTCGAACGAGATGCTCGCCCTCTACATCACGAGCGGGCTCTACGGCATCGGGACCGGGATTTGGCTCGACGCGCTCTTCAAGATCAAAGATCCCGGAGTCGCGATCATCCTGCCGATCACGTTCGGAGCGGCGGCGCCCGTCGGCGTGTGGCTCTGGGACAGCCAAGCCGGTCCGCTCCATCGCGGCGTTCCCGCCGCGACCGCAACGGGGCTCGTGCTCGGCGGCATCGAAGGCATCGCGATCGCCGGGACGCAGTGGCAATACACGCGTGACGACAAGAAGGACTGGTCGTTCCGCACACAGACGACGGTCACCTGGCTACTGGCGACCGGCGGCGGCATCGGCGGCTGGGCGTTCGGCGAGTGGCTCCGTCCCGACCCGCGCAGCATGACGTTCATCGGCAGCGGCGCAGCGTGGGGCGCGCTCAGCGGCTCGATGTTCGGCATCGCGGTGCAAGGACGGCACGCCGACTGGAAGGACGGGTCGAGCGTCGCCGGCCTCATCGGCTACAACGTCGGCCTCGTCGGCGCCGGAGCGCTCAGCGTCGTCCACACGCCTTCGTTCAACTCGCAGAAGTACACGTGGCTCGGCTACGGGCTCGGCGCGCTCGCGGGCTGCATCGTCTTCCCGTTCTACTTGTTCGTCGACGATCCCGTCGTGAAGCGCGGCCTCATCGGTCCCGCGTTCGGCGGCCTCGCAGGCGCGAGCATCGCCGGCGCGCTCACGTGGGACATGAAAGACGACGACGGCACGCGTCCGGGCGCCGAATGGCAGCCGCCCTTCGACTTCGCGGTGACGCCGATCCCCGCGCTCATGCAGCCGTCCGTCCACACGACGGCATCGAGCCAGAGCATCATGAACATGGTCGGGCCGGATCCGCGCGTGAACACCGCGCCCCCCGGCGCGATGCTCTCGGCCGTCGGCAGCTTCTGACGTCGAGCTCGACGATGGGCGAGGCGCCGCTCTTCCGGACGGCGCCCCGACCCACCGTAAGGTGCGGCCTACTTGTTGGCCGGCTCGGGGTTTGCCGGAGCGGCGGTCGACGGCGTCGCCGGCGCGCCTGCTTCGGTCGCCTCGGCCGGAACCTGATGCTCGTTGTCCGGCGTGAGCGGCGGCTGCTTGTTGCCGTCCCCACATGCGACGGCGCCCAACGCGGCGAAAGCAGCACCCATCGTGAGAAGCACGAAGAACCTACGCATCGAGAGTACCTCCGCAGTGTGGCCCATTTCGTCGAGCCGGGGATGCCCCGTCATCAGCCCGGAGCACCGAGTTCGGGCCATATTACACAGTCCCGAGCGGCGGCTACCACCTCGTCGATCTCGGCGACGATGCTCCCTTTTTGCGATATCCTCCCCTCCGACGCGGGGGCGGGCGGGTCTTCCACGAGAGCCGTCGTCTCGCCGCTGAAAAGTCTCACTGGTCACGTCCTCTCGCTCCGCCGACGCTCGGCTGAAGGCTCGGTCCGACTCGAATGCCCATCCTCAAGTGGTTTCCGCCGCAGGGCTCTCCGCGCACGTACGTGCTGTACAAGCCCGTCTCGACGATCGGCCGTGCGCTCGGAAACGACGTGGCGATTGCGACGCAAGCCATCGCAGAGACGCACGCGCAGGTGCTCTTCGACGGCCGCGACTTCAACCTCGAGGAGGTCGACAAGAGCGGCGAGATCCTGATCAACGGGAAGAAGAAGCGCCGGGCCCGCCTCGTCCACGGTGACCGCGTGACGCTCGGCGACGCCGAGCTCCAGTTCAGCATCTTCGACGAGCCGAGCTCCGCCGTCCGTCCCGCGACGTCGTCGTCCTCGTCGCAGCAGACGAGCGAAGGCAGCGTGCAGCTCGCGGCCGTCCGCAAGCTCCACGAGTTCAGCGAAAAGCTGATGACGCTGAAGAACCTCGACGAGCTGCTCGAGTCGATGCTCGACGCCGTCATCGACGTCACCGGCGCCGAGAAGGGGCTCGTCCTCTTGCTCGAAGAGGCGTACGGCTCCGACGGCAGCGCGTCGGGTCAAGGCGGCAAGCCGGTCATCCGCGCGTCCCGCCAGGTCAATCGCGAGGCGATCACGGACACGACGGGCGCCATCTCGGACAGCATCGTCCGCCGCGTCCTCGAGACAGGCCGCCCCGTCATCGTGTCCGACGCGCTCTCCGACGACGTGTTCCGCACGAGCGAGAGCGTCGTCGCGCTCCGCCTCTCGAGCGTCATGTGCGCGCCGCTCGTCTCACAGGGTCACGTCACCGGAGCGCTCTACGTCGGTAACGACCGCGTGAAGGGGCTCTTCCAGAAGTCGCAGCTCGACCTCCTCAGCATCTTCGCCGGCCAGGCCTCGCTGATCCTGCAGAACGCGATGCTCCTCAGCGCGCTCCGCGCCGACAAGGAGAAGCTCGCCGCGGAGCTGAAGGACAAGCGCTTCGGCGAGATCATCGGCGTGTGTCCGTCGATGATGGAGGTG
>JAEXCN010000123.1 GCA_023402175.1 Pseudomonadota bacterium | reverse complement strand
CAGGTGGACGTAGGGGTTCGGCGTTCGGTGGCCGATGACGGCAGCGCCGAACGTCGTCAACACCGACGCGAACGCACCGTAGAACGCGAGGATCGCGAGCAAGAGGCCGGCGAGCGCGATCGGGATGCCGATCACGGTGATGCAGAGGATGACGAAGACGATCAACGCTGCGATCGATCCGACGAGGGAGCCGACGAGGCCGACGGCGAACGAGCGCATCGGACGCGCGGCGATCTCGACGCGGAGCTTCTCCATCCGCGGCGCGAGAAGAGCGAGGAGCACGCAACCGAGCACGAAGAGGAGCGCCATCCGCGTCATCGACTGACCGAACTCGTGCACGGCGCTCGAGAGCTTCGAGCGGCGCGATCCACTCGTGTCGGGCGTGACCTCGGTCTCCGTCTCGCCGTCGTGTGAGCTGACCTTGACCTTCCCTTTGTGCTCGTCGTCGACGATGCGACCGCCGATGAACGCACCTTCCTCGCGGTGAATCGAGCCACCGGCGACGCCGACGTCTCCGTCGATGCGGCCGTTCTTCTCGACCCTGAGCGAGCCGCCGAACACGGTCGCATTCCCGACGACGCGCCCGCCGCCCAGGATCTTCGCCGAGCCGCCGGCGATGACGAGGTCACCCGTGACGGTGCCTTCGACCTTGAGCGAGCCGCCGGCGACGGTGACCGTGTGGACGATCTCGTCCTTGCGGATGACGAGGCTGCCGCCGAACACGTTGCGGTCCTCTCCGCGCACGGTCGGAACGGGAGGCGGCGTCGGCGGCGCATTGTCGGTCGCGATCGCGGCCGGCGCAGGAGCAGCAGGTGCAGCAGGAGGGGAGGGAGCCTCAGGAGGGGAAGGAGCCGCAGGAACGGCCGGCGGCGGGGTGACGTTCGCGCCGCTCGGGGCGGGCGTCACGGTGACGAGCGTGCCGTTCCGATGCGCGACGACATCGTGACCGACGAAGAGCGCCTCGAGCACCGCATCAGCGGGCTGGTCCTCGACGTCGATGTGCACGTCGTTCCCGTCGAGGCCGACGTTCCTCGTGAGCACGAGGCTCCAGCCGGCTTCCTTCGCGAGCTTCTGCAGGCCGTCGCTCGGCTTGCCGTCGAAGTCGAGGTCGATCTTCTTCTCGGTCGCAGGCCACGCGCCCTCCTTCTTCACCGTCGCGCCGGCGGTGAAGGGGATCGCGAACGCGAGCGCAGCGATACCGAGCATGGAGAGAAGGCGAGCGGGCTTCATCGGGGGGTCTCTTTCCGAGCGTTGGGGAGGAAGCGCACGACGGCGACGGCCATCGCGACGAGGAAGAGGGCAGCGGCGTAGGTGATGAAGAGGCCGGCGGAGCTACCGGGCTCGTCGAGGCGCCGCGCGAGCGTGCGCAGGCCGCCGAGCAGGAGCGGAACGTCACGCGTCACGAACGTCCGGATCGAGGCGACACCGCCATGCGGGTCGAGGACGCTTGGCAAGAGGCCCATTGCGGCGACGCCGAGCCCGAGGACGATCGCGAGGACGGGCAAGGGCCGGCGCGCAGGCGCACGTTCGTGCTCGGCCTTTGCGGCGAGCTCGACCCCCACGTGGAGCGACAGCAGCGCGGCGTGCCCGAGATGCGTGGTGCACACGGCGCAGCGCTCGATGTGAAGTCGGACCGCGGCAGGGACGATGCTCGTCTGTCCGTCCGCGATCGCGGTCAGGACGACATCGCTCGCATGGCCACCGTCGGCCCACAGTAGCTCGTCGGGGAGCAGCTCGGTCGCCGTCGGCCGGCTGTCGTTCGTGCCGTTCATCGTTCTCCTCCGGCCGCGAGCGCCGGCCTCTTCACCGGCGTCGCGCTCTCGATGTCGTCCTCGAGCGCCTCCGCCATCGCCTTGCGGCCGCGCGTGACCCATGTGGCTACGGTCCCGAGCGGGACGCCGAGCCGCTTGGCGATCTCCTGATAGGGAAGACCTTCCAGATGAAAGAGCTCGAGCGCCTTGCGGGGGCCCTCGGGAAGCTTCTGCATGACACGGCGCACGCGGGCCGCGCGCTCGGCGAGCTCGATCTGCTCGTCGGCTCCGGCGCTCGGATCCGCGAGCCGATCGATCACGGCCGCGGTCGAGCTCGGCGCGTCGTCGGGAAGCTCGACGTTGCGCGCGCGCTGCTTCTGACGTGCGCGAAGGGTGTCGAGCGCGACGTGGCGCGCGATGCCGAGCACCCACGGTCGCATCGGTCCACGGGCCTGCGCCTGCGATTCGAATGCGCGGCGCAGCGCTTCGCTCGTGCAGTCTTCGACGTCGGCGTGATCCGGACGCTCGCGGAGGACGCACGCGACCACCGCCCGAACGAGAGGCCGCAGATCGGCGGCCTGCTCGTGCAGGGAGGGGGACTCCGTCGCCGCGAGGAGCGCCGTGGTCATGAGCGCGGAGAGCATCGTCCATGGGCTTGTCGATCGCGAGGGGCGCAAAATTTCAAGCTTTTGCGGATGAGCGACAAGTGCGCGAGATCATGGGCGCAAGGCGGACGAGCTGGACCGCACGCTGGACACGCGGCCCGATCGTCGCGACGCTGCCGGCATGTCCGAGGAGGAACCGAAGGCCGCGTCTCCTCTCCGTCCCGAGGGCGTCTCTCGCGAGGGCGTCTCTTCCGACGAGGTCTCTCGCGACGGAGTCTCTCCCGAGGACGTCTCTGGCGAGGCCGTCACTCGCGAGGGCATCTCTCGCGAGGGGGTCTCTCCCGAGGGCGTCTCTCGCGACGGCATCCCTCTCGAGGGCGTCTCTCGCGAGGGCGTCTCTCGCGAGGACGTCTCTCGCGACGACGCGCCCGCCCCGGCCGCTCCACCTGCTCCGGTGAACAAGCTGCAGGAATGGATGGCGGCCGCCGTGATCGTGATGTTCCTGACGGTCGTGCTCCTCGGCTTCGTCTTCTTCATTCGCGGAGCGAAGATCTGAGCGCCACGGATCCGAGCTCCATGTCCCTAGCTCCGCGCGACGTGGCGAGCACACGCGCTGGTGACGGCGCGTCGTTCGTGCAGCACGTCATGTCGCGCATCGCGAGCTTCTCTCCGAACAGCTGACGCGCTGCGAATTGGTCCCTTGTTCTTCTTTCTCTCGAAGCTCCTCGACATCTTCCTCAGCCCGTACACCTGGGCGCTCCTCCTCCTCGTGTTGGCGATCCCTTGGCGCCGTCCGCGGCGCCCCGAGCGATGGAAGCGGCGTCGCCTCGTGGGGGGCGTCGCGCTCGGCGTGCTCCTCTTCTTCTCGCTCGAGCCGGTGTCGAATCGGCTCACGTATCGGCTCGAGCACGACACGGCGTCGACGTACCGTCCGGAGGTCGCGTACGACGCCGTGATCCTCCTCGGCGGCCTCGGTGACGAGCGCGTCACGACGGAACAGAAGCAGGCGGCCTACAACGAGAACGTCGAGCGTCTCATCGAGACGCACCGGCTCCTCGCCGACGGCAAGGCCCATTTCGCGATCGTCTCGGGCGGAGCCGAGAACCCGGACCTCGCCGAGAACAGCGAGGCTCGCATGCTCGGACGGCAGCTCGTCGCCTGGGGCATCGATCCTTCACGCGTGATCCTCGAGGACCAGGCGCGCAACACGCGCGAGAACGCCATCTACTCGCAGCGCATCGCACGTGAGCGAGGATTCGAGACGGTGTTGATCGTGACGAGCGCGTTCCACATGCCGCGCGCCGCCGAGTGCTTCGAGGCCGTGGGGATGAAGGTCGATCGTCTCGCCGTCGACTTCAGGGCGCATCGCCCGGGCGGTGGCGGATCGGCCTCGTGGCTCCCGCGCGCGCGGTTCCTCGCGGAATCGACCGCGATAATCCGCGAGATGGCGGGCCGCTGGATCTATCGCTTCCAGGGCTACGGCAAAGCAGCTCGCTGACGTCGCCATGTAGCCGGGGCGGTCGGCGGTGCGCCCTCCCCATGGTGTCTCAAGTGCGCGAAAGCTGTACTTGCGCCAGCGCAAGTGATGCGGCAGCGGCCGCGGCGTCATCGGCCAAGTGCGCGGAAGCTGTACTTGCGCCAGCGCAAGTGAGCGGGCGCCGCGGTGCTCGGAAAGTGCGCGGAAGCTGTACTTGCGCCAGCGCAAGTGATGCGTGAGCGGCGCGTGGGCTTTCTCTAGGGCTCGTTTCGATGCTCTGGCGGAGGATCGAGGTGCTTCAGTCGCCGCGGAGTCCGGGTACGAGCACGAGTACGAGCACGGGTACGAGCACGAGTACGAGCACGAGACGGGCGAAGGAGCTTTGCTCGCTGACGGAGCAGCTGAACGCTGTCCCGCGCGGCGGCGGGGGCGGGCGCGGAGGGAGCTCGCTCGTGTCGTGCATGCTCCCGATGGCATGCCCGGGACGATGCTGCCGCTTCGGAGGTGGTTCGCGCGCACGAGCGAGCGTCGCGTGCACGACGAGCCCGCGCGGCCCGCGGCGAAGCTCGCCCGCAGTGAGCTGCTCCGGTTCGTCCTCGTCGGGGTGCCTGCCCTCGGTCTCTCGCTGACGGCGACGACGGTGAACGCCTACGTGCCCGTGCTCGCACGGGAGCTCACGAGCTCGCGTTTCCTCATCGGTGCGCTCGTGAGCGGGGAAGGCTTCGTCTCGCTTCTCTGGCCCATCTGGATCGGCGCCGCTTCGGACCGCGTCGAGACGCGCCTCGGGCCGCGCTTGCCGTTCATGCTCGCCAGCGCGCCGCTCGCCGCGGCCGCGCTCTTCTGGACGCCGTTCACGCGCTCGATCCCCGGCCTCGTCATTGCTGTCGGCCTCTACTACTTCGCGTACTTCACGTACTACGCCCCGTACCGCGCGCTCGCGTCCGATCTGGCGTCCCGCGAGCAGAGCGGGCGCGTCAACGGAATCGTCGGCGCATTCCGCGGCGCCGGCACGGGATGCGGGCTCGTCGGAGGCGCGCTCCTCTTCCAGGTTTGGAGACCGCTGCCGTACTGGGTCGCTGCAGTGGCCCTTATCGTGACGACGGCCGTTCCGGCTCTGGCGCTTCGCCAAACGGCGTCCCGGACGAACGTCGCGACCGACGAGCCGGGCTCGGCGGCGACGCGCGTCTGGTTGCTCGTTCGCGATCACGTCGACATCCGGCGCGTCATCCTGGCGAACGTGCTCTGGCGCATCACGGAGACCGGGCTCCGCGCGTTCATCGTCCTCTATCTGATCCACGGCCTTCGCAAGTCGTTCTCGTTCGCCGCGCTCGCTATGGGGGTCGTCGCTGCCGGAGCGCTCGTCGCGGCGCCCATCGCCGGTCAGCTCGCCGACCGTTACGGCCCGACGCGCGTGATGAGGATCATGCTCGCCGTGTTCGGGATCGGTCTCTGGGCGGCGACCTTCACACAGTCGACCGCGTGGCTCCTCGCTGCGCTGCCCGTCGTCGGCTTCGGAGGCGCGATGGCGCTCTCACTGCCGTACGCGATCCTGATGCGGATCATGCCTCACAAAAGCCACGGCACGACGGCGGGCCTCTACGATGTGAGCAGCGGAGCCGGCTCGCTCCTGGGCCCGCTCCTCACTGGCGCTGCGATCGACCTGCTTCGTCCGCTCTTCGAGTCGACTGATGGCTACGCCGCCATGTGGCCGGTGCTCGGCACGTCCACGCTGCTCAGCATCGCGCTCCTCAGAGCTCCGGTTCCGGAGCATCAGCCGCGCGCTCGGTCGTGACCAACCTCACGGGCCACTTGCGCCGCGCAAGTACCGATGGCTCGCGAGCACCACCGATCGACGGAGCACCCCGCCCCACGTCGAGCTGCCGTCACGGTGCACGGGGAGGAGCACGACTCGACGCTCCTGCGCTGGATCGATATCGCCGACATGTGCGCCGAGAACCACTTGCCGAGCACGAGTGACCTGTACTTGCGCTGGCGCAAGTACAGCTTCCGCGGACTTGTCCGACGACGCCGCGGCCGCTCCCGGATCACTTGCGCTGGCGCAAGTACAGGAGCCCCCACATCGACCTGCGCTCCGTCACGTGCATGGGGACGACGCTCCTCCGCCGGGTCGACTCACGGACGTGTGCGCCGAGAACACTTGCCGAGCACGCGTGACCGCTCAGCTGCGGCGTCATCGGTAGGTACAGCGTCCGCGCACTTGCCCATTACGCCAAGGCCGGCTCCCGCAGAAGGCGTCCGCCGGCTGGCTTGATCGGCGAGGAATGCTCCTTCGTCCGTGCTCGTGCTCATGCTCGTACTCGTGCTCGTGCTCGGACCAGGTGGCGACTGAAGGACCTCGATCCTCCGTTAGAGCATCGAGCCGGCGCGCTCGAGAAAGGCACGTGCCGTGCGGTCTCAGCGCGGTGAGACGGGGGCGGCAGATGGCTCCCCGACTCTTCAGCTGCTCGGTCAGCGAGCAAAGGTCCTTCGACGTGCTCGTGCTCGTGCTCGTGCTCGTGCTCGTGCTCGGACTCAGTGGCGTGAAGGACCTCGATGATCCGCATGCATCGTGTCGGCGCGCTGGAGAAGCCGCGTGCCGTGCTCGTATCCAGCGCGGTGAGACGGGCGGCCGAACCGTCACGGCCTACCTGCGAGAACGACTGCGCGCGTTCGCTTGCCCGCGCGCGCTCGCTTGCCCGCGCGCGCTCACTGGGCAGGCAGCGCGTTAGCGATCGCGTCCCAGAGGTCGGCGTGGATCTGCTTCGTGATCGTGTGGCCGACGCCTTCGTATTCGCGGAGCTCGGCGTCGTTGCCTTGCTCCTTGAAAGCATGGACCGCTCCGCGTCCCCACTTGATGTCGAGGACGCGGTCGGCGGTGCCGTGGAACGCGAGGAGCGGCGCCGAGCGCGCTTTGTTCTGCGGGAGGAGCGGGCCGGGGCACGAGCCGGCGACGGGAAAGGCATGAAGGACCTCGTTCGGATGACGCGCCGCCATTGCGAACGAGAGGATCCCGCCTTGCGAGAAGCCGGTCACGATCGGGCGCCGTTTGCCCGCGAGCTTCGCGACGGCTTTCCAGAGCCGCGTCTCCGCGGCGCCGACCTCTGCGCCGAATTGCTCGTCGGTCATCCCGTCCTTGAACTGAAACCACGAGAAGCCGCTGCCGTAGGGATCGAACGCCCGCGGGAGGGCGATCTGGACGCGTGCGGGGAAGTTTCGCCAGTCGTCGACCCATCGATCGGGGCGATCTCCCATGCCGTGGATCGCGACGACGAGCGGGGAGCTCTCGTCGGCATCGCGCGGGAAGAGCTCGATGATCTCGACACCTTCGTGCGTGCTCGTTCGAGGCCAGGGCGGTGTCGTCGAGCGCGCGCGCGTGCACGCGCCGAGCAGGCCGCCCGACGCCGCTGCCGCGCCCAGACCGAGGAGCATGTCGCGCCGCGTGAGCATCCGCGGATGGTACAATGCGGTCGATGCTTCGCCGCCTCTCTTTGGGCACCTGCGTGCTGGTGACGGCCATGGCGTGCTCGGACTCCGACGAGCCCAGCAAGACCGCAGCTTCCGGCAAGAGCCGTCACCCGCCGACGGTCTTTCCCGCGCTCGGCGATGCACCGACGACGAAGGATCGCACCGTCGTGCCGCGGACAGCACGCCAGAGCCCCGAGACTGGACCGAACCCGGCGCTACCGGACGCGCTCGCGGACTATCTCGGCCGCGGCTTCGGCGAGACGGACACTGGACCCGGAGATGCGTACGTCACGCGCGTGATCGACGACAGCACGCCGCCTGCACCGGGGCCGAACGCGAAGCGGCTCGTTCGGTTCGCGCACATGGCCGATCTTCAGATCGCCGACGACGAGTCGCCGACGCGTCTCGGGCAGTTCGACGGTTCGGGCGCGACGTCGTCCGCGCTCCGGCCGCAAGACGCTTACCTCTGTCACATGGCGAATGCGTCCGTGCGGACGATCAATGCGCTGCATGCGAAGGACCCGATCGCGTTCACGCTGATGGGCGGTGACAACGCGGACAGCGCGCAGACGAACGAAGTCGACTGGGTGCTCGGCATCCTCTCCGGTGCCGACGACGTCGAGTGTGACTCGGGCGATGACGACGAGCTCGTCCCGGGGCCGGACAACGACGGCAAGGATCCGTTCAAGGCCGACGGGCTGAAGATGCCCTGGAAGTGGGTCACCGGGAACCACGACGTCCTCGTGCAGGGCAACCTCAAGACCAGCGACAATCGTGACAAGGCGCTCGAGAACGAGGCGAACGGCGGGACGCGCCGGTACGACAGCGAGCCGAAGGGTAGGGTCGAGCGGGGCGAGTTCGTCGTCCCCGATCCGAGACGCGCGCTCCTCTCGCGGACCGAGCTCCTCGCGAAGGTGGGCGGCCACGGCGACGGGCACGGGCTCGGCACCGCGGAGAAGGCGAGCGGGTTTGCGACGTACACATTCGACGTCGACGGAACGCCGCTGCGCGTTCTCGTTCTCGACACCGCGCACGAGAACGGCGGCTCCGAAGGCGTGATCAAGCAGAGTCAGGTCGACACGACCATCAAGCCGCTCCTCGACAAGGCCAAAGCAGACGGCAAGTGGGTCATCCTCTCGTCGCATCACGCTGCCACGAGCCTCGGTGACGGCACCGGGCTCGGCGGCGAAAAAGCTACCGATGCGCTCACGACCGAACAGTGGACGACCTTCGTCGGCACGTACGACAACGTCCTCTTCAGCATGGTCGGGCACTCGCATCGTCATCGCGTCCTCGCGGTGAAGCCCACCGGCGGTCATCCCTACTGGGAGGTGATGACGAGCGCGATCGCCGACTTCCCGCACCAGTTCCGCGTGATCGAGATCTTCGATCAGGACAACGACTGGATCATGATGCGCGCCACCGCGATCGACTTCTCGGTGGAGGGCGACCCGATCGCGCTGGAGGGGCGCCGGCGCGGCGTCGTCGACTTCACGTCCGGCTGGCTGCCGACGGACAACGTCGGTGCGAGCGACAAGAACGTCGAGATCTGGATCAAGAAGCCGTGAGACGCGCCTGGCGAAAGCTGGTCGCGGCACCGCCGCTGCTGTCGCTGCTCGTTGGTCTGCCGGAGGCGTGCAGCACGAAGAAACCAGCGCCCGCGGTGGATGACCCGCCGCCGGTGATCGCCTCGACGACCGCGACGGTCCCGCCGGTCGCGTTCAGCGGTACGCCGGTATCGAGCTTCGTCGACGCGGGCCCGATCGACGGCAAGTCCCCCTACGAGCAAGCGCGGATCTACGACGAAGGCGGGCAGTACTGGCTCGCGCGGCTCGTCCTCGAGAAGAAGGCGCTCGGCTCGGACGGTACGAAGTCGGAGATCGAGCTGCTCGCGCACATCTGTCATCAGCAGAGCGACGACGCTTGCGTCGAGGAGTGCAGCAAGCGTCTCGGCAAGAAGCTGAAGTTCGACGGCGGTGCGCCGAAGCCTCAGCTTCCAGCCGGCGAGCACAAGGAGCCCGACTCGGATGCGGCGCGTGCGCGCGATCATCTCCTCAAACATCGCCTGAAGGAGGCGCGCGACATCCTCGAGCCGAAGGTGATCGACGGCAAGGCCTCGAAAGAGGAGATCCGGCTCCTCAAGAGCGTGTGCAAGGAGCAGGGCGACCGCATGTGTGTCGCCCTCTGCGACGCGAAGCTGAAGTAGCGCGCTCGCAGCTCGCTTCCGACGATTGCTGGGTGTCGGGCTGCACATTCCGCGTTCGTGGTCTATCGTTCACCGCGCATGGCGTTCATCTCGGATGCGGTCACCGAGCGTCAGGATCGGCCCGAGACCGGCCCGCGAACGATCCGCCTTCGCGTCGTCGAAGGTCCTGACGCCGGGCTCGAGCTCGTGCTCGACGCGAATGGGACGAAGCTCCTCGTCGGCACGAGCCCGACCTGCGCGCTGCGTCTCCGCGACGGGATGGTCTCGCGCCGTCATTTCTCGCTCGAGCACACGCTCGAAGGGCTCGTCGTCCGTGACCTCGGATCGACGAACGGCACGCGCATCCGCGGGGTCCTCGTGCACGAGGCGCTCGTCCCGCCCGGAGACGCGATCGAGATCGGCCGCACGCGCATCGTCACCGAGGACGCTGCGCCCGGAGGTGAGCCGCCCGCGTCGCTGCCCGAGTCCTTCGGGCGAATGGTGGGGCGGAGCCTCTCGATGCGCCGCCTCTTCGCGCTCGCCGAGCGGCTCGCGCGCTCCGATCTCGCCGTCCTCATCGAAGGCGAGACCGGCACGGGCAAGGAGCGCCTCGCCGAGGAGCTGCACGCGCGCGGTGCGCGGGCCGAAGGCGCGCTCGTCGTCTTCGATGCGCTCGCCGACGATCCGCAGACGGGCGCCGCTGCGCTCTTCGGCGTCGCGCCCGGAGTGATGGCCTCGCTCCCCGACGGAAAGGCCGGCCTCCTCGAGCAGGCACACGGCGGGACGCTCCTCGTCGACGAACCGGCCGAGCTCTCGCCCGATCTCCAGCGCCGCCTCGCCCGTGCGCTGACGCGGCGCGAGGTCCAGCGTGTCGGCAGCGAGCGCGCGTTCTCGCTCGATGTCCGCGTGATCGCCATGTCGCGTGTCGATCTCGATCGAGCCGTCGAGCGCGGTGCGTTTCGCGAGGACCTCTTCTATCTGCTCATCGGCGCGCGAATCGAGATCCCGCCGCTACGCGAGCGCGCCGAGGACGTGTCCGTCCTCGTCCAGCAGTTCTGGCAGGCGGCCCACGCGCCCGGAGATCCTCCTACCGATCTCGTCGCGCGGCTTCGCGCCCAGCCGTGGCCGGGGAACGTGCGCGAGCTCGAGAACGCCGTCGCGCGCCACCTCGCGACCGGCGAGCTCGAAGTATCGGCGCGGGCGCGCGCGTCGCTCGTTCCGCCCCCGAGCCCTGGAACGCTCGGCGCGCCCGGGACGCCGAGCTTCCCGCCGGCCGGTGACGCGTTCTCCGAAGTGCTTGCGCGGAAGTTGCCGCTCGCGCAGGCACGTCAGGAGATCGTCGCGCGGTTCGAGCAGCTCTACGTCGATCAGATCCTCCGTGAGCACGGAGGCAACGTGACCCGCGCGGCGAAGGCATCAGGGCTCGCGCATCGCTACTTCCAGTCGATCAAGGCCAAGCACAAGAAGTAGCGACGCGCTCGCCGTCCGCGCTCATCGTCGCGCGCTCGATTCAGTTTCCGAGCCTCGCTTTGATCGCCTGGCTTGCCTGCTGGAACGTCTGGAGGAGGTTCGGCTCGCCGTTCGATCCGTCGAGGATGTACGGGTTCTCGCCTTCCTCGTTGATGCGGTACTCGCCGCCGTAGGTGACGGCCCAGACTGACGGGTGCTCCGCCGCGATTTCGGGGAGCTGCGAAGCGAAGCGCGAAGGCCACACATCCGGCGAGCGCGCGAGCTTGCACAGCAGAGCCGTCTTCCGAGAGCACACGCAGGCGGGGATCGGCGCGGGGGATCGACCTCGCTTCGAGCGCGCGCGTTCCCGCTCGGAGGCTTGCCGTCCTCGGCCTCCCGACGTATCTCCGGCGCGGGCTCGAGCAGCATGAATGCACCGGAGGCAGGAACGGTCGAGCGGTGGGCGTGGGACTACGTCACGACGACGAGCCTCGAGCACAAGCTCGACCCGACGGCGCCGCCTTCCCCTCGTCGCTGGGAGAGCTCGCCGCCAGCGCGCAGGATCGAGGCGCCCGGTCGACCGCCCGAGCTCCGGGTGACCGAGCGCGCGGAAAAGACGCGCGGCCTTCGC
Organism: Pseudomonadota bacterium; assembly: GCA_023402175.1. Classification (GTDB taxonomy): domain Bacteria; phylum Myxococcota_A; class Polyangia; order Polyangiales; family Polyangiaceae; genus Labilithrix. The sequence goes on along the minus strand of JAEXCN010000123.1, from coordinate 4,598 downwards.
GCGCCGTCGGGACGAGCGCGAGCGCTGCACACGTTCCTTCATCACGAGCTCCAGGCGGCAGAGCTGATGGCCTGGGCGCTCCTCGCGTTCCCGGACGCGCCATTGGAGTTCCGCGAGGGCCTCGTGCGGATCGCGCTCGACGAGACGCGGCACATGCGGATGTACGCCGAGCACATCGCGCGGCTCGGCCATCGCATCGGCGAGTTCCCCGTGCGCGACTGGTTCTGGACGCGCGTGCCGACGTGCCGCGATCCGGCCTCGTTCGTCGCGGTGATGGGGCTCGGCCTCGAGAGCGCGAACCTCGAGCACACGGCCTCCTTCGCGGCGCGGTTCCGTGACGCCGGCGACGAGGAAGGCGCACGCGTGCAGGAGCTCGTCGGGCTCGAGGAGATCGCGCACGTGCGCTTCGGCGTGCGCTGGTTCGAGCAATTCACCGGCGGTCTCGACTTCGACGCGTGGACGAAGGCGCTGCCGGAGCCGCTCACGCCGCTTCTCATGCGCGGGCGTCCGCTCCGACGCGACGCGCGTCGCCGCGCGGGACAGACGGAGCGCTTTCTCGACGAGCTCGAAGCATGGCAGCCCGAACCGCCTGGGTCCTGAACCTCGACGCCGACGTCGAGCTCGCGGCGGGCCCTCGCTACGCGCCCACGCACGCGGTCCGCGCTGCGATGGCCCCGCACGTCGCGAAGCTCGCGGCCTCGCTCCTCGGTCCCGATGACGTGCTCGTCGACGACACGTCTCCGCCGGGCTCCGCCGCGGGGCTCGCCGGACGCGCGTTCTGTCCGACCTCGCGTGCGGTCGCGACGTTGGCCCGTGCGGGCGCCGTCCCCGTCGCGCATCCGTCGCACGAGATCCTTCGCGAGGTGAACGGACGCGCGTTCTGCGCGGCGCTCGGCCCGACGCTGCCGGGCGCCGTCTTCGTGCGCGATCTCGAACACGCGATTGCCGTGCTCGCGAGCGCGCCCGAGGTCGCAAAGCAGTGGCGTGTGAAGCGTGCATTCTCGATGGCGGGACGCGGTCAGAGGCGAATCGCACCCGGCAGAGCGACCGAAGCGGACATCGGGTTCCTTCGAGCGGCGATCGGCGCTGAAGGCGGCGTCATGATCGAGCCGGACGTCGCGATCGTCCGCGAGCTCGGGATCCACGGCATGCTCGAAGAGAGCGGCGCGTTCCGTCTCGGCCGGCTCGTCACGCAGGAGTGCGACCCGTACGGCCAATGGCTCGCGACGACGCTTGCTGAGGATGTCGAACCCGAGATCGCCGACGCGATCGCTCGCGAGGCGGCGTCGGTCGCGCGCGCGCTCGCTCGCGCGGGCTATTTCGGTCCGTTCGGGATCGACGCGTTCCTCTACCGCGATCTCGCCGGATCGGTTCGTCTCCAGCCACGGAGCGAGATCAACGCGCGCTATTCGATGGGCTTCGCGGTGGGCTTCGGCCGCCCCGAAGCGTCCGACGAGCCGTTGGGTTGCTTCGCGACGAAACAGAGATGAGGCCGCGGCGCGGTCGGGAAACGGCGTCGCGTACGCTGACATCGTAGTTGGGAATCAACGTGGAGATACGGCGTCAATCTCCTGAGCTGAATGGGAATGCGATGGGCTTATCCACCTACCCGCGGGGAGCCAGGGACCGTTGAGCATGCCGGCACGGTTGGAGGGTACGATCTTCGTTTCGGGAACGCGGATGCTCTACGTGGGCCCACTCGTCGCCACGAGGCGGCACGCGCACCACGCGGCCCAGATCATCATCGCCCCCCACGGGCTGTACATCGAGGACGGTGCCGAGGAACGCATCCGCGCCTGCACGGCCGTCATTCCTCCGCGCCTGATCCATGGACACAGCGCGTCTTCGCATGCTGCCGTCCTGTTCCTCGACGGCGACGATCCGGCAAGCCGAGAGCTGTCTCGCACCGCGGAGCCTCGGTGCGAAACATGGCGACGGGACACGCTTCCCGTGAGCATCCCTCGCGATCCTGCGCCGGAGGACGCGCGCGCGCTCATCGCCTCGATGCTCTCCGCCGCCGTCGACCTGCGCGAGCGACCGGGACCACGACATCCGGCGGCACGCCGTATGTGCATGTACCTCGATGGCAACGGCGCAGGCGAAGGCGACCTCGCGAGCCTTTCACACGAAGCCGGACTTTCGCCTCGGCAGATGCGTCATGCGTTCGGGCGTGACGTCGGGCTCCCGATGCGCGCGTATCGGCGTTGGAAGCGCTTGCGACGCGCCATCGCCGCGGTGGAGGAGGGAGCGAGCCTCAGCGCCGCTGCGGCCTCTGCCGGATTCGCGGATAGCGCTCACCTGAGCCGCGTTTTCCGAGAGCAGTTCGGTATGACGCCGACGCAGGGGCTGAGCGCGATCACGTGGCGGACGCTAGACTGACGAGGAACTCCGGGAATCCGTCCCTTCGGCGCGGCATCCCGGTTTGGTACATGATCGCGTCGACGTTTCCGCGATGATGGATCGTGTGCGTGACCACGTGGAGGATCATCGTGGCGGCGGTCATCGTCACGATCTTCCCGTCGGTGAAGCGCACGTCGCGAGGACGTGCGAGGTCCTTCGGTCCGAGCGACGCCATGGCATCCACGTACCAGTGGTCGATGGTCTCGAACTCGCCATCGAGCGCCTCGAGTGAGGGAAGGGGCGCCCTCTGTGTCGACTCGAACCCGTGCGAGACTCCCCGGAGGTGGGCCTGGAAGATGCACCTGACGACGTGGATGTGATCGAGAGCGCGCACGATCAAGTCCGCGCCTTTCTGCGACTCGAACGAATCGACGGCGCGAAGTGCTGCGAAGAGCTGCCGATTGGCCCACGCGTTTTGACAAACGAGCAATTGGAGCGGCGTCGGCGTGAGCGTCTCGACATCCGAGGCTGACGGGAGATGACGGTTCATGGCTCCGAGCGTAGGAAGCGCTCAGTCCGCGCGCTTGAACGCAACGGCGGCCGCGACGCCGGTCGATGATCGCGCACGCGAGACCCGGTGGCTCGACGGCTGGGTGAGCGTGCGCGCCCTTGTTCAAGGACGGATATTCAAGGCGCTGCGCGATGAAGTCGTCGAAGACGTATCCTCGCCGATGGGCGTAATCCACGATGATCGGGCTCGCGTGCCGGTGGAACTGGTGCCAAGATCGAGGAGTCGTGGAGGATGGCTCGATGCGGGCGAAGGTGCTCGTGCTCGTCGGGGGTGTCGTGGCCGGCGTGATCGGTCATGCCGCGTGCTCGTACCCGGATCCCAACGGCGATCTGCCGTGCACGGGCTGCAAGCTCCCGGCGCGAGCGGCGAGGGGAGACGACGCCGACGCGGGAGCAGACGCCACGGTCGCAACGCCGACGCCGACCGCCACGGGCGACGCGGGCGGCAAGCCTGCTCCGAAGTGCTCTTCGACCGCGACCTTCGGCGCACCGGTGCTCGTGCCCGGGATCGATCCGAATGCGCACGCGTCGTCGCCTCATCTCACGCCCGACGAGCTCGCCGTCTTCTTCACGGGCTTCGACGGGGCGACGTCGGCCATCTTCCGCGCGACGCGCGCCGCGCGCGAGATGCCATTCGGCCCCGCCGAGCCCGTGTCCGGGATCAACAGCACGTCGAACGACAACGACCCGACGATCTCGTCCGACGCGCTGACGCTCGTCTTCCACTCGGGCCGCGCCGGCACGAACGACGTGTATTGGGCGAAGCGCGCGGACCCGACCGCCGCGTTCGGCGCGCCCGCGCTCGTGCCGGGGATCGCGACGAACGCCTACGAGGGACAGGGCTTCTTCCACGTCGCGAGTGACGAGCTCTGGTTCGTCTCCGATCGCGGAGGCAACTACGACATCTTCCGCTCGAAGCGTGAAGGTGGAACGTTCAGCACGCCGGTGAACGTGACCGAGCTGAACACGTCGAAGGACGACTTCTTGCCGTTCCTCTCGGCGGACGGCCTCACGATGTACTTCAGCTCGACGCGCGACGGCGGCAAGGGCGGGCAAGATCTCTATCTCGCGACGCGGAGCGATCCGACGGGCGCGTTCGGTGCTCCGAAGCCCATCACGGAGCTCAACACCGACGTTAGCGAGCAGGCAGGATCGCTTTCGCCCGACAACTGCCGCATCTACTTCTCGCGCCACGGCGGTCCAGGCGGACAGCAGCTCTTCGTCGCCGAGCGCCCACTGCCGCCGTGAGACGCCTGACGAGGCGCGACACCGCTCGGTGACTAGAAGAACTCGACGTCGATCCTCTCGCGCGGGGCGCCCGCGTCGCGCGCGGGGACGCCGCGGTTCGGGATCGAGCCGGGGGGCGTCGGGTCCGTACCGGGCGCGGAATTTCCCGAAGGACCTCCCGTGCCGAAGTCCTGACCGCCGCTGCCGGAGCCTCCGAGCGCGGCTCCGCCCGGGGTGCCGCTGACGTCGCGCCCGGTGCCGACGTCCGTTCCTCCGATGCCGCTCAGGCCTCCGGGCGGCGTCACGGGGACGTTCGCCGTTCCTCCGCCGACGCCGCTCGCGCCGAGGCCCGCGCCGCCAGGGACGCCTTCGCCGCTTCCGCGTCCGGTCCCGACGCCGGAGCCGCCGCCGACGCCGAAGCCTCCACCTCCGATTGGCGGAGGTGCTCCTCGCGCCGGCGC